>NZ_JBEYVS010000036.1:0-78155 GCF_040644095.1 Streptomyces sp. NPDC047028
GGCGCGTGGGCGCGACCAGGGGGGCGGCAGCGCCCCTGAAAGGGGCGCGGGGCTGTGTCGATGTGCGGCTCCGCCGCGTGGGCGCGACCAGCGGTGCGGCAGCGCCCCTGAAAGGGGCGCGGGGAACTGCGCGACAAGCCCCCACGCACCCGCGGACGAACTCGAAGGGCCGGACCCCGTCACGCGGGGGCAGGAAGGCGGCAGCCCCCGAACCGGCCGCCGAACCCACCCGCACCAAGAACAACCGCCGAACCGCCGGAGGCTCACGCGTCGTAGACGTCCGCCTTCCGCGGCGTAGGATCCTGCACCGCCCCGCTGAGGAACGCCGACCGCGTACCGAACTTCTCCGTGTTCACCCCGTTCTCGTCGAGGACGCGGATCGCCGCCGCGTGCACCACCCGCAGCACCGGCGTGGCTGCGCGCAGCGCGTCGTCGGCCATGAAGCGGTGCCGCCAGGGCTGGTCGGCCCAGGAGTGCCGCAGGCCGAACGGCTCGGGCAGGACGATGGAGCCGCCGAGCCAGTTGAGCGCGGGCGGGTACCAGGTCAGCGGGGCGCGCGCGGCGAGCCGTACCACCTCGTCGGTGCCGATCAGCGGCAGCGCGACCGTGCGGGTCTCCCAGGGCTTGAGGGACTTGGAGACCTCCTTGGTCGGCGCCTCCGGCTTGGTGGTGAACAGGGGGTTCACCGGGCCGAGGGCATGACCGGTGACCTCGATGCGGAGCGTCTCGTGCAGCACGGTCACCGTGATCAGCATGGTGATGACCAGCTGCCCGTCCCACAGGGTCCACTGCACGCCCAGGTAGTGCCGGTCGCCGCTGCCGAACTGCTGCTTGTTGCAGATCTCCTGTATCGCGTGCGTCTTGACCTGGAACACGTCGACGTCGGTGCCCTCGGGCCGGGACACCGCCTTGGCGTTCTCGCCGATCGGCGTGACGATCCAGTGCCGTATGGAGGGCCGGGGGAAGCCGCCGGTGTTCAGCGGGCCGCGCTCCAGCATGCGGAGCTGGTCGTGGATCGCCTTGACGACGTCCCAGCTGCGGAAGGGGTGGATCTCCCGGTCGGGGTCGGCCGGCACGAGGTCCTCGGCGAGCTGCCAGGAACCCCAGCGGGTGCCCATGCCGAGTATGCCCTTGGGGCCGGCGTAGAAGACGGAGTTGGACTGCTGTTCGGCGCTGAGCCGGGCCAGTGACTGGCGCAGCTGCTCGGCGGCGGTCTCGCCGGGGCTGCGCGGCACGGCCTCGGGGACCTTGGCGCCGACGCTGCTGCCGGACAGCAGGCCGTCCCAGCGGGCGCGCAGGTCGCCTGCGGTGCGTTCGCAGATCTGCTTGGCCCAGAACCAGCCGAGGACGGGGGCGACGACGGCCGCGCGCGCGTACCACCCCCAGAACCCGCCGAAGGGCATCTTCAGCAGGAAGAGGGCGGCGAGCACGCCGACGCCGAGGAGCAGGGCGGTGGCCAGCGTCCCGGCCCGCTTGTCGTCGCGTTTGGTGACGAGGGTGCGCAGCTGGAAGACGAGGAGCCAGCCCAGCATGCCGGGCAGGAAGAGCAGTCCGCAGAGCACGGTGACGGCGGTGAGCCGGTTGTCGCGTTCGCGGCGGATGTTGTTCGCGGCCAGGCAGTGCTCGACGACGACCTGGGGTTCGGCGCCGAAGGACTGGATGAGCGGTTTGCGGCCGGGGCCGAGCATGCGGTCGGCGACCGCGCGGGAGAACGCCTCGCCGAGGTTCGGCTTCAGCAGGTTCAGCCGGCCGGGCTTGAGGGTCGACTCGTGCCATTCGTTGTCGGCCTTCTTGATGTCCTCGAAGGCGTTGTCCCGGTAGGCCGCCGAGGCCAGCGCGAAGGTGGCCGCCTGGCCCTCGTCGCCGGAGACGGGCACCTGCGGCCCGTCCCACTCGGTTGAAAACGACATTCCCGCCCCCTCGCCGCCGGTGCTTCTGCGGCCTTCCCGACTTCCTCGCCCCGCACACCTGTTGACCGGTCCGTCGTACCGGTGTCGCACGAGTACGGCACCGTTGCGGCACGACGGGATCAGGTGATCAGCGTATCCGCAGCCGCCGACAGTCCGTCGGCGGACGGCCGAAGCCGCCCGCCCACGGGACACATCGAGCCGCGCCGGGCTACGGTTTCTCGCCCGCCTGTTCGCGGATCCGTTCGGCGATCTGCGGCGGCATGGGTTCGTGCCGCGCGTAGGAACGGCCGAAGCGGGCGGTGCCGTGCGAGATCGACCGCAGGTCAACCGCGTACCGGCCGATCTCGAACTCGGGCACCTCGGCCCGTACGAGGGTGCGCCCGGAGCCCACCTGTTCGGTGCCGAGCACCCGGCCGCGCCGGCCGGACAGGTCGCTCATCACCGCGCCGACGTAGTCGTCGCCCACCAGCACGGACACCTCGGCGACCGGTTCCAGCAGGTGGATCCGGGTCTCCGCCGCCGCCTCGCGCAGGGCGAGCGCGCCCGCGGTCTGGAAGGCGGCGTCGGAGGAGTCCACCGAGTGCGCCTTGCCGTCGAGCAGGGTGATCCGTACGTCCACGAGCGGGTAGCCGGCGGCGACCCCCTTGGCGGCCTGGGCGCGCACGCCCTTCTCGACGGAGGGGATGAACTGCCGGGGCACCGCGCCGCCGACGACCTTGTCCACGAACTCGATGCCGGACCCGCCGGGCAGCGGCTCCACCTCGATCTCGCAGATCGCGAACTGCCCGTGCCCGCCGGACTGCTTGACGTGCCGGCCGCGGCCGGCCGCCTTGTGCGCGAACGTCTCCCTGAGGGAGACCCGGTGGGGTACGACGTCGACCTGGACGCCGTAGCGGCTGCGCAGCCGTTCCAGGGCCACGTCCGCGTGGGCCTCGCCCAGGCACCACAGGACCACCTGGTGGGTGTCCTGGTTCTGTTCCAGGCGCATCGTCGGGTCCTCGGCGACCAGCCGGCCGAGCCCCTGGGAGAGCTTGTCCTCGTCGGCCTTGCTGTGGGCCTGGATGGCCAGCGGCAGCAGCGGGTCGGGCATCTGCCAGGGCTCCATCAGCAGCGGGTCGTCCTTGGCGGAGAGCGTGTCCCCGGTCTCGGCGCGGCTCAGCTTGGCCACGCACACCAGGTCGCCGGCGACCGCGTGGGAGACGGGGCGCTGCTGTTTGCCGAAGGCCATGGACAGCGCGCCGGTCTTCTCGTCGGCTTCGTGGAGGGCGCGGCCCTCGTGGCCGCGGTCGGCGAGCCCGTGCCCGGAGACGTGCACCGGCTGGTCGGGGCGCAGGGTGCCGGAGAAGACGCGGACCAGGGAGATGCGGCCGACGTAGGGGTCGGAGGAGGTCTTGACGACCTCGGCGACGAGGGGGCCGTCCGTGTCGCACGCCTTCAGTTCGCGCCGCTCGCCGTCGACGGTGGTGACGCCGGGCATCGGGTGCTCGAACGGGGTGGGGAACCCGCCGGTGACCAGTTCCAGCAGTTCGACGGTGCCGAGACCCTGCCGGCCGCCGTCGGCGGCGGGCGCGGCGGCCAGCACGGGGAAGAAGGTGCCGCGGGCCACGGCCCGTTCCAGGTCCTCGACGAGCGTCTTGACGTCGACCTGTTCGCCGCCGAGGTAGCGGTCCATGAGGGTCTCGTCCTCGCTTTCGGCGATGATCCCCTCGATGAGCCGGTCGCGGGCCTCCGCGATGCCGGGCAGCTGTTCCTCGCCGGGTTCGGACTCCTTGCGCTCGCCGGTCGAATAGTCGAACAGGCGCTGCGAGAGCAGCCCGATCAGCCCGGTCACGGGCGCGTGCCCGTCCGGACCCTGGGGGCCGTGCAGCGGCAGGTAGAGGGGGAGGACGGCGTCGGGGTCGTCGCCGCCGAACGCCTCCGCGCAGATCCGGGTCATCTCCTCGAAGTCGGCGCGGGCCGCCTCCAGGTGTGTGATGACGATCGCGCGGGGCATGCCGACGGCCGCGCACTCCTCCCACACCATGCGGGTCGAGCCGTCCACGCCGTCCGAGGCCGAGACGACGAAGAGGGCCGCGTCCGCGGCGCGCAGACCGGCCCTCAGCTCCCCGACGAAGTCGGCGTATCCGGGGGTGTCGAGCAGGTTGATCTTGATGCCGTCCGATTCGACGGGCACCAGGGAGAGCTGTACGGAACGCTGCTGCCGGTGCTCGATGTCGTCGTAGTCGGAGACCGTGCCGCCGTCTTCCACACGGCCCGCCCGGTTCACCGCGCCCGCGGTCAGCGCGAGCGCCTCCACCAGGGTCGTCTTGCCCGCTCCGGAGTGGCCGACCAGCACCACATTCCGTACGGACGCGGGCCGGTCGGCCGTCAGAGCCCTGCCGGCGGCCCCGGGGTGGTGTGTCTGTGCCTTGTCGCCCATGATCCTGCCTCCCGTGCACGGTGAGGTCACTGTGGGCGCGGACGCACTGGCTCCGCGGCGGTGCGGCTCCGGCGACGCCCGCGGTCCTTCGAGCTTTCCACTCCCGTCACGCCCCGTCCATACGACGGACGCCGGCCGTGCCGCGCGTGACGCCCCGTCCGGCGGCTTCGGGTGCCCGGCGGCCGGTCACGCGCGCGCGTGGCTACGATGGGCCAGCCAGTGGCCACCAGGGGCCGCGGCGACACCGACCGTCGGGAAGGCCATGCTGAACAAGTACGCGCGTGCATTCTTCACGCGTGTCCTCACACCGTTCGCCTCGTTCCTCATCCGCAGGGGCGTCAGCCCCGACACGGTCACCCTCCTCGGTACGGCCGGCGTGGTCGCGGGTGCGCTGGTCTTCTACCCCATGGGTGAGTTCTTCTGGGGCACGGTCGTCATCACGCTGTTCGTCTTCTCCGACCTGGTCGACGGCAACATGGCCCGTCAGCTGGGCCGGTCCAGCCGCTGGGGCGCCTTCCTGGACTCCACGCTCGACCGGGTCGCCGACGGAGCGATCTTCGGCGGCTTCGCCCTGTGGTACGCGGGCCGGGGCGACGACAACCTGCTGTGCGCGGTGTCGATCTTCTGCCTGGCCAGCGGCCAGGTGGTGTCGTACACCAAGGCGCGCGGCGAGTCGATCGGGCTGCCGGTCGCCGTCAACGGGCTGGTCGAGCGGGCCGAGCGACTGGTGATCTCGCTGGTCGCGGCCGGTTTCGCGGGCCTGCACAAGTTCGGTGTCCCGGGCATCCAGTGGCTGCTGCCGATCGCCCTGTGGATCGTCGCCGTCGGCAGCCTGGTCACGCTGGTCCAGAGGGTGGTCACGGTGCGCCGCGAGTCCGCCGAAGCGGAGGCCCAGGCACAGGCAGAGACCGACGCGCAGGCAGAGGCGGAGGCCGGGGGAGAGCCGGGGCCGGCCGGGCAGGCGTCGCGGGGGAGTGAGGCGGCGAAGTGAGCACCGTCGAACGGCTCACCGACACGCTGTACGGGCTCGGCTGGAGCACCGTCAAGAAGCTCCCCGAGCCGGTCGCCGTGCGGCTCGGCACCACCATCGCCGACCTCGCCTGGAAACGCCGCGGCAACGGTGTCCTGCGGCTGGAGGCGAACTACGCGCGCGTGGTGCCCGACGCCGGCCCCGAGCGGCTCGCCGAGCTCTCGCGCGCGGGCATGCGCTCCTACCTGCGCTACTGGATGGAGTCCTTCCGGCTGCCGGCCTGGAGCGCCGAACGGGTGCGCACCGGCTTCGACCCCAAGGACGTCCACCACCTCACCGACGGCCTCGCCTCCGGCCGGGGCGTGATACTTGCCCTGCCCCACCTGGCCAACTGGGACCTGGCCGGCGCCTGGGTCACCACGAAACTGGAGACACCGTTCACCACGGTCGCCGAGCGCCTGAAGCCCGAGACGCTGTACGACCGGTTCGTCGCCTACCGCGAGGGACTCGGCATGGAGGTCCTGGCGCACAGCGGCGCCTCCGCCTTCGGCACCCTGGCCCGGCGGCTGCGTGACGGCGGCCTGGTCTGCCTGGTCGCCGACCGCGACCTGTCCGCGTCCGGCGTCGAGGTCGGCTTCTTCGGCGAGCGCGCCCGGATGCCGGCCGGACCGGCGCTGCTCGCCCAGCAGACCGGCGCGCTGCTCCTGCCGGTCACCCTCTGGTACGACGACTCACCTGTCATGCGGGGACGCGTGCATCCCCCGATCGAGGTACCCGAGTCAGGTACGCGGGCCGAGCGGACGTCTGTCATGACACAGGCGCTGGCCGACGCCTTCGCCACCGGGATTGCCGACCATCCGGAGGACTGGCACATGCTCCAGCGGCTGTGGCTCGCCGACCTCGATCCGGCGAAGGGACCCTCGTGAGAATCGGGATCGTCTGCCCGTACTCCTGGGACGTGCCCGGTGGCGTCCAGTTCCACATCCGCGACCTCGCCGAGTACTTCATCCGCCTCGGCCACGAGGTGTCCGTGCTCGCCCCGGCCGACGACGACACCCCGCTGCCGCCGTACGTCGTCTCGGCGGGGCGCGCGGTCCCGGTGCCGTACAACGGCTCGGTGGCCCGGCTGAACTTCGGGTTCCTCTCGGCCGCGCGGGTGCGCCGCTGGCTGCACGAGGGCAAGTTCGACGTGATCCACATCCATGAGCCGACGTCCCCGTCGCTGGGCCTGCTGACCTGCTGGGCCGCGCAGGGGCCCATCGTCGCGACGTTCCACACGTCCAACCCGCGCTCGCGCGCGATGATCGCCGCGTACGCCATCCTCCAGGCGGCCCTGGAGAAGATCAGCGCGCGGATCGCGGTGAGCGAGTACGCCCGCCGCACCCTGGTCGAGCACCTCGGCGGGGACGCGGTGGTCATCCCCAACGGCGTCGACGTCGACTTCTTCGCGAAGGCCGAGCCGAACCCCGACTGGCAGGGGGAGACCATCGGCTTCATGGGGCGGATCGACGAGCCCCGCAAGGGCCTGCCCGTCCTGATGCGGGCCCTGCCGAAGATCCTCGCCGCCCGCCCGGGGACCCGGCTGCTGGTCGCGGGGCGCGGTGACGAGGAGGAGGCCGTCGCCTCGCTGCCCGTGGAGCTGCGATCGCGGGTGGAGTTCCTCGGCATGATCAGCGACGAGGACAAGGCGCGCTTCCTGCGCAGCGTCGACCTGTACGTGGCGCCCAACACCGGCGGCGAGAGCTTCGGCATCATCCTGGTCGAGGCGATGTCGGCGGGCGCCCCCGTCCTCGCCTCCGACCTGGACGCCTTCGTCCAGGTGCTCGACCAGGGCGCGGCCGGCGAGGTCTTCGCCAACGAGGACGCGGACGCACTCGCCGAGGCAGCCGTACGCCTCCTGGAGGACCCGGTGCGGCGGGCCGAACTGCGCGCGCGGGGCAGCGCGCACGTCCGGCGGTTCGACTGGTCGACGGTCGGCGCGGACATTCTCTCGGTCTACGAGACGGTGACCGCCGGAGCGGCGGCGGTCGCCACGGACGAACGGGGCCCGGGCCTGCGCGCCCGCTTCGGCCTGGCCCGGGACTGACCGCCGGGACTACCCCGCCGGTGCGGGACGAGTGCGTGACCGGCGCCCCGTCCCGCCCCGGTAGCCTTGCCGCCCGTGACCGCAACCCTCATCTGGATCCTCGTCGCGCTCGTGGCGATCGGGGTGTACCTCAGCTGGACGGCCGGACGGCTGGACCGGCTGCACGTGCGGATGGACGCCGCGCGGGCCGCGCTCGACGCCCAGCTGCTCAGGCGGGCCTCCGTGGCGCAGGAGCTGGCGACGTCCGGGGTGCTCGACCCGGCCGCGTCGATCGTGCTGTACGAGGCCGCGCACGCCGCCCGGCAGGCCGAGGAGGAGCACCGGGAGGTCGCGGAGAGCGAGCTCAGCCAGGCCCTGCGGGCGGTGTTCGAGGACCCGCGCCAGGTGGAGTCCGTCCGGGAGGCCCCGGGGGGCGAGGAGGCGGCCCGTGAGCTGGCCGAGGCGGTCCGCAGGGTCCCCATGGCCCGCCGCTTCCTGAACGACGCCGTGGGGGCCGCCCGCAGGCTCCGCGAGCACCGCAAGGTCCGCTGGTTCCGGCTGGCCGGCCACGCCCCGTTCCCGCTGGCCTTCGAGATGGACGACGAGCCCCCCACGGCGCTGGCGGAACGCGTCGCCTGAGCGCGCCGCTTTAGCCCCTTGACCGGCCACGGCGCTCAAAACGATCCACCGGCTTGTCATTGGCCCTTGCTGTGGCCTGGTCCTCTCGCGTTTCCTCGGTGGTGCAGAAAACCCTCTTTTCCCACCAGTGAGGTCACCCGTGTCCACCACCGAATTCCAGGCTCCCGAGACCGGCACCGCCCGCGTGAAGCGCGGCATGGCCGAGCAGCTCAAGGGCGGCGTGATCATGGACGTCGTCACGCCGGAGCAGGCGAAGATCGCCGAGGACGCGGGCGCCGTCGCCGTCATGGCGCTGGAGCGGGTCCCGGCCGACATCCGCAAGGACGGCGGCGTGGCCCGCATGTCCGACCCCGACATGATCGAGGGCATCATCGAGGCCGTCTCGATCCCGGTCATGGCCAAGTCCCGCATCGGCCACTTCGTCGAGGCCCAGGTGCTGCAGTCCCTCGGCGTCGACTACATCGACGAGTCCGAGGTCCTCACCCCGGCCGACGAGGTCAACCACTCCGACAAGTGGGCGTTCACCACCCCCTTCGTCTGCGGTGCCACCAACCTGGGCGAGGCCCTGCGCCGCATCGCCGAGGGTGCGGCCATGATCCGCTCCAAGGGCGAGGCTGGCACCGGCAACGTCGTCGAGGCCGTCCGCCACCTCCGCCAGATCAAGGGCGAGATCGCCAAGCTCCGCGGCTGCGACAATAACGAGATCTACGCCGCCGCCAAGGAGCTGCGTGCCCCGTTCGAGCTGGTCAAGGAGGTCGCCGAGCTCGGCAAGCTGCCGGTCGTGCTGTTCTCCGCCGGCGGTGTGGCCACCCCGGCCGACGCCGCGCTGATGCGCCAGCTCGGCGCCGAGGGCGTCTTCGTCGGCTCCGGCATCTTCAAGTCCGGCGACCCGGCCAAGCGCGCCGCCGCCATCGTGAAGGCCACCACCTTCTACGACGACCCGAAGATCATCGCGGACGCGTCCCGCAACCTCGGCGAGGCCATGGTCGGCATCAACTGCGACACCCTGCCCGAGGCCGAGCGCTACGCCAACCGCGGCTGGTAATCCCCTCATGCCGAACGAAGTCCCTGTCATCGGCGTCCTGGCCCTCCAGGGCGACGTACGGGAGCACCTCGTCGCCCTGGCCGCGGCCGACGCCGTGGCCAGGCCGGTAAGGCGCCCCGAGGAACTCGCCGAGGTCGACGGCCTCGTGCTGCCCGGCGGCGAGTCCACGACGATCTCCAAGCTGGCCGTCCTCTTCGGCGTGATGGAGCCCCTCCGCGCGCGCGTGCGCGCCGGCCTGCCCGTCTACGGCACCTGCGCGGGCATGATCATGCTCGCCGACAAGATCCTCGACCCGCGCTCGGGCCAGGAGACCGTCGGCGGGATCGACATGATCGTGCGCCGCAACGCCTTCGGCCGGCAGAACGAGTCCTTCGAGGCGGCGGTCGACGTCCGGGGAGTCGAGGGCCATCCTGTGGAGGGCGTCTTCATCCGCGCCCCCTGGGTGGAGTCCGTGGGCGCCGCGGCCGAGGTGCTCGCCGAGCACGACGGCCACATCGTCGCGGTCCGCCAGGGCAACGCGCTCGCCACGTCGTTCCACCCGGAACTGACCGGCGACCACCGCGTGCACGGCCTCTTCGTCGACATGGTGCGCGCGAACCGGACGCGGTAGTCCTAGTAGGATCTCCGAGTCGAGACAGAGATTGGTTACGCGAAGGAGACAGGCAGATGTCCGGCCACTCTAAATGGGCCACGACGAAGCACAAGAAGGCCGTGATCGATGCCAAGCGCGGCAAGCTCTTCGCGAAGCTGATCAAGAACATCGAGGTCGCTGCGCGCATGGGCGGCGTCGACCTCGAGGGCAACCCGACGCTCTTCGACGCCGTTCAGAAGGCCAAGAAGCAGTCGGTGCCGAACAAGAACATCGACTCCGCGATCAAGCGCGGTGGCGGCCTCGAGGCCGGCGGCGCCGACTACGAGACGATCATGTACGAGGGCTACGGCCCGAACGGTGTCGCGGTGCTCATCGAGTGCCTCACCGACAACCGCAACCGCGCCGCCTCGGACGTGCGCGTCGCCATGACCCGCAACGGCGGCTCCATGGCCGACCCGGGCTCGGTGTCGTACCTGTTCAACCGCAAGGGCGTCGTCATCGTCCCCAAGGGCGAGCTGACCGAGGACGACGTCCTCGGCGCCGTCCTGGACGCGGGCGCCGAAGAGGTCAACGACCTCGGCGAGAGCTTCGAGGTGCTCAGCGAGGCCACCGACCTGGTCGCGGTCCGCACCGCCCTCCAGGACGCCGGGATCGACTACGACTCCGCCGAGGCCAACTTCGTCCCGACCATGCAGGTCGAACTGGACGAGGAGGGCGCCAAGAAGATCTTCAAGCTGATCGACGCGCTGGAGGACAGCGACGACGTGCAGAACGTCTTCGCCAACTTCGACGTCAGCGACGAGGTCATGGAGAAGGTCGACGCGTAACGCGGCCGAGGGCTGCGCGGGTCTCACGGGCCGACGGGACACCCCGTCGGCCCGTCGCCGTACCGGGCGCGCGCCGTGCCGGGCACGGTTGCGGGGCGTTGTCAGTGGCAGCCGATAGCCTGCACGAACAGGCGGTCGACGGGAGGGGACAGCGGTGCGGGTGATGGGGGTGGACCCGGGTCTGACGCGGTGCGGCGTCGGCGTGGTCGAGGGCGTCGCCGGGCGGCCGCTGACCATGCTCGGCGTCGGCGTCGTCCGCACGCCCGCGGACGCCGACCTCAGCCACCGGCTGCTCGCCGTGGAGCAGGGCCTCGACGCCTGGCTCGACGAGCACCGCCCCGAGTTCGTCGCCGTGGAGCGCGTCTTCAGCCAGCACAACGTGCGCACGGTCATGGGCACCGCCCAGGCCAGCGCCGTCGCCATGCTGTGCGCCGCCCGGCGGGGCATCCCGGTCGCCCTGCACACCCCCAGCGAGGTCAAGGCCGCCGTCACCGGCAGCGGCCGCGCCGACAAGGCCCAGGTCGGCGCGATGGTCACCCGGCTGCTCAGGCTCGCCGCGCCCCCGAAGCCCGCCGATGCCGCCGACGCCCTCGCCCTCGCCATCTGCCACATCTGGCGCGCCCCCGCCCAGAACCGGCTGCAGCAGGCCGTGGCAACCAACCGCCTCCAGCAGGCCGCCGCCCGGCACACCGCCCACCCCACGAAAGGCCGTACGGCATGATCGCCTTCGTCAGCGGCACGGTCGCCGCACTCGCCCCCGACGCAGCGGTCGTCGAGGTCGGCGGCGTCGGCATGGCCGTCCAGTGCACTCCGGACACCCTGTCCACGCTCCGTCTCGGGCAGCCCGCGAAACTCCACACCTCCCTCGTCGTCCGCGAGGACTCCCTCACCCTGTACGGCTTCGCCGACGACGACGAGCGCCAGGTGTTCGAGCTGCTGCAGACGGCCAGCGGAGTCGGCCCCCGCCTGGCCCAGGCGATGCTCGCCGTGCACAGGCCGGACGCCCTGCGCCGCGCCGTGGCCACCAGTGACGAGAAGGCCCTCACCGCCGTCCCCGGCATCGGCAAGAAGGGCGCCCAGAAACTGCTCCTGGAACTGAAGGACCGGCTCGGCGAACCCCTCGGCGCCCCCGCGGTCGGCGCCCCGGTCACCCAGGGCTGGCGCGACCAGCTGCACGCGGCGCTCATCGGCCTCGGGTACGCCACCCGCGAGGCCGACGAGGCCGTCACCGCCGTCGCCCCCCAGGCCGAGGCCGCCGGCGGCACCCCGCAGGTGGGGCAGCTGCTGAAGGCGGCCCTGCAGACCCTGAACCGCGCACGCTGACCCCCCGACGATCGAGGCACACTCCATGAACTGGGACGACACGACCGGCACCCCCGCCCCCGAGCGGCTGGTGGGCTCGGTCGCCGACCGGGAGGACCAGGCCGTCGAGGCCGCCCTGCGCCCCAAGGACCTCGGTGAGTTCATCGGCCAGGAGAAGGTCCGCGAACAGCTCGACCTCGTCCTGCGCGCCGCCCGCGCCCGCGGCGCCACCGCCGACCACGTGCTGCTGTCCGGCGCGCCCGGCCTCGGCAAGACCACCCTGTCGATGATCATCGCCGCCGAGATGGGCGCCCCCATCCGCATCACCTCCGGCCCCGCCATCCAGCACGCCGGCGACCTCGCCGCGATCCTCTCCTCCCTCCAGGAGGGCGAGGTCCTCTTCCTCGACGAGATCCACCGCATGTCCCGGCCCGCCGAGGAGATGCTCTACATGGCGATGGAGGACTTCCGCGTCGACGTCATCGTCGGCAAGGGCCCCGGGGCCACCGCCATCCCCCTCGAACTGCCCCCGTTCACCCTCGTCGGCGCCACCACCCGGGCCGGCCTGCTGCCGCCCCCGCTGCGCGATCGCTTCGGCTTCACCGCGCACATGGAGTTCTACGAGCCGCACGAACTGGAGCGCGTCGTGCACCGCTCCGCCGACCTCCTCGACGTCGAGATCCGCCCCGACGGCGCCGCCGAGATCGCCGGCCGCTCCCGCGGCACGCCCCGCATCGCCAACCGCCTGCTGCGCCGCGTCCGCGACTACGCGCAGGTCAAGGCGGACGGCGTGATCACCCGCGAGATCGCCGCCGCCGCCCTCGCCGTGTACGAGGTGGACGCGCGCGGCCTCGACCGCCTGGACAGGGGCGTGCTGGAGGCCCTGCTCAAGCTGTTCGGCGGCGGCCCGGTCGGCCTGTCCACCCTCGCCGTCGCCGTGGGGGAGGAGCGCGAGACGGTGGAGGAGGTCGCCGAACCGTTCCTCGTCCGGGAGGGGCTTCTCGCCCGCACACCGCGCGGCCGGGTGGCCACCCCCGCGGCCTGGGCCCACCTCGGCCTCACCCCGCCCCGCCAGGCCGGCGGCGGAAACGGACAACAGGACCTGTTCGGGGCGTGACGGCTTCGTAACGGCGCGGGATTGGCCGGACCAGGAACCCTGGTGCCATGCTGAGCGTTGTTCCATGCGCGTGGACTCGCTTAGACTCCGCCGATGCCGCCCTTGCGGGCGGCGCCGACACACCCCCATCCAACAGGCCGCTCACCGCGCGGTCGCGCGAAGGAAATTCCGTCCTGTGAATATCTTGACCCTTCTCCCGTTCATCGTGCTCATCGCCGCCATGTTCCTCATGACGCGCTCCGCCAAGAGGAAGCAGCAGCAGGCCGCCTCCATGCGGAACGAGATGCAGCCCGGCTCCGGCGTGCGCACGATCGGGGGAATGTACGCCACGGTCAAGGAGGTCACCGAGGACACGGTCCTCCTCGACGCCGGACCGGGCGTCGAACTGCTCTTCGCCAAGAACGCGATCAGCGCCGTCCTCAGCGACGACGAGTACAACCGCATCGTCCACGGCATCGAGCACGACCTGAAGTCCGACGCCGACCTCGTCCCGGACGACGCCTCCTCCCTCACCGAGCCGCTCACCGGGACCGACGAGTCCGACGCCGCTGCCGCCGCCTCCGACGACAAGCCCGTCGACTTCGGTAAGAAGGACCCCGCCGAGGACAAGGCCGGGGACAAGGCCGCCGACGCCGACAAGGCCGACGTGACCGAGGCCGCCGACACCACGGCGGACGAACAGCCGAAGAAGACCGACGGCGACTCCGACGCGAAGTAGGCACGCCCCGGGGGACGCGGCGCGCCCCGCTCGCGCCCCGCGTACCCCGAGTGCGTCTGTTTCCCGCTGGGGAGCCCGACACCATGTCATGGCCGACCGCGCCGACCGGGCGCGGGGCGGCCCGAGAGGGAGTACGAGAAGGTGGCAGCACCTAAGAGGGGCCGGAGCGCGAGCGCCCAGAGCAAGCCAGGGCGCTCACTGGCCTTCATCCTGATCGCCATCGTGGCGCTCACCGGGGGAATGTTCCTCGCCGGAAGCACCACGCCACGTCTCGGCATCGATCTTGCCGGTGGTACGAGCATCACGCTCAAGGCGAAGGCCGACCAGGGGTCGGCGATCAACAAGGCCAACATGGACACCGCGGTCGACATCATGAACCGCCGTGTCAACGGTCTTGGCGTCTCCGAGGCGGAGGTGCAGACCCAGGGGAACGACCACATCATCGTCAACATCCCCAAGGGCACCAACTCCAAGCAGGCCGTGCAGCAGGTCGGCACCACGGCCAAGCTGTACTTCCGCCCCGTCCTGGCGCAGGGGCCCAGCGGCCCCGCCCCGTCGAGCCCCTCTCCGAGCGCCTCCTCCAGCGGCAAGACGTCGCCCAGCCCGTCGAGCAGCGCCTCGTCGAAGTCCGGCGAGAAGGCGTCCTCGTCCTCCACCGCGTCCCCGAGCAGCAGCACCGGCACGCAGGGCCGCGCGGTCACCGACGCCCTCAGGGCCGACGCCAAGAAGTCGCCCACTCCGTCGGGCAGCGCCTCGTCGACGCCAAAGACCTCGCCCAGCCCCTCGGCCTCCGGCGGCGCCTCCGCCGATGCGGCCAAGCTCCAGGCCGTGTACGCGGCTCTGGACTGCACCAAGCCCGACGAGCGGGCCAAGGTCGTCCAGAACACCAAGCCCAGTGACCCCATCGTGGCCTGCGGCGAGGAGAACAAGGTCTGGTCGAAGTACATCCTCGGCCCGGCCGCCGTGGACGGTACCGAGGTCAAGAAGGCCAGCGCGGTCTTCGACACCCAGGGAGCGTCCGGCTGGCAGGTCCAGATGACGTTCACCGGCACCGGGTCGAAGAAGTTCGCGGACATCACCGGCCAGCTCGCCCAGAAGCAGGGTGCGCAGACCGAGTTCGGCATCGTCCTCGACGGTGACGTCGTCTCCAGCCCCACCGTCCACGAGTCCATCACCGGCGGTCAGGCGGAGATCTCCGGCAGCTTCACCCAGTCCGAGGCGCAGAGCCTCGCCAACGTGCTGTCGTACGGCGCCCTGCCGCTCTCCTTCCAGAAGGAGACCATCACCACGGTCACCGCCGCGCTCGGCGGCGACCAGCTGCACGCCGGTCTCCTCGCCGGTGCGATCGGCCTCGCGCTGGTCGTGATCTACCTGGTGGCCTACTACCGCGGCCTGTCCCTCGTCGCGATGGCCTCGCTGGCCACGTCCGCCGCCCTCACCTACGTGCTCATGTCGCTGCTCGGCCCGGCCATCGGCTTCGCGCTGAACCTGCCGGCCGTCTGCGGTGCCATCGTCGCCATCGGTATCACCGCGGACTCGTTCATCGTGTACTTCGAACGCATCCGGGACGAGATCCGCGAGGGCCGCACGCTGCGCCCGGCCGTGGAGCGGGCCTGGCCGCGCGCCCGGCGCACCATCCTGGTCTCCGACTTCGTGTCGTTCCTCGCCTCCGCCGTGCTGTACATCGTCACCGTCGGCAAGGTGCAGGGCTTCGCGTTCACGCTCGGTCTGACCACCGTGCTCGACGTCGTCGTGGTCTTCCTGTTCACCAAGCCGCTGATGACGCTCCTCGCCCGCCGCAAGTTCTTCGCGGACGGGCACAAGTGGTCCGGACTCGATCCGAAGAGTCTCGGTGCCAAGCCTCCGCTGCGCCGTACCCGCCGTCCCGCCGGTCCCTCCGCCGGCCCTGTCGACCCGAAGGAGGCATGAGCGATGTCGAAACTCGGCAACCTCGGCGCTCGACTGCACCGCGGCGAGATCAGCTACGACTTCGTCGGCAAGCGCAAGATCTGGTACGGCGTCTCGATCCTGATCACCATCACGGCCATCCTCGGCCTGGCGGTGCGCGGCCTGAACCTGGGCATCGAGTTCCAGGGCGGCGCGGTCTACACGACGCCGCAGCACATGAGCGTCTCCGTGGCCCAGGCCGAGGACTACGCGCACACCGCCTCCGGCCAGGAGGCGATCGTGCAGAAGCTCGGCAACGGCAGCCTGCGCATCCAGATCGCCGGCATCGACACCGGCAAGTCCGACCAGATCAAGCAGGAACTGGCCAAGGACCTGAAGATCGACTCCAACAAGCTCGCCGCCGACCTGGTCGGCCCGAGCTGGGGTGAGCAGATCGCCAACAAGGCCTGGGAGGGCCTCGGGATCTTCATGGTCCTCGTGGTGATCTACCTGGCGATCGCCTTCGAGTGGCGCATGGCCGTCGCCGCCCTCGTCGCGCTGATCCACGACATCACGATCACGACCGGTATCTACGCCCTGGTCGGCTTCGAGGTCACCCCCGGAACGGTCATCGGTCTGCTGACCATCCTCGGTTACTCGCTCTACGACACGGTCGTCGTCTTCGACAGCCTCAAGGAGCAGACGAGGGACATCACCAAGCAGACCCGCTGGACCTACGCCGACATCGCCAACAAGTCCATCAACGGCACCCTGGTGCGGTCCATCAACACCACGGTCGTCGCGCTGCTGCCGGTGGCGGGCCTGCTGTTCATCGGCGGTGGCTTCCTCGGCGCCGGCACGCTGAACGACATCTCCCTGTCGCTGTTCGTGGGTCTCGCGGCCGGTGCCTACTCGTCGATCTTCATCGCCACGCCGCTCGTCGCGGACCTCAAGGAGCGCGAGCCGCAGATGAAGGCCCTGCGCAAGCGGGTGCTGGCCAAGCGGGCGCAGGCCGCGGCCGAGGAAGAGATGGTCGAGGCCCGCTCCGGCGGCGTCGCCGGCTCCGGCGGCGACGAGGACGACGCGGCGCCCGCCGTGGTCGGCCCGCGCAACCAGCCCGCGTCCCGTGGGCGCGGCCGTGGCGGCCGTCCCTCGGGGAAGCGCCGATGACCGACATCAAGGAGCTGCTGCTCAGCCGGATCCGCGACGTGGCGGACTATCCGGAGCCGGGAGTGATGTTCAAGGACATCACTCCGCTGCTGGCCGACCCGGCGGCGTTCACCGCACTCACGGACACCCTGGCCGGGATCGCGACGGACAGCGGGGCCACCAAGGTCGTCGGGCTGGAGGCGCGCGGGTTCATCCTGGGCGCCCCGGTCGCCGTCCGGGCGGGCCTGGGCTTCATCCCCGTCCGCAAGGCCGGCAAGCTGCCCGGGGCGACGCTGCGCCAGGCGTACGAGCTGGAGTACGGGTCGGCGGAGATCGAGGTGCACGCCGAGGACCTGACGGCCGGGGACCGGGTGCTGATCGTCGACGACGTGCTCGCCACGGGTGGTACGGCGGAGGCCGCGATCCAGCTGATCCGGCGGGCCGGCGCCGAGGTGTCCGCGCTCGCGGTCCTGATGGAGCTGGGGTTCCTGGGCGGGCGCGGGCGGCTGGCCGCGGCGCTCGGCGGGGCGCCGCTGGAGGCGTTGCTGCAAGTCTGAGCGGCGGGCGGGCGAAGCCGGGGCTCGGCCCCGGTTTCGCCTCCGGCCGCGTTTCCTTTTGCGCCCGCACCGCCCGTGCGGCTTTCGGCGTCGGGTGCGGGTGGCCCTCGTGGGGCGCCTGAACCGTCGGTGTCCGCGCGTCCGCTTCGGGGTCCCGGAATCCGGCGCACGCCCCTCGTGTTGCACAGGTAGACGGTCCTCACGTCTGGCTGGACGCGATGGCGAGGCGGAGGATCGCTACCATGGGGTCTCCGGAGCCTGACCGGGGGACCCGGATCGTGCACGAGGAGCCCTCTTGCCAGACGAGGCCCAGCCACTGACCGCCGCCAAGCCCGAGTCCGCCTCGGGACCCGCGGCCAAGCCCGCGCCGGACGCGCACAGCGCCAAGAGTGCGACGAACGACGTACGCGGGCCGGTGAAGCACGCCCCGTCCGCGCCCGTCGAGAAGGCTGCCGAGGCCGCCCGCCCCAAGCCGGCGCCGCCCGCCCCGCCCGCGGTGCGGCAGCCCGCCGGCCAGCCCGCCCGCAGCGGCTCCTCCAACCGTGTCCGCGCCCGCCTCGCCCGCCTCGGCGTGCAGCGCGCCAACCCGTACAACCCGGTCCTGGAGCCGCTGCTGCGGATAGTGCGCAGCAACGACCCGAAGATCGAGAACGCCACGCTCCGGCAGATCGAGCGGGCCTACCAGGTCGCCGAGCGCTGGCACCGGGGCCAGAAGCGCAAGAGCGGCGACCCGTACATCACCCACCCGCTCGCGGTCACCACCATCCTCGCCGAGCTGGGCATGGACCCGGCCACGCTGATGGCCGGGCTGCTGCACGACACCGTCGAGGACACCGAGTACGGCCTGGACGACCTGCGCCGCGACTTCGGCGACGTGGTCGCCCTCCTCGTCGACGGCGTCACCAAGCTGGACAAGGTCAAGTTCGGCGAGGCCGCGCAGGCCGAGACCGTGCGCAAGATGGTCGTCGCCATGGCCAAGGACCCCCGCGTCCTGGTCATCAAGCTCGCCGACCGCCTGCACAACATGCGCACCATGCGCTACCTCAAGCGCGAGAAGCAGGAGAAGAAGGCCAGGGAGACCCTGGAGATCTATGCCCCGCTGGCGCACCGGCTGGGCATGAACACCATCAAGTGGGAGCTGGAGGACCTCGCGTTCGCGATCCTCTACCCCAAGATGTACGACGAGATCGTGCGGCTCGTCGCCGAGCGCGCCCCCAAGCGGGACGAGTACCTGGCCATAGTGACCGACGAGGTCCAGGCCGACCTGCGCGCCGCCCGCATCAAGGCGACCGTCACCGGCCGCCCGAAGCACTACTACAGCGTCTACCAGAAGATGATCGTCCGCGGCCGTGACTTCGCGGAGATCTACGACCTGGTGGGGATTCGTGTACTTGTCGACACGGTCCGCGACTGCTACGCGGCCCTCGGCACCGTGCACGCGCGATGGAACCCGGTCCCCGGCCGGTTCAAGGACTACATCGCGATGCCCAAGTTCAACATGTACCAGTCGCTGCACACGACGGTCATCGGCCCCAACGGCAAGCCCGTCGAACTGCAGATCCGCACCTTCGACATGCACCGCCGCGCCGAGTACGGCATCGCCGCGCACTGGAAGTACAAGCAGGAGGCCGTCGCAGGCGCCTCCAAGGTCCGCTCCGACGCGCCGAAGAGCAGCGGCAAGGACGACCACCTCAACGACATGGCGTGGCTGCGCCAGCTCCTCGACTGGCAGAAGGAGACCGAGGACCCCGGCGAGTTCCTGGAGTCTCTGCGCTTCGACCTGTCCCGCAACGAGGTCTTCGTCTTCACGCCCAAGGGCGACGTGATAGCGCTGCCCGCCGGCGCCACCCCGGTGGACTTCTCGTACGCCGTGCACACCGAGGTCGGCCACCGCACCATAGGAGCCCGGGTCAACGGGCGTCTGGTACCGCTGGAATCCACCCTGGACAACGGCGACCTCGTGGAGGTCTTCACGTCCAAGGCGGCCGGTGCGGGTCCGTCCCGCGACTGGCTGGGCTTCGTGAAGTCGCCGCGCGCCCGCAACAAGATCCGGGCCTGGTTCTCCAAGGAGCGCCGCGACGAGGCCATCGAGCAGGGCAAGGACTCCATCGTCCGCGCGATGCGCAAGCAGAACCTGCCGATCCAGCGCATCCTCACCGGCGACTCGCTCGTCACGCTCGCCCACGAGATGCGCTACTCCGACATCTCCGCGCTCTACGCGGCGATCGGCGAGGGTCATGTCTCCGCGCAGAACATCGTGCAGAAGCTCGTCCAGGCCCTCGGCGGCGAGGAGGCCGCCACCGAGGAGATCGACGAGACGGTCCCGCCGGCCCGCGGACGGAGCCGCAAGCGCCGCTCCAGCGCCGACCCGGGTGTCGTCGTCAAGGGCGTCGAGGACGTGTGGGTGAAGCTGGCCCGCTGCTGCACGCCCGTGCCCGGCGACCCCATCATCGGCTTCGTCACGCGGGGTAGCGGTGTATCGGTTCACCGCACCGACTGTGTCAACGTGGAGTCACTGTCCCGCGAGCCCGAGCGCATCCTCGAGGTCGAATGGGCGCCCACCCAGTCCTCGGTGTTCCTCGTCGCCATCCAGGTCGAGGCCCTGGACCGGTCCCGGCTCCTCTCGGACGTCACCCGGGTCCTGTCCGACCAGCACGTCAACATCCTCTCCGCGGCCGTCCAGACCTCCCGCGACCGGGTGGCCACCTCCCGCTTCACCTTCGAGATGGGCGACCCCAAGCACCTGGGACACGTCCTGAAGGCGGTCCGAGGGGTGGAGGGCGTGTACGACGTCTACCGCGTCACCTCGGCGCGCAGCCGGTCGTAGGGGCACACGCCCACGCGAGCTGCGCACGCGTAAGGCCCCGTACGCTCCGTACGGGGCCTTACGCGTGACTGCTGAGGAGCTTAGCCGCCGAACTCCTGCAGGCCCTTCAGTGCCTGGTCCAGGAGGGCCTGGCGGCCTTCCAGCTCCCGCGCCAGCTTGTCGGCCTTCGCGGTGTTGCCCTGCGTGCGGGCCTGCTCGATCTGGCCGTTCAGCTTGTCCACGGCGGCCTGCAGCTGGCCGGTCAGACCCTCGGCACGCGCACGCGCCTCCGGGTTCGTCCGGCGCCACTCGGCCTCCTCGGCCTCCTGCAGCGCCCGCTCGACCGTGTGCATCCGGCCCTCGACCTTCGGACGCGCGTCGCGCGGGACGTGGCCGATGGCCTCCCACCGCTCGTTGATCGACCGGAACGCGGCCCGCGCCGACTTCAGGTCGCCGATCGGCAGCAGCTTCTCGGCCTCCTCGGCCAGCTCCTCCTTCAGCTTCAGGTTCTCCGCCTGCTCGGCGTCCCGCTCGGCGAACACCGAGCCACGAGCGGCGAAGAAGACGTCCTGCGCGCCGCGGAAGCGGTTCCACAGGTCGTCCTCGTGCTCGCGCTGGGCGCGGCCCGCGGCCTTCCACTGCGCCATCAGGTCGCGGTAGCGGGCCGCCGTCACACCCCAGTCCGTGGACCCCGACAGCGACTCGGCCTCGGCGACCAGCCGCTCCTTGGTCTGGCGGGCCTCCTCGCGCTGCGCGTCCAGCTGCGCGAAGTGCCCCTTGCGGCGCTTGGAGAACGCCGACCGGGCGTGCGAGAAGCGGTGCCACAGCTCGTCGTCCGACTTGCGGTCCAGCCGCGGCAGCCCCTTCCAGGTGTCCACCAGCGCCCGTAGCCGCTCACCGGCGGCCCGCCACTGGTCGGACTGCGCCAGCTCCTCCGCCTCGACGACCAGCGCCTCCTTGGCGTGCCGGGCCTCGTCCGACTGCTTGGCCCGCTGCGCCTTGCGCTCCTCACGCCGGGCCTCGACGGTCTGCACCAGCTTGTCCAGCCGGGTCCGCAGGGCGGCCAGGTCACCGACCGCGTGATGCGCGTCCACCTGCTCGCGCAGATGACCGATCGCTACCTGGGCGTCCTTCGCGGACAGGTCCGTCGTCTGTACGCGCTTCTCGAGGAGGCCGATCTCGACAACCAGGCCCTCGTACTTGCGCTCGAAGTAGGCCAGCGCCTCCTCGGGGGAGCCGGCCTGCCAGGATCCGACGACCTGCTCGCCGTCGGCCGTACGCACGTACACGGTCCCCGTCTCGTCGACGCGGCCCCACGGGTCGCTGCTCACAGCGCCTCCTCCACATGATGCCTGCGGGGGCCTCGAACACCCCCGGGCATCGTCCACAGTTTCGTCACGGCCAACATAGGCGACCAGCGGGTTGCCTGTCCGCATCCCGCGCGACCGAAATCGTCTGTCGGCCGTCTCGAGCGGTCAGGACTTGGTGACCGTCGCCTTGTTGATCACAACGGTCGCGTTCGGGGCACCGTCACCCTGGCCCGTGTTCTCACCGGCCGCCGCGATCTTGTCGAGCACCTTCAGGCCGGCCTTGCCGACCGTGCCGAACGGGGTGTAGCTGGGCGGCAGCGGACTGTCCTTGTAGACCAGGAAGAACTGGCTGCCACCGGTGTGCTTCTGGCCGGTGTTGGCCATCGCCACCGTGCCCGCCGGGTACTTGTTGCCCTTGAGGCTTTTGTCCTTCAGGTTCTCGTCCGGGATCGTGTACCCGGGGCCGCCGCTGCCGGTGCCCGTCGGGTCGCCGCACTGCAGCACGTAGATGCCGTTGGTCACCAGACGGTGGCACTTCGTGTGGTCGAAGAAGCCCTTGCCGGCGAGGAAGTCGAACGAGTTCACCGTGTGCGGGGCCGCCGACGCCTTCAGGTCGATGTCGATGTCGCCGCACGTCGTCGCGAGCTTCATCGTGTACTTCGCCGACGTGTCGATCGTCATCGCCGGCTCCTTCTTCCAGCTCAGCTTCTTCACCGAGCCCTTGGCCGGCTTCTCGCACGGATCCGGCGCCTTCTTCGTCGGCGAGGCGCTGGGCGTGACGTCGGCGGCCGCGTTCGTCTTCTTGTCGTCGCCGTTCTTCATCACGCCCGTCGTGTACAGCGCGACACTGCCGATCACGACCACGCCGAGCACCGACGCGATCACGGAGTTGCGCATGCGTGACTTGCGTCGCGCGCTGGTGCGCCGCTGCTGCTGCCGCAAGAACTTCTCCCGGGCGAGCTGACGCCGCCGCTGCTCCTGGCTGACCACCGGGTTCTCTCCTCATGCGTGTCGTGTGCCGTCCGGTACGCGTGTGTGCTGTGATCCGAACAGCCGCGTGTAGCCCCGTACCGTATATGGGTTGGCTGAGGAAACGGCAGCGCCGGTAGGCTCTGGGGCACAGGCCGGCCGCCCCCGAGCGCCGTGCAGACCACCCCGTACCGACACAACGAAGGACGATCGTGCTCATTGCCGGGTTCCCCGCCGGGGCCTGGGGGACGAACTGTTATCTCGTCGCCCCCGCCGCCGGTGAGGAGTGCGTGATCATCGACCCGGGCCACCAGGCCGCGCAAGGAGTCGAGGAAACGCTGAAGAAGCATCGGCTCAAGCCCGTCGCCGTCGTCCTCACCCACGGCCACATCGACCATGTGGCCTCGGTCGTCCCCGTGTGCGGCGCACACGACGTGCCGGCCTGGATCCACCCCGCGGACCGCTACATGATGAGCGACCCCGAGAGGTCGCTCGGCCGTTCCGTCGGCATGCCGCTCATGGGCGAGCTGACCGTGGGGGAGCCGGACGACGTGCGGGAGCTGACCGACGGCGCCGAGCTGAAGCTGGCCGGCCTCGGCTTCTCCGTCGCGCACGCACCGGGCCATACCAAGGGGTCGGTGACGTTCCGGATGCCCGAGGCGGCCGACATCCCGTCGGTCCTGTTCTCCGGGGATCTGCTGTTCGCCGGCTCCATCGGACGCACGGACCTGCCGGGTGGCTCCATGGCGGACATGATCGAGTCGCTGGGCCGGGTGTGCCTGCCGCTCGACGACTCCACCGTGGTGCTGTCCGGCCACGGCCCCCAGACGACCATCGGCCAGGAGCGCGCCACCAACCCGTACCTGCGGGAAGTGGCCGCGGGCCAGGGAGCCGCCGAGGCTCCCCGACGAGGAATGTGACGAGAGAGCTTCCGTGAGCACCTTCCAGGCCCCCAAGGGCACGTACGACCTGATCCCGCCGGACTCCGCGAAGTACCTGGCGGTCCGCGACGCCATCGCCGCCCCGCTGCGCAACTCCGGTTACGGCTACATCGAGACGCCGGGCTTCGAGAACGTCGAGCTGTTCGCGCGCGGGGTCGGCGAGTCCACCGACATCGTGACCAAGGAGATGTACGCCTTCGAGACCAAGGGCGGCGACATGCTCGCCCTGCGTCCGGAGGGAACCGCCTCCGTGCTGCGCGCCGCGCTGGAGGCCAACCTGCACAAGTCGGGCAACCTCCCCGTCAAGCTCTGGTACTCGGGCTCCTACTACCGCTACGAGCGCCCGCAGAAGGGCCGTTACCGCCACTTCTCCCAGGTCGGTGCCGAGGCGATCGGCGCCGAGGACCCGGCGCTGGACGCCGAGCTGATCATCCTCGCCGACCAGGCGTACCGCTCGCTGGGCCTGAGCGACTTCCGGATCCTGCTCAACAGCCTGGGCGACAAGGAGTGCCGCCCCGTCTACCGGGCCGCGCTGCAGGACTTCCTGCGCGGCCTGGACCTGGACGAGGACACTCTGCGCCGCGCCGAGATCAACCCGCTGCGCGTCCTGGACGACAAGCGCGAGTCGGTGCAGAAGCAGCTCGGGGACGCCCCGCTGCTGCGGGACTACCTGTGCGACGCGTGCAAGGCGTACCACGAGGAGGTGCGCGAGCTGATCACCGCGGCGGGCGTGGCCTTCGAGGACGACCCGAAGCTGGTGCGCGGCCTGGACTACTACACGCGTACCACCTTCGAGTTCGTCCACGACGGTCTCGGCTCCCAGTCGGCGGTGGGCGGCGGCGGCCGCTACGACGGCCTGTCCGAGATGATCGGTGGCCCCGCGCTGCCGTCCGTCGGCTGGGCCCTCGGCGTCGACCGCACGGTCCTCGCGCTGGAGGCGGAGGGCGTCGAGCTGGGCCTGCCGTCCACCACGTCGGTGTACGCGGTCCCGCTCGGCGAGGAGGCCCGCCGGGTGCTGTTCGCCAAGGTCACCGAGTTGCGCAAGGTCGGTGTCGCGGCGGACTTCTCCTACGGCGGCAAGGGCCTGAAGGGCGCCATGAAGAACGCCAACCGCAGCGGGGCGCGCTACGCGATCGTGGCGGGTGAGCGTGACCTCGCCGAGGGCGTCGTCCAGCTGAAGGACATGGAGTCCGGCGAGCAGACGGCGATCGGCGTCAACGAGATCGTGGCGGAACTGGAGTCCCGCGTGGGCTAGTTCGCCGGGGACCGGGGCTTTGCGGCCCCGGTCCGTGCGCCGTCAGGCCCGCAGGTAGGCGAGGACGGCCAGGACCCTGCGGTGGGTACCGTCCGCCGGCGGCAGGTCCAGCTCGCCGAGGATGCTGCCGATGTGCTTGCCGACCGCGGCCTCGGACACCACCATCTCCCGCGCGATCGCGCCGTTGGACCTGCCCTCGGCGACCAGGGCCAGCACCTCGCGTTCGCGCGGGGGTGAGCCGCTCCAGCGGATCGCGGCGGCGGCGCAGCAACTGGCGCACCACCTCGGGATCGACCACGGTCCCGCCGTCCGCCAATCGACCGCACGGCTCGGCCGGCCCGGCAGTTCGAGGTCCACGTCGACCGGGACCGGGCGACGCTCCGCCGCGTCGGCGACGGCGGCCTCGAGGCCGTAGTCGGTGAGAACGGCGGGGTTGATGCCGCGGATGAGCTCACGCAGCTCCGCGAGGGCCTTGCCCACCTCGTCGGCGGCCCGGGCGAGTTGGTCGGCCGGCGGGCCGGGCGGGGCGTCGAGCCGGGCCAGACCGAGGGCCACGGTCAGTGGCACGAGACGCTGCTTGGCGCCGTCGTGCAGATCGCGTTCGAAAGGTAGTGCGTGGTCAGCAGGATCGTCGTGCCCTCGTGGCCAGCAGCCGGATCAGGTCCCAGAACCGCCGCCGCGCGGCCGGGTCGAAACCGGTCGTCGGCTCGTCCAGAGCAGCAGCTCGGGGCCGCCGAACACCCCCAGGGCCACGTCCAGGCGGCGGCGCCGGCCGCCGGAGAGGGTCTTGATCCTGCTGTCCGCCTTCGGGCCGAGAGCGACCAGCTCGATCACCTCACCGGTGTCGCGCGGGCGCGGGTAGTAGCGGGCGAAATGCCCTACCGTCTCGGCGACCGTCAACTCGGCGGGCGCCGATTCGTCCTGCCAGACGATTCCCACACGGGACCTCCACGCGCGCGTGCCCCTCGCCGGGTCCGCGCCGAGGACCGAGACCTCGCCCGCGTCCCGCGACCGGTGGCCCTGGAGGATCTCCACCTTGGTGCTCTTGCCCGCGCCATCGGGTCCGAGCAGGCCGAACGCCTCGCCGCGCCGGATGCCGAGATCGATGCCGTCCACCGCGGTCACGTCGCCGTACTGCTTGCGCACCCCCCGTACGTACACCGCGAGTTCTTTCGCGTGTGCTGTCATGCGAGCGATCATCGGCCAGAACCGAACGGTCCGGGGCCCCCGTGCGTACTTCGTTGTGTCCACCGAACGGTGGACACACAGGGGGGTACGGCACAATGACCCCTGCCCGAAGTAGGTCCCAACCTCAAGCGACGGATCGGCGTGATGAGCAAGACGACAGTGACAGACGTCTCCGCGGAACCCGGGCCCGAGCGTGCCGCCGACGCACCCGGCGCGGTGGGCACCAGCCGTGCGCTCGCCCTCCTGCTGGTGATCACCGGCGCGGCCGGACTGCTCGCCGCGTGGGTCATCACGATCGACGAGTTCAAGCTCCTGAACGCCAAGATCGCGGGGAAGACCTTCACCCCGGGCTGCAGCCTCAACCCGATCGTGTCCTGCGGCAGCGTCATGCAGAGTAAGCAGGCGAGCGTCTTCGGCTTCCCCAACCCGATGCTCGGCCTGGTCTGCTACGGCATCGTCGTCTGCGTCGGCATGAGCCTGCTGACCCGCGCCCGCTTCCCCCGCTGGTACTGGCTCACCTTCAACTTCGGCACGCTCTTCGGCGCCGGCTTCTGCTGCTGGCTGCAGTTCCAGTCCCTGTACCGGATCAACGCGCTGTGCCTGTGGTGCTGCCTGGCCTGGGTTGCCACCCTCACCATGTTCTGGTACGTCACCTCGTTCAACGTCCGCAACGGCTTCCTGCCCGCCCCCCGCCGGCTGAAGTCCTTCCTGGACGAGTTCACCTGGGTGCTGCCCGTGCTGCACACCGGCGTGATCGGCATGCTGGTGCTGACCCGCTGGTGGGACTTCTGGACCAGCTGACGCCCTGCATGACCGGCCTTCTGGACGGCTGACACCCTGAATGACCGGCTGACGCCCACCCCGGCGACGGCCGGACTGTCAGTGCCGTGTCTTAGGGTTTCAGCGTGGAACCCGACCTCTTCACCGCCGCGGCGGAAGAACGCCAGGAGAAGGACCCGGCAGGCAGCCCCCTGGCGGTGCGGATGCGCCCGCGCACCCTCGACGAGGTCGTGGGCCAGCAGCACCTCCTCAAGCCCGGCTCGCCCCTGCGCCGGCTCGTCGGCGAGGGTTCCGGCGGCCCCGCCGGCCCCTCCTCGGTGATCCTCTGGGGCCCTCCCGGCACCGGTAAGACGACGTTGGCGTACGTCGTCTCCAAGGCCACCAACAAGCGGTTCGTGGAGCTGTCCGCGATCACCGCCGGCGTCAAGGAGGTCCGGGCCGTCATCGACGGCGCCCGCCGCGCCACCGGCGGCTACGGCAAGGAGACCGTCCTCTTCCTCGACGAGATCCACCGCTTCAGCAAGGCCCAGCAGGACTCCCTGCTCCCGGCCGTCGAGAACCGCTGGGTCACCCTGATCGCGGCCACCACGGAGAACCCGTACTTCTCGGTGATCTCCCCGCTGCTCTCCCGCTCCCTGCTGCTCACCCTGGAACCCCTCACCGACGACGACGTCCGGGGCCTGCTGCGCCGGGCGCTGGACGACGAGCGCGGCCTCAAGGGCGCCGTCTCCCTCCCCGAGAACACCGAGGCACACCTGCTGCGGATCGCCGGCGGCGACGCCCGCCGCGCCCTCACCGCCCTGGAGGCCGCCGCCGGGGCCGCCCTCGACAAGGGCGAGAGCGAGATCGCCCTGACCACCCTGGAGGAGACGGTCGACCGGGCCGCGGTGAAGTACGACCGCGACGGCGACCAGCACTACGACGTCGCCAGCGCCCTGATCAAGTCCATCCGTGGCTCGGACGTCGACGCCGCGCTGCACTACCTGGCCCGGATGATCGAGGCCGGCGAGGACCCCCGCTTCATCGCCCGCCGCCTGATGATCTCCGCCAGCGAGGACATCGGCCTCGCCGACCCGAACGCGCTGCCGATCGCCGTCGCCGCCGCCCAGGCCGTCGCCATGATCGGTTTCCCGGAGGCCGCGCTCACCCTCAGCCACGCCACCATCGCCCTGGCCCTCGCCCCCAAGTCCAACTCCGCCACCACCTCGATCGGCGCCGCCCTCGACGACGTGCGCAAGGGCCTGGCCGGACCGGTCCCCGGCCATCTGCGCGACAGCCACTACAGGGGCGCCACCAAACTCGGCCACGGCCAGGGCTACGTGTACCCGCACGACCTGCCCGAGGGCATCGCCGAGCAGCAGTACGCCCCGGACGCGCTGAAGGACCGCGCCTACTACACCCCGACCCGGCACGGCGCCGAGGCGCGGTACGCGGACGCGGTGGAGTGGACCAGGACACACCTCGGTCGCAAGCGGTCCTGAGCGCCCTGTAGACTTCCCCGAAGTGCTGACTCCCGTGCTGTCAGAGCGGGAGAGCCAGCCGGAGCCCCGGCCCCCAGGGGCCGGCTCCAGGAGCGTCGCGCACCGTCGATCGGTGTCGCGGGCAGCCCACCACCATCCGGGAATCCGGGAGCGGTCGGTGGGCCACTCGCGTGCTGCACGTATGTGCCCAGACCAGGGGAGCGGCTGCCCACCCGGCCCGGCAACGGACCAGGAGGGTTTCCCCGGCTGCGGATGCGACCTCCCGAGAACCACTGACAAGCCGAAACTGAGAGAAGAGACGAAAGACAGTGGCTAACCAGTCCCGTCCCAAGGTCAAGAAGTCGCGTGCCCTCGGCATCGCGCTGACCCCGAAGGCCGTCAAGTACTTCGAGGCCCGCCCCTACCCGCCGGGTGAGCACGGCCGCGGCCGCAAGCAGAACTCGGACTACAAGGTCCGTCTGCTGGAGAAGCAGCGTCTGCGCGCGCAGTACGACATCTCCGAGCGCCAGCTGGTCCGCGCCTACGACCGTGCGTCCAAGGTCCAGGGCAAGACCGGTGAGGCCCTGATCGTCGAGCTGGAGCGCCGCCTCGACGCGCTGGTCCTGCGTTCGGGCATCGCCCGCACGATCTACCAGGCCCGCCAGATGGTCGTCCACGGCCACATCCAGGTCAACGGCCAGAAGGTCGACAAGCCGTCCTTCCGCGTCCGCCCGGACGACGTCGTGCAGGTCCGCGACCGCTCCAAGGACAAGACGCTCTTCCAGATCGCCCGCGAGGGTGGCTTCGCCCCCGACGGCGAGACCCCGCGCTACCTGCAGGTGAACCTCAAGGCCCTGGCGTTCCGCCTGGACCGCGAGCCGAACCGCAAGGAAGTTCCGGTCATCTGCGACGAGCAGCTCGTCGTCGAGTACTACGCCCGCTGACCCTGGTCCCGGCGTAAGACTCTCAGCCCGCCGTCTCCCCGCCCTTCCGGGTGGGCGAGGCGGCGGGTTCGCGTTTCCCCGCGTCCCCGCCCGCGCCGGACTCCCCGGCTCCCTCGCCGTCGCCCGGTGGCACCGGCCCCCGCGGCGTGGGCAGCGCCCGCAGCGGCCGTCCGCCACCGTGCCCCAGCGCCCGGGCCACCGCCGCGCGGCGGTCCAGCGCGGCGCCCTCCTTCAGGCACTCCCCGTACCGCGCCTCACCCAGGGCCTCGCGCGCCGCCGCCGCGCACAGCTCGTGCGGCGCGTTGTAGTACGCGGATCCGAACAGCGGCAGCCCCACCGAGGGCCACAGCCGCCCCGCCGCGCCCTGCAGCACCGCCGCCTCCGCCGGATCGCCCTGCGTCACCGTCACCAGGGCCAGCAGCTCGATCGTCAGCACCGAGCCGAGCAGGTCGTGGAAGGCGTGCGCGTGCTCCAGGCAGTCCGCCAGCAACTCCCGCGCGGTCACCGGATCACCGCCCTGCCAGGCCGCGTACGCCAGCACGTACAGGGCGTACGACCGCGCCCACCGCTCCCCGTGGTCCTCGCACACCCGGCGCACGTCCTCGCACAGCCGCACAGCCTCCGGCAGGTCCCCCTGGAAGGCCCGCGCCATCGCCAGCTCGACCTGCCCCATCAGGACGTTGGAGTTGAGCTCGCCGATCTCCTGGTACCGCCCCAGCGCCGAGCGCAGCAGCGTCTCCGCACGCTCCATGTCGTCCGTGACCAGCGCCAGACAGCCCGTGCGGTGCTCCGCGTACGCCACGGCCGTCGCGTCCCCGGCCCGCTCGGCCTGCTCGCGGCACTCGCGCAGCGCGGCCAGCGCCGGCACCGTGTCGCCCTGCAGGATCGCCACGTAGCCGAGCACCCACAGCGCCTTCAGCCGGGACTGCTCGTACGCCGAGTCCAGTTCCACGCTGCGCTCCAGCCAGCGCCGCCCCTCCGACAGCCGCCCGCAGCCCGCCCAGCAGAACCACAGCGAGCCCGCCAGATACTGGCCGAGGTGCGCCTCGTCCGGCTCGCTCAGACAGAACTCCAGGGCCGTGCGCAGATTCGGCAGCTCCGCCTCGGTCCGCGCCGCCACCTCCCGCTGCCGCGGCGAGAACCAGTCCAGCTCGCACCAGGTCGCCAGGCCCAGGAACCAGTCCCGGTGCCGCCGGCGCAGCCGCCCCGCGTCCCCGGTCGCCGCCAGCCACTCGGCGCCGTACTCCCGGACGGTGTCGAGCATCCGGAAGCGGGAGCCCGCCGGGGTCTCCTCGCGCCAGAGCACCGACTGCGCGAGCAGCTCGGAGAGCACGTCGAGGACCTCGTCCGCGAGCAGCCCGTCGCCACTGCACACGTACTCGGCCGCCTCCAGGTCGAAGGTCCCCGCGAACACCGACAGCCGCGCCCACAGCAGTCGCTCGGCGGGCGTGCACAGCTCGTGGCTCCAGCCGATCGTCGTCCGCAGCGCGTGGTGCCGGGGCAAAGGGCCGCCCGGGACCGGGTACGGCGCCGGGCCCGGGGACGCGTCCCGGCCGCCGGTCAGCAGCCGGAACCGGTCGTCCAGCCGCTCCAGCAACTGCCCCGGGGACAACGCCCGCAGCCGTCCCGCGGCCAGTTCGAGAGCCAGCGGGATGCCCTCCAGCCGGCCGCACAGCTCCCGCACCTGCGGGCAGTCCCGCACCTCCACCCCCTGCTGCCGGGCCCGGTCGGCGAACAGCTCCACCGCCTCGTCCGCGCCGAGCGGCGCCAGCGGGAACAGCCGCTCGCCCGCCAACCCCAGCGGCCGCCGCCCCACCGCCAGCACCCGCAGCCCCGGCAGCCCGCGCAGCAGCTGTGCGACCAGCTCGGCAGCGGCCCGCGCCAGATGCTCGAACCCGTCCAGCACCAGCAGCGCCCGGCCGCCCGCGAGATGGTCCAGCAGGGTCCGCAGGGGCGGCCGCGTGGTGTGGTCGGTCAGCCCCAGCGCCTCCACGACGGCGTACGGCACGAACCGCGGATCCCGGACCGCCGCCAGCTCGACCCACACCCCGTCCGGCGCCGCGGCCCGCGCCGCCAGCCGCGACTTCCCGATGCCGCCGGCCCCGGTCAGGGTGACCAGCCGCGCGCTCTCCAGGGCCCCGGCGAGCGCGGCGGTCTCGGCCGATCGCCCGACGAAAGCGGTGAGTTCCAGGGGGAGACCACCGTCCGCCGAGGGACCGGGGCGCTGAGGATCTCGCATGGGACACGGAGCGTACTGAACTGTGTTCAGTCCGTACAATCGCTGCTACCGGCGTGGGCCGTCCACAGGCCGTAATCCGGTACGGAGCGCCGGGTGCGGCGCGATAGGCTCGGGACACTGCATTTTCAAGGTTCCGAAGCTCAGAACACGTTTCAGAGAGCGGGTGCGCACAGTGTCCGGTGGAGAGGTGGCCGGGATCCTGGTGGCCGTCTTCTGGGCGATCCTGGTCTCCTTCCTCGCTGTGGCGCTCGCGAGGCTGGCCCAGACGCTCAGGGCGACCACCAAGCTCGTGGCGGACGTGACCGACCAGGCCGTCCCGCTGCTCGCCGACGCCTCCGCGGCCGTGCGGTCCGCGCAGACCCAGATCGACCGGGTCGACGCGATCGCCTCGGACGTGCAGGAGGTCACCTCCAACGCCTCCGCGCTCTCGACCACCGTGGCCTCCACCTTCGGCGGCCCCCTGGTGAAGGTCGCGGCCTTCGGCTACGGCGTCCGGCGGGCCCTGGGCGGCCGCAAGGAGGACGTGCCCGCCAAGGCGCCGGGGCGTACCGTGATCGTGGGCCGGACCGTCCCGGCCGCGCGGCGGAGCAGGCGCGGGAAGAAGGACTAGGTCAGGGATGTTCCGCCGTACGTTCTGGTTCAGCACGGGCCTCGCCGCCGGTGTGTGGGCCACCACCAAGGTCAACCGCAAGCTGAGGCAGCTGACGCCGGAGAGCCTCGCCGCCACCGCGGCCAACAAGGCCCTGGAGACCGGTCAGCGCCTGAAGGACCGCGCGGTCGGCTTCGCGTTCGACGTCCGCGACAACATGGCGCAGCGGGAAGCGGAGCTGAGCGAGGCGCTGGGCATCGACGCGCAGCCCGGCCTCGTCGCCCCCCAGCAGCGCCCCGCCATCGAGAACAACCGCAGCACCCCCCAGTACATCGAGAACCCGCAGTACATCGAGAACCCGACGTACTCGTACAACCGGAATGAGGACCACTGATGGAGTCGGCTGAGATCCGCCGCCGCTGGCTGAGCTTCTTCGAGGAGCGCGGGCACACCGTCGTCCCTTCGGCGTCGCTCATCGCGGACGACCCGACTCTGCTGCTGGTCAACGCCGGCATGGTGCCCTTCAAGCCGTACTTCCTCGGCGAGGTCAAGCCGCAGTTCGACCGTGCCACGAGCGTCCAGAAGTGCGTGCGCACGCCGGACATCGAGGAGGTCGGCAAGACCACCCGGCACGGCACGTTCTTCCAGATGTGCGGCAACTTCTCCTTCGGTGACTACTTCAAGGAAGGCGCCGTCAAGCTGGCCTGGGAGCTGCTCACCAGCCCTCAGGACAAGGGCGGTTACGGCCTCGACCCCGAGCGTCTGTGGGTCACCGTCTACCTGGACGACGACGAGGCCGAGCGCATCTGGCACGAGGTCGTCGGGGTGCCCATGGAGCGCATCCAGCGCCTGGGCAAGAAGGAGAACTTCTGGTCCATGGGCGTCCCCGGACCCTGCGGTCCCTGCTCCGAGATCAACTACGACCGTGGCCCCGAGTTCGGCGTCGAGGGCGGCCCCGCCGTCAACGACGAGCGGTACGTGGAGATCTGGAACCTGGTCTTCATGCAGTACGAGCGCGGCCAGGGCATCGGCAAGGAGGACTTCGAGATCCTCGGGGACCTGCCGAGCAAGAACATCGACACCGGTCTCGGCCTCGAACGCCTCGCCATGATCCTCCAGGGCGTGCAGAACCTGTACGAGATCGACACCTCCATGGCCGTCATCGACAAGGCCACCGAGCTGACCGGCGTCCGCTACGGCGACGCCCATGCCTCGGACGTGTCCCTGCGCGTGGTCACCGACCACATGCGCACCTCCGTGATGCTCATCGGCGACGGCGTCACCCCGGGCAACGAGGGCCGCGGCTACGTGCTGCGCCGCATCATGCGCCGCGCCATCCGCAACATGCGGCTGCTCGGCGCCACCGGTCCGGTCGTCAAGGACCTGATCGATGTCGTCATCGCCATGATGGGCCGGCAGTACCCGGAGCTGATCACCGACCGCGAGCGCATCGAGAAGGTCGCCCTCGCCGAGGAGAACGCCTTCCTGAAGACGCTGAAGGCCGGCACCAACATCCTCGACACCGCCGTCACCGAGACCAAGCAGTCCGGCGGCACCGTCCTGGCCGGCGACAAGGCCTTCCTGCTCCACGACACCTGGGGCTTCCCGATCGACCTCACCCTGGAGATGGCCGCCGAACAGGGCCTCTCCGTGGACGAGGACGGCTTCCGGCGCCTGATGAAGGAGCAGCGGGAGCGCGCCAAGGCCGACGCCCAGGCCAAGAAGACCGGCCACGCCGACCTCGGCGCCTACCGCGAGATCGCCGACACCGCCGGTGAGACCGAGTTCATCGGCTACGACGGCACCGAAGGCGAGTCCACGATCGTCGGGCTCCTCGTCGACGGCCTCTCCTCGCCCGCCGCCACCGAGGGCGACGAGGTCGAGGTCGTCCTGGACCGCACCCCGTTCTACGCCGAGGGCGGCGGCCAGATCGGCGACACCGGCCGCATCAAGGTCGACTCCGGTGCCGTCATCGAGGTCCGCGACTGCCAGAAGCCGGTTCCGGGCGTCTACGTCCACAAGGGCGTCGTCCAGGTCGGCGAGGTGACGGTGGGCGCCAAGGCCCACGCCTCCATCGACCACCGCCGCCGCAAGGCCATCGCCCGCGCCCACTCGGCCACCCACCTCACCCACCAGGCGCTGCGCGACGCCCTCGGCCCGACGGCCGCCCAGGCCGGTTCCGAGAACCAGCCCGGCCGCTTCCGCTTCGACTTCGGCTCCCCGTCCGCCGTCCCGACGGCCGTGATGACCGACGTCGAGCAGAAGATCAACGAGGTGCTCGCCCGCGACCTGGACGTGCACGCCGAGGTCATGGGCATCGACGAGGCCAAGAAGCAGGGCGCCATCGCCGAGTTCGGCGAGAAGTACGGTGAGCGGGTCCGGGTCGTCACCATCGGCGACTTCTCCAAGGAGCTGTGCGGTGGCACGCACGTGCACAACACCGCCCAGCTGGGCCTGGTGAAGCTGCTCGGCGAGTCCTCCATCGGTTCGGGTGTGCGCCGCATCGAGGCCCTGGTCGGTGTCGACGCCTACAACTTCCTCGCCCGTGAGCACACGGTCGTCGCCCAGCTCCAGGAGCTGGTCAAGGGCCGCCCGGAGGAGCTTCCGGAGAAGGTCTCCGCCATGCTCGGCAAGCTCAAGGACGCCGAGAAGGAGATCGAGAAGTTCCGCGCCGAGAAGGTGCTGCAGGCCGCCGCCGGTCTCGCCGAGTCCGCCCGGGACGTGCGCGGGGTCGCCGTGGTGACCGGGCAGGTCCCGGACGGCACCACCCCGGACGACCTGCGCAAGCTGGTGCTGGACGTGCGCGGCCGCATCCAGGGCGGCCGGGCCGCCGTCGTGGCCCTGTTCACGGTGAACAACGGCAAGCCGCTCACGGTCATCGCCACCAACGAGGCCGCCCGTGAGCGCGGCCTGAAGGCCGGCGACCTGGTCCGCACGGCCGCCAAGACCCTCGGCGGTGGTGGCGGCGGCAAGCCGGACGTCGCCCAGGGCGGCGGCCAGAACCCGGCCGCCGTCGGCGAGGCCGTCGACGCCGTCGAGCGGCTCGTGGCGGACACGGCCAAGTGACCTCTCCGATGCGCAGGGGCCGCAGGCTCGCGATCGACGTCGGGGACGCCCGGATCGGGGTCGCCTCGTGCGACCCCGACGGGATCCTCGCCACCCCGGTGGAGACGGTCCCCGGCCGGGACGTCCCGGCCGCCCACCGCCGGCTGCGTCAGCTGGTGGCGGAGTACGAGCCGATCGAGGTCGTCGTCGGTCTCCCTCGCTCCCTGAAGGGGGGCGAGGGGCCGGCCGCCGTGAAGGTCCGCGCCTTCGCCCAGCAACTCGCCAAGGGCATCAAGCCGGTGCCCGTCCGCCTGGTCGACGAGCGGATGACGACCGTCACGGCGAGCCAGGGGCTGCGAGCCTCCGGCGTGAAGTCCAAGAAGGGACGCTCCGTCATCGACCAGGCGGCCGCCGTCATCATCCTGCAGCAGGCCCTGGAATCCGAACGGGTGTCAGGTAAACCACCCGGCGAGGGCGTCGAAGTGGTCATCTGATCGCGATACGGTAACGTTCCGCGCGATGCGGCGGTGTTCGAACAGCCCCCGCACAGCAAATGAGGCGGAACGCAAGCCGGCCCGGGCCGCGCGACCGTCGGCCTCGCGGCTCTAGGGGATCGATGACTGAGTATGGCCGGGGCCCAGGCTCCGAACCGTGGCATCCGGAGGACCCGTTGTACGGGGACGGCGGATGGGAAGGGCAGCAGGCGCACCCCGGCCAGTCTGCCTACGGCGGCCAGCAGCAGTACCCGCAGCAGCCGCGGCACGGCGACTGGACGCAGGGCCGGCAGCAGTACCCGTACTACGACACGCAGGGCCAACCGCAGTACGACCAGCAGTACGCCGGTCACGCCCAGCCCCAGTACCAGGGCGGCTGGGACGCGACCGGCACCCACGGCCACGTCCCGTACGCCGCCGACCCCGGTGACCCCTACGGCCAGCAGCCCCTCGCCTACGGCGCCCAGCAGCCCGACTTCTACGGCACCGAGGACGCCTACCCGCCACCGGAGCCGCCCGGCCGCAGGCGCCCCGAACCCGAGGCGGAACCGGCCCCGGCACCGCTCGCGGCCCCCAGGGACGGCGCGCCCCCCGGCTCCGGCCCGGGCGCCGGCCCCGACGAGGAGGAGCACGCCTTCTTCGCGGGCGGGGGCGGCACGGACGGGGCGGACGACGAGGAGCACGAACTCCAGAGCCGACGCGAGCGGCGCGGCAAGGGCCGCAAACCGGTCAAGGGCAAGAAGCGGCGCACCGGCTGCGCCTGCATGGTGGTCGTCATGGTCTTCGGCGGCGGCCTGGCCGGGGTCGGCTACTTCGGCTACCGCTACTACCAGAACCGTTTCGCCCCGGCGCCGGACTACGTGGGCGACGGCATCGACCAGAAGGTCACCGTCGAGATCCCCAAGGGAGCCGGCGGCTGGGAGATCGGGCGGCGGCTGAAGGAGGCCGGGGTCGTCAAGAGCGTCGACGCATTCGTGCACGCCCAGTCGCAGAACAACAAGGGCGACAGCATCCAGGCCGGCGCCTATCTGATGCGCAAGCAGATGTCCGCCGCCAGCGCCGTCCTGCTGATGCTCGACCCGAAGACGCAGAGCAATGTGCTCGTGAAACCGGGCGAGCGGAATTCCGCCGTCTACCAGGCCATCGACAAACAGCTCGAACTCTCCTCCGGCACCACGAAGAAGGCCGCCGAGAAGGAATACAAGGATCTCGGTCTGCCCGACTGGGTGGAGAACAACAGCGACATCAAGGACCCGCTGGAGGGATTCCTGTGGCCGGGCACCTATCCGGCCGCCAAGGGCATGAAACCCGGCGCGATCCTGAAACAGATGGTCGGCCAGGCCAAGCAGAAGTACACCGCCTACGGCCTCCAGGCGAAGGCCAGGACGCTCGGTCTGCACAACGCCTTCGAGCTCGTCACCGTCGCCAGCCTGGTCCAGGCCGAGGGCAAGACGCACGACGACTTCCGCAAGATGGCGGAGGTGGTCTACAACCGGCTGAGCCCCTCGAACCACGAGACGTACCAGCTGCTGCAGTTCGACTCGACGTACAACTACGCCAAGGGCACGAGTCACATCCACATCTCCGAGAAGGAGATCAACAGCAACCACAGCCCGTACAACACGTACACCCACAAGGGGCTGCCGCCCGGTCCGATCGGCAATCCCGGCGAGGAAGCGCTGAAGGCGGCACTGAACCCGACGCACGACGGCTGGCTGTACTTCGTGGCGACCGACGGGACGAACAACACCGAATTCGCCAAGACCAATGCCGAGTTCCTGCGACTCAAGGAAAAGTTCAATGCCAGCTCGGGCAACTGACGCCCGCCGGGCCGCCGTGCTCGGTAAGCCCATCGCCCACTCCCTCTCACCGGTCCTGCACCGGGCCGCGTACGACGCGCTCGGGCTCACCGAGTGGTCGTACGACCGCTTCGAGACCGACGAGGACGCGCTGCCCGGCTTCTTCGAGAAGCTGGGGCCCGAGTGGGCGGGGCTGTCGCTGACCATGCCGCTGAAGCGAGCGGTCATCCCGCTGCTCGACGAGATCAGCCCGACGGCCGCCTCGGTGGACGCCGTCAACACGGTGGTCCTCAGCGAGGACGGCCGCCGCCTCGGCGACAACACCGACATCCCGGGCATGGTGGCCGCCCTGCGCGAGCACGGCATCGAGCAGGTCGAGTCCGCCGCGATCCTCGGCGCCGGCGCCACCGCCTCCTCCGCGCTCGCCGCCCTCGCCCGGATCTGCACCGGCGAGGTCGTCGCCTACGTCCGCAGCGAGGCCCGCGCCGCCGAGATGCGCCGCTGGGGCGAGCGCCTCTACGTCGAGGTCCGTACGGCCCCCTGGTCCGACGCCGAGGAGGCGCTCGGCGCCCCGCTGGTCATCGCCACCACCCCCACCGGCACGACCGACGCCCTCGCCGCCGCCGTGCCCGAGCGGCCCACCACCCTCTTCGACGTGCTCTACGACCCCTGGCCGACCGAGCTGGCCGCCCGCTGGTCCATGTTCGGCGGGGCCGTCGTCAGCGGCCTCGACCTGCTGGTGCACCAGGCCGTCCTCCAGGTCGAACAGATGACCGGCAGGGCTCCGGCTCCGCTGGAAGCCATGCGGCACGCCGGCGAGGAGGCGCTCGCCGCCCGCTGACCCCGTTGCCTGTGCGGGCGCGCGTCCGCCTGCTGGACCGTCGGCCGGATCCGGCGCCCGGACGTGGGAGGATCGTAGGGAGGCGGGCCGGGGCCGCGCACCCGGTCTGGCCGTCGCCGCGCGCGAGGACACGCGCGCGCAGGGCAGTACCAGGGCGCGAGCATGGAGGAGCACCGTTGAGCAGGCTGCGTTGGCTGACCGCGGGGGAGTCCCACGGTCCCGCACTCGTCGCGACGCTGGAGGGCCTCCCGGCCGGCGTGCCGATCACCACGGAGATGGTGGCGGACCACCTGGCGCGGCGGCGGCTCGGTTACGGCCGTGGTGCGCGCATGAAGTTCGAGCGGGACGAGGTCACCTTCCTCGGCGGTGTCCGGCACGGTCTCACCCTCGGCTCCCCGGTCGCGGTCATGGTGGGCAACACGGAGTGGCCCAAGTGGGAGCAGGTCATGGCGGCCGACCCGGTCGACGCCGAGATCCTCGGTGGCCTGGCCCGTAACGCGCCGCTGACCCGCCCCCGCCCCGGCCACGCCGACCTCGCCGGCATGCAGAAGTACGGCTTCGAGGAGGCCCGCCCGATCCTGGAGCGCGCCTCCGCCCGCGAGACCGCCGCCCGCGTCGCGCTCGGCGCGGTCGCCCGCTCCTACCTGAAGGAGACGGCCGGCATCGAGATCGTCTCCCACGTCGTCGAGCTGTGCTCGGTGAAGGTCCCGCAGGGCACCCTGCCCACCCCGGCGGACGTGGAGAGGCTGGACGCGGACCCGCTGCGCTGCCTGGACGCGGACACCTCCAAGGCGATGGTCGCGGAGGTCGACCAGGCCCACAAGGACGGCGACACCCTCGGCGGTGTGGTCGAGGTCCTCGCCTACGGCGTCCCGGTCGGTCTCGGCTCTCACGTGCACTGGGACCGCAAGCTGGACGCCCGGCTCGCCGGTGCGCTGATGGGTATCCAGGCGATCAAGGGCGTGGAGATCGGTGACGGTTTCGAGCTGGCCCGGGTGCCGGGATCGAAGGCGCACGACGAGATCGTGAACACGCCTGAGGGCATCCGGCGTGTCTCCGGCCGCGCGGGCGGCACCGAGGGCGGTCTGTCCACCGGTGAGCTGCTGCGGGTGCGGGCGGCGATGAAGCCGATCGCGACCGTGCCGCGCGCGCTGCGGACGGTGGATGTCACCACGGGCGAGGAGGCGCAGGCCCACCACCAGCGTTCCGACGTCTCCGCGGTGCCGGCCGCCGGTATCGTCGCCGAGGCCATGGTGGCGCTCGTCCTGGCGGACGCGGTCGCGGAGAAGTTCGGGGGCGACTCGGTGGCCGAGACCCGCCGCAACGTCCGGTCCTACCTCGACAACCTGTCGATCCGGTGAGCGCCGTGCCCGCTGTCGTCCTGGTCGGCCCGATGGGTGTGGGCAAGTCCACCGTCGGCCGGCTGCTCGCCGAACGCCTCGGCGTCGGCTACCGCGACACCGACGACGACATCGTCACCGCCGAGGACCGCACGATCGCCGAGATCTTCGTCGACGACGGTGAGCCCGCCTTCCGCGCCATCGAGAAGCGGGCGGTGCGCACCGCACTCGCCGAGCACGCGGGCGTCCTCGCGCTCGGCGGCGGCGCGATCCTCGACGCCGACACCCGCGGCCTGCTGGCCGGGCACCGGGTCGTCTACCTCTCGATGGACGTCGAGGAAGCCGTGCGGCGCACCGGCCTGAACGTGGCCCGCCCGCTGCTAGCCGTCAACCCGCGCAAGCAGTGGCGCGAACTGATGGAGGCACGCCGGCACCTGTACGAGGAGGTCGCCACGGCCGTCGTGGCGACGGACGGCCGGACGCCCGAAGACGTCACCGAAGCGGCGCTGGACGCCTTGGAGTTGAAGCAGGCATGAGCGAGTCAGTCACCCGGATCCAGATCGCCGGCAGCGCGGGCACCGACCCCTACGAGGTGCTGGTCGGCCGTCAGCTCCTGGGCGAGCTGGGCGCCTTGATCGGAACCAGGGCCAAACGGGTCGCCGTGATCCACCCGGAGGCACTCGCCGAGACCGGGGACGCGCTGCGCGCCGACCTGGCCGGGCAGGGCTACGAGGCCGTCGCCATCCAGGTGCCCAACGCCGAGGAGGCCAAGACCGCCGAGGTCGCCGCCTACTGCTGGAAGGCGCTCGGCCAGTCCGGCTTCACCCGCACCGACGTCATCGTCGGCGTCGGCGGCGGCGCCACCACCGACCTCGCCGGGTTCGTGGCCGCGACCTGGCTGCGCGGGGTCCGCTGGATCGCCGTCCCCACCACCGTCCTCGCCATGGTCGACGCGGCCGTCGGCGGCAAGACCGGCATCAACACCGCCGAGGGCAAGAACCTGGTGGGCGCCTTCCACCCGCCGGCCGGCGTGCTGTGCGACCTCGCCGCGCTCGACTCGCTGCCCGTCAACGACTACGTCTCCGGGCTCGCCGAGGTCATCAAGGCCGGCTTCATCGCCGACCCGGTGATCCTCGACCTCATCGAGTCCGACCCCGAGGCCGCCCGCACCCCCGCGGGCCCGCACACCTCCGAGCTCATCGAACGCTCGATCCGGGTGAAGGCCGAGGTCGTCTCATCCGACCTGAAGGAGTCGGGCCTCAGGGAGATCCTCAACTACGGCCACACGCTGGGCCACGCCATCGAGAAGAACGAGCGCTACAAGTGGCGGCACGGCGCGGCCGTCGCCGTCGGCATGCACTTCGCCGCCGAACTCGGCCGGCTGGCGGGCCGGCTGGACGACGCGACCGCGGACCGCCACCGCACGGTCCTCGAAGCGGTCGGCCTCCCCCTGCACTACCGCCACGACCAGTGGCCCAGGCTCCTGGAGACCATGAAGGTCGACAAGAAGTCCCGCGGTGACCTGCTGCGCTTCATCGTCCTCGACGGACTCGCCAAGCCCACCGTCCTGGAGGGCCCGGACCCCGCCGTCCTGCTCGCCGCCTACGGCGAGGTCGGCCAGTAGCGCCGGCCCGCCACAGCGGGTCGCCCGAAACTCCCTCGCGGACCGGGCACTTCGGACCGCCCCCGGTCGTTTCACCAAACGACGGCCGCGGGCGGTACCGTTCGGTGTCGAGCGGGACACGAACCCGCGGCCGACGCCAGTAGTTGTGTACGAGACGGAGTGGCAACGGATGCAGCACGCAGTGGGGTCTCCGCTGCCGCCCCACCAGCCGGGGCACGGACCACACGCCGCCTGGGCGTCGTCCGCCCACCACCCGGGAGCACATCCGGCGGTCCCGCACGGCCCGCCGGCCGGGCCGGGTCCCGCAGTGTCCCCCGGATCCGTCCCACCCGCACCCCCGCAACCCCCGGCACAGCACCCTCCGGCGCCACAGCCGCCCGTGCCGCCCCACCCGGCACCGGCCACGCGGCACGCCTCCATGCCGCCACCGCCCGACACCACCGGGCACGTTCCGTTGCCGCCCGGCGGCCCCGTCGGCATCCCCGCCGCACCCCCGGCCGCGGCCGCCGTCCCCGATCCCACGACCACCACGCTGGCCGTCCTGCTGATCGGCCCGGCGGGCGCGGGCAAGACGAGCGTGGCGAAGTACTGGGCGGAGCACCGCCGGGTCCCGACCGCCCACATCAGCCTCGACGACGTACGCGAATGGGTCCGCTCCGGCTTCGCCGACCCCCAGTCCGGCTGGAACGACCACTCCGAGGCCCAGTACCGCCTGGCCCGCCGGACCTGCGGTTTCGCCGCCCGGAACTTCCTGGCCAACGGCATCTCCTGCATCCTCGACGACGCCGTCTTCCCGGACCGCCCGGTCGTCGGCCTCGGCGGCTGGAAGCGCCACGTGGGCCCGGGCCTGCTCCCCGTCGTCCTCCTCCCCGGCCTCGACATCGTCCTGGAGCGCAACGCCGAGCGCTCCGGCAACCGCCGCCTCACCGACGAGGAGGTGGCCCGCATCCACGGTCGCATGGCCGGCTGGTACGGCTCGGGCCTCCCCATCATCGACAACTCCCAACTCGACGTCCCCGCCACCGCCCAGCTCCTGGACGAGGTCCTCACCAGAGCCATAGCTAGCCCCCCGACCTGGTAACGGGGCCCCTGCCCCAACCCCAGGCGTGCGGGGCTGATCGATATCCGGCTCCGCCGCGCGGGCGCGCCCCCCTCACCCTCCGGCACACGCCCACCGTCCCCACCCCAGGGGCGCGGGGAACTGCGCGATCAAGCACCACGCACCCGCACCGGACAACGCACCCGACCCCCCACCCCCCAGGGGCGCGGGGAACTGCGCGACAAGCCACACCGCACCCGCACCGGACAACGCACCCGACCCCCCACCCCCCAGGGGCGCGGGGAACTGCGCGACAAGCCACACCGCACCCGCACCGGACAACGCACCGCCCCCACCCCACTCGGCCCCCACCAACCAGCACAACCCACCCAAAACTCCTACGCTCATCTCATGTCAGAGGTGTACGCGACCCGCCGAGCCCGTCTCAGGGAACGCTGCCACGCGGCCGGCACCGCGGCAGCGCTCATCTCCCGCCCCGCCAACGTGCGCTACCTCGCCGGCGCCGCCCCGCAGGGCTCCGTCCTGCTGCTCGGCAAGCACGAGGACCTCCTCGTCTGCACCGGCCCGCCGGACGATCCCCCCACCGAGGGCCGACCCGACGAGAACCTGCGGGCCCACGTCCTCTCCGCGCCGGACGGCGACCCCGCCGTCGCCGCGGCCGACCTCGCCGCCGGTCAGGGCGCCGACGCCGTGGCCGTCGAGGAGCACCACCTCACGGTCACCCGGTACCGCGCCGTCGCCTCGGTGGCCCCCCGCCTCCGCCTCTCCGACCTCGGCGGAGCCGTGGAGCAGCTCCGGGTCGTCAAGGACGAGGAGGAGATCTCCTGCCTGCGCATCGGCGCGGAGATCGCCGACCAGGCCCTCGGCGAGCTCCTGGAGTCCATCCTGGTGGGCCGCACCGAGCGCCACCTCGCGCTCGAACTCGAACGACGCCTCGTCGACCACGGCGCCGACGGCCCCGCCTTCCCGACCTCCGTCGCCACCGGACCGCACGCCGGCCGCCGCCGGCACCGGCCCACCGACCGGCGCGTGGAGGAGGGGGACTTCCTCTCCGTCTGCCTGGGCGCCACCTACCGCGGCTACCGCTGCGAGATCGGCCGTACCTTCGTCATCGGCACCTCGCCCGCGGACTGGCAGATCGAGCTGTACGACCTCGTCTTCGCCGCCCAGCGCGCCGGACGCGAGTCCCTCACGCCCGGCGCCGCCTACCGCGACGTGGACCGCGCGGCCCGCCAGGTGCTGGACTCCGCGGGCTACGCGGAAGCGCTTCCACCGCTGTCGGGACACGGTGTCGGACTCGAAATCGACGAGGACCCGCAGTTGGCCCCCGCGGCCATGGGTAAACTGGACGCTTGCGTGCCGGTCACCGTCGAACCGGGGGTCCACCTCCCGGGCCGGGGCGGCGTCCGGATCGATGACACGCTCGTCGTACGCCCCGAGGCGGACGGCGGACCCGAGCTACTCACCATCACGACCAAGGAGCTGCTCGCACTCTAGGCAAGGTGCGTGCCCCGGGGTCGTCCACGTCAGTCCAGGAGATTCCGCAACCGTGGCTTCCACGAACGACCTCAAGAACGGCCTGGTGCTCAAGCTGGAAGGCGGCCAGCTCTGGTCCGTCGTCGAGTTCCAGCACGTCAAGCCCGGCAAGGGCCCGGCCTTCGTGCGCACCAAGCTCAAGAACGTGCTCTCCGGCAAGGTCGTCGACAAGACCTTCAACGCCGGCGTCAAGGTCGAGACGGCCACTGTCGACAAGCGCGACATGCAGTTCTCGTACATGGACGGCGAGTACTTCGTCTTCATGGACATGGAGACCTACGACCAGCTCATGGTCGACCGCAAGGCCGTCGGTGACGCCGCCAACTTCCTCGTCGAGGGCTTCACCGCCACCGTCGCGCAGCACGAGGGCGAGGTGCTCTTCGTCGAGCTGCCGGCCGCCGTCGAGCTGACCATCCAGGAGACCGAGCCCGGCGTGCAGGGCGACCGCTCCACCGGCGGCACCAAGCCGGCCACGCTGGAGACCGGCCACCAGATCCAGGTCCCGCTCTTCATCACCACCGGTGAGAAGATCAAGGTCGACACCCGCACCAGCGACTACCTCGGCCGGGTGAACAGCTAACCGTGGCTGCCCGCAACACGGCCCGCAAGCGCGCCTTCCAGATCCTCTTCGAGGGCGACCAGCGCGGCGCCGACGTCCTCACCGTCCTCGCGGACTGGGTCCGGCTCTCCCGGAGCGACACCCGGCAGCCGCCGGTGAGCGAGTACACGATGCAGCTGGTCGAGGGCTACGCGGAGCACGCGACGCGGATCGACGAGCTGATCGCCCAGTACGCGGTGGGCTGGACGCTGGACCGGATGCCGGTCGTCGACCGCAATCTGCTGCGGCTCGGGGCGTACGAGCTGATCTGGGTCGACGAGACGCCCGACGCGGTCGTCCTGGACGAGATGGTGCAGCTGGCGAAGGAGTTCTCCACGGACGACTCGCCGGCCTTCGTCAACGGCCTGCTGGGCCGCCTCAAGGAGCTGAAGCCGACACTGCGTCGCGCATAGCCGACGAGGGGCGCCGTGGGACTGCGGCTGCCGGCGACCTGTGGGCCGCCTGTGGTTGCTCGCGCAGTTCCCCGCGCCCCTTCGTCGCGCTTGCGGTGCCCGGTGCCCGCACAGCGCCCTCAGTGTCGCCAAACACCGCCGGGGTGGCCGGAGCCGTCTGGTTCCGGCCACCCCGGCGGCACGTTTCTGCTCAAGCGGTGCGGGCGCTCACGCCTCTTCGTGCGTGGCCACCGCGCGGCGCGCGTCCGCGTCCAGGACGCCCCATCCGATCAGCTGCTCGGTGAGGACCGAGGGGGACTGGTCGTAGATGACGGCGAGTGTGCGCAGGTCGTCCTGGCGGATCGAGAGCACCTTGCCGTTGTAGTCGCCGCGCTGCGACTGGATCGTCGCCGCGTAGCGCTGCAGGGGGCCCGCCTTCTCGGCCGGCACCGTGGCCAGCCGCTCCAGGTCCAGGACCAGCTTCGGCGGCGGCTCGGCGGCCCCGCCCGGCGTGGTGCCCGGCAGCAGCTCCTGCACGGGAACGCCATAGAAATCGGCCAGCTCGGCAAGGCGCTGCACGGTGACGGCGCGGTCCCCGCGCTCGTAAGAACCGACCACCACGGCCTTCCAGCGGCCCTGGGACTTCTCCTCGACACCGTGGAGGGAAAGGCCCTGCTGGGTGCGGATGGCCCGGAGCTTGGCCCCGAGCTGTTTGGCGTATTCGCTGGACATATAGCTCCCCGGACACTGTGTCGACGCGGCTGACGGTGTTTCCCGCCGCGCGGCTGGTAACTCACTGTGAGGTTACGCAGCGTGACTCTGGTGCGTCAAGCCGAATGGTCCACACCGACTCTTCCGTGGTAGTGATGGCCGAATACGCCAAGGGGGTGATCAGGGACCGCTGAGGGACCTGGTACCGTGGATGGCGCAAATTCGACGTCCTTTAAGATCCGTCCCGTGAGGCGGAGAAGGGGGTCCGTTTCGTATGGACAAGCAGCAGGCATCCGATGCCCGGCCCGTGCTCGAAGGCCCTGACATCGTGCGGGTGCTGACCCGCATCGCCCACGAGATCGTCGAGCGCGCCAAGGGTGCCGACGACGTGGTGCTCCTCGGCATTCCGACCCGGGGTGTCTTCCTCGCCCAGCGGCTCGCCGCCAAGCTGGAGCAGATCACCGACCGCAAGATCCCGGTCGGCTCCCTCGACATCACGATGTACCGCGACGACCTGCGCATGCACCCGCCGCGCGCGCTGGCCCGCACCGAGATCCCCGGTGACGGCATCGACGGCAAGCTCGTGGTCCTCGTCGACGACGTGCTCTTCTCCGGCCGCACCATCCGCGCCGCCCTCGACGCGCTGAACGACATCGGCCGCCCGCGCGCGGTGCAGCTCGCCGTCCTCGTCGACCGCGGCCACCGCGAACTGCCCATCCGCGCCGACTACGTCGGCAAGAACCTCCCCACGTCGCTGCGGGAGACGGTCAGGGTCCAGCTCGCCGAGGAGGACGGTCGCGACACCGTGCTGCTCGGCGTCACGCCGGCCGGCCAGTAGCGAGTCAGGCGCGCGAGGCCGCTTCGGCGTGCCGAACCGCGCACCGGTTCGTCCCGAATCTCCCGAACTGAACTGCCTTACGGAGCCTGACAGATGCAGCGTCATCTCATCTCGGCCGCCGACCTCACCCGCGACGACGCCGTCCTGATCCTCGACACCGCCGAGGAGATGGCCCGGGTCGCGGACCGGCCGATCAAGAAACTGCCGACCCTGCGCGGCCGCACGATCGTCAACCTCTTCTTCGAGGACTCCACCCGGACCCGGATCTCGTTCGAGGCCGCCGAGAAGCGCCTGTCCGCGGACGTCATCAACTTCACCGCCAAGGGCTCGTCGGTGTCCAAGGGCGAGTCCCTGAAGGACACCGCCCAGACCCTGGAGGCGATGGGCGTCGACGCCGTCGTCATCCGGCACGGCGCCTCAGGTGCCCCCTACCGCCTGGCCAACTCCGGCTGGATCGACGCCGCCGTGATCAACGCGGGCGACGGCACCCACCAGCACCCCACCCAGGCCCTGCTGGACGCCTTCACCATGCGCCGCCGTCTCGTCGGCCGCGACGCCGGCCTCGGCCAGGACCTGTCCGGCCGCCGCGTCACGATCGTCGGCGACATCCTGCACAGCCGCGTCGCCCGCTCCAACGTCGACCTGCTGCACACCCTCGGAGCCGAGGTCACCCTCGTCGCCCCGCCCACCCTGGTGCCCGTCGGCGTCGAGACCTGGCCCTGCGAGGTGTCGTACGACCTCGACAGCGCGCTGCCGAAGTCCGACGCGGTGATGATGCTCCGCGTCCAGCGCGAGCGCATGAACGCCGCCTTCTTCCCCACCGAGCGCGAGTACTCGCGGCGCTACGGCCTCGACGGCGACCGCATGGCCAAGATGCCGCAGGACGCCATCGTGATGCACCCCGGCCCGATGGTCCGGGGCATGGAGATCACCGCCGAGGTCGCGGACTCCCCGCGCTGCACGGTCGTCGAGCAGGTCGCCAACGGGGTCTCCATCCGCATGGCCGTCATGTACCTGCTGCTGGGCGGCAACGAGCCCGCCGTCACCCACGCCCGCACTGCTGAGGAGAAGTAAGCACGATGAGCAAGATCCTGATCCGTGGTGCGAAGGTGCTCGGCGGCGAGCCGCAGGACGTCCTGATCGACGGCGAGACGATCGCCGAGGTGGGCGCGAACCTCCAGGCCGACGGCGCGGAGGTCGTCGAGGCCGGCGGCAAGGTGCTGCTCCCCGGCCTGGTCGACCTGCACACCCATCTGCGCGAGCCCGGCCGCGAGGACTCCGAGACCGTCCTGACCGGCACCCGCGCCGCCGCCTCCGGCGGCTACACCGCCGTCTTCGCCATGGCCAACACCTTCCCGGTCGCCGACACCGCCGGTGTCGTCGAGCAGGTCTGGCGGCTCGGCAAGGAGTACGGCTACTGCGACGTCCAGCCCATCGGCGCTGTCACCGTCGGCCTGGAGGGCAGGAAGCTCGCCGAACTCGGCGCCATGCACGAGTCGGCCGCCGGGGTCACCGTCTTCTCCGACGACGGCAAGTGCGTCGACGACGCCGTGATCATGCGCCGCGCGCTGGAGTACGTGAAGGCCTTCGGCGGAGTCGTCGCCCAGCACGCTCAGGAGCCCCGGCTCACCGAGGGCGCCCAGATGAACGAGGGCGTCGTCTCCGCCGAGCTGGGCCTGGGCGGCTGGCCGGCCGTCGCCGAGGAGTCGGTCATCGCGCGGGACGTGCTCCTCGCCGAGCACGTCGGCTCCCGCGTCCACATCTGCCACCTGTCGACCGCCGGCTCCGTGGAGATCGTCCGCTGGGCCAAGTCCCGCGGCATCGACGTCACCGCCGAGGTCACCCCGCACCACCTGCTCCTCACCGACGAGCTGGTGCGGACGTACAACCCGGTCTACAAGGTCAACCCGCCGCTGCGCACCGAGCGCGACGTGCACGCCCTGCGCGAGGCGCTCGCCGACGGCACGATCGACATCGTCGCCACCGACCACGCCCCGCACCCGCACGAGGACAAGGACTGCGAGTGGGCCGCCGCCGCCATGGGCATGGTCGGCCTGGAGACCGCGCTGTCCGTCGTCCAGGAGACCATGGTCGACACCGGCCTGCTGGACTGGGCGGGCGTCGCCGAGCGCATGTCGGCGAACCCCGCGCGCATCGGGCAGGCGCACGGTCACGGGCGTCCCGTCTCGGCTGGTGAGCCCGCCAACCTCACGCTCGTCGACACGGCATACCGTGGGCAGGTGGACCCCGCGGGCTTCGCCTCGCGCAGCCGGAACACCCCGTACGAGGGACGCGAGCTGCCGGGCCGTGTCACCCACACGTGGCTGCGGGGCAAGGCCACGCTCGTCGACGGGAAGCTCACGTGACACCTGTAATCCTGCTGGCCGAGGCGAAGAAGTCGGCCGATGTGACCGACTGGGGCGCCCGGATCGGCTGGCTCGTCGGACTCGCCCTCTTCGTGGCGCTCGTCTACTGGCTGATGCGCGAGGGCTGGAAGTGGCGCGGCACCCTCCAGGGTGACCTGCCCGAGCTGCCCAGCGCGCCGGAGGAGCCCGGTGAGGCGAGACTGACGATGAGCGGCCGCTACCACGGCTCCACCACCGCCGGGCAGTGGCTGGACCGCATCGTGGCCCACGGCCTCGGCACCCGCAGCCGGGCCGAGCTCACCCTGACCGACGCGGGCCTTGACGTCGTACGCCCCGGGGCGGCCTGCTTCTTCGTCCCCACCGCCGCCCTGCGCGGCGCCCGGCTCGACAAGGGCATCGCCGGCAAGGTCCTCACCGAGGGCGGCCTGCTGGTGGTGACCTGGGCGCACGGCGACAAGCTGATCGACTCCGGCTTCCGCTCCGACCACGCGGCCGAGCACCACGCCTGGGTCGACGCCCTGAACCAGATGACCAACGACACGGAAGGCGCACGATGACGACCTCCACCAGGGGAGCCGCGAAGGCTCCCGCCGTACTCGTCCTGGAGGACGGCCGCATCTTCCGCGGCCGCGCCTACGGGGCCGTGGGGGAAACCTTCGGCGAAGCCGTGTTCTCCACCGGCATGACCGGCTACCAGGAGACCCTCACCGACCCGTCGTACGACCGCCAGATCGTCGTCGCGACCGCCCCGCAGATCGGCAACACCGGCTGGAACGACGAGGACGACGAGTCCGGGCGGATCTGGGTCTCCGGCTACGTCGTGCGCGACCCCGCGCGCGTGCCGTCCAACTGGCGCTCCAAGCGCTCCCTGGACGAGGAGCTCCAGCGGCAGGGCGTCGTCGGCATCAGCGGCATCGACACCCGCGCCCTCACCCGCCACCTGCGCGAGCGCGGCTCGATGCGCGCCGGCGTCTTCTCCGGCGAGGCGATCGCCCCCGACGCGGACCTGGTCGAGCGCGTGCAGGCCCAGCCGCACATGAAGGGCGCGAGCCTCTACGAGGAGGTCGCGACGAAGGAGGCGTACGTCGTCCCCGCCGTCGGCGAGAAGCGCTTCACCGTCGCCGCCGTCGACCTCGGCATCAAGGGCATGACCCCGCACCGCATGGCCGAGCGCGGCATCGAGGTGCACGTGCTGCCCGCCACCGCCACCGCCGACGAGATCTACGCCGTCGCCCCCGACGGGGTCTTCTTCTCCAACGGCCCCGGCGACCCCGCCACCGCCGACGGCCCGGTCGCGCTGATGCAGGCCGTGCTGGAGCGCAGGACGCCGCTGTTCGGTATCTGCTTCGGCAACCAGATCCTCGGCCGCGCCCTCGGCTTCGGCACCTACAAGCTGAAGTACGGCCACCGGGGCATCAACCAGCCGGTCCAGGACCGTACGACCGGCAAGGTCGAGGTCACCGCGCACAACCACGGCTTCGCGGTGGACGCGCCGCTCGACAAGGTCAGCGACACGAAGTTCGGGCGCGCCGAGGTCTCCCACGTCTGCCTCAACGACAACGTCGTGGAGGGGCTGCAGCTGCTCGACCAGCCGGCCTTCTCCGTCCAGTACCACCCCGAAGCGGCCGCCGGCCCGCACGACGCCGCCTACCTGTTCGACCGCTTCGTTTCCCTGATGGAGGGCCAGCGTGCCTAAGCGCACCGATATCCAGTCCGTCCTGGTCATCGGCTCCGGCCCGATCGTCATCGGCCAGGCCGCCGAGTTCGACTACTCCGGCACCCAGGCGTGCCGCGTCCTGCGGGCCGAGGGCCTGCGCGTCGTCCTGGTGAACTCCAACCCGGCGACGATCATGACCGACCCGGAGATCGCCGACGCCACCTACGTCGAGCCGATCACCCCCGAGTTCGTCGAGAAGATCATCGCCAAGGAGCGCCCCGACGCGCTCCTGCCCACCCTGGGCGGCCAGACGGCCCTGAACACCGCGATCTCGCTGCACGAGAACGGCGTCCTGGAGAAGTACGGCGTCGAGCTGATCGGCGCCAAGCCCGAGGCGATCCACAAGGGCGAGGACCGCGACCTGTTCAAGGAGGTCGTGGAGGAGGTCCGCCGGAAGATCGGGCACGGCGAGTCCGCCCGCTCGGTCATCTGCCACACCATGGACGACGTCCTGGGGGGCGTCGACACGCTCGGCGGCTACCCGGTCGTCGTCCGCCCGTCCTTCACCATGGGCGGCGCCGGCTCCGGCTTCGCCCACGACGAGGACGAGCTGCGCCGCATCGCCGGCCAGGGCCTGACGCTCTCCCCGACCACCGAGGTGCTCCTGGAGGAGTCCATCCTCGGCTGGAAGGAGTACGAGCTGGAGCTGATGCGCGACAAGAACGACAACGTCGTGGTCGTCTGCTCCATCGAGAACTTCGACCCGATGGGCGTGCACACCGGCGACTCGATCACCGTCGCGCCCGCCATGACGCTCACCGACCGCGAGTACCAGGTCCTGCGCGACATGGGCATCGCGATCATCCGCGAGGTCGGCGTCGACACCGGCGGCTGCAACATCCAGTTCGCGATCAACCCGGACGACGGCCGCGTCATCGTCATCGAGATGAACCCGCGCGTCTCCCGCTCCTCGGCCCTCGCCTCGAAGGCCACCGGCTTCCCCATCGCCAAGATCGCCGCGAAGCTCGCCGTCGGCTACACCCTCGACGAGATCCCGAACGACATCACCCAGGAGACCCCGGCCTCCTTCGAGCCCACGCTCGACTACGTCGTCGTCAAGGCCCCCCGGTTCGCCTTCGAGAAGTTCCCGCAGGCCGACTCCACGCTGACCACCACCATGAAGTCGGTCGGCGAGGCCATGGCCATCGGCCGCAACTTCACCGAAGCCTTCCAGAAGGCGCTGCGCTCCCTGGAGAAGAAGGGCAGCCAGTTCGCCTTCACCGGCGAGCCCGGAGACAAGGACACCCTGCTGCGCGAGGCCGTACGGCCCACCGACGGCCGGATCAACACGGTCATGCAGGCCATCCGCGCCGGCGCCACCCCGGAGGAGGTCTTCGAGTACACGAAGATCGACCCCTGGTTCGTCGACCAGCTCTTCCTGATCAAGGAGATCGCCGACGAACTGGCCGAGGCCCCCGAGCTGACGACTGAGCTGCTCGCCGAGGCCAAGCGGCACGGCTTCTCCGACCTCCAGGTCGCCGAGATCCGCGGCCTGCGCGAGGACGTCGTCCGCGAGGTCCGGCACGCCCTCGGCATCCGCCCGGTCTACAAGACGGTCGACACCTGCGCCGCCGAGTTCGCCGCGAAGACGCCGTACTTCTACTCCTCCTACGACGAGGAGAGCGAGGTCGCCCCGCGCGAGAAGCCGGCCGTCATCATCCTGGGCTCCGGCCCCAACCGCATCGGCCAGGGCATCGAGTTCGACTACTCCTGCGTCCACGCCTCCTTCGCGCTGAGCGACGCCGGGTACGAGACCGTGATGGTCAACTGCAACCCCGAGACCGTCTCCACCGACTACGACACCTCCGACCGGCTGTACTTCGAGCCGCTCACCCTGGAGGACGTGCTGGAGATCGTCCACGCGGAGTCCCTCGCCGGCCCGATCGCCGGTGTGGTCGTCCAGCTCGGCGGCCAGACCCCGCTCGGCCTCGCGCAGGCGCTGAAGGACAACGGCGTGCCGATCGTCGGCACGTCCCCCGAGGCGATCCACGCCGCCGAGGACCGCGGTGCCTTCGGCCGCGTCCTCGCCGAGGCCGGCCTGCCCGCCCCGAAGCACGGCACGGCCACCACCTTCGACGGCGCCAAGGCCATCGCCGACGAGATCGGCTACCCGGTCCTGGTCCGCCCCTCGTACGTCCTCGGCGGGCGCGGCATGGAGATCGTCTACGACGAGACGCGCCTCGCCTCCTACATCGCCGAATCGACCGAGATCAGCCCCTCCCGGCCGGTCCTCGTCGACCGCTTCCTGGACGACGCGATCGAGATCGACGTCGACGCCCTCTACGACGGCGAGGAGCTGTACCTCGGCGGCGTCATGGAGCACATCGAGGAGGCCGGCATCCACTCCGGCGACTCCGCGTGCGCGCTGCCCCCGATCACGCTCGGCGGCTTCGACATCAAGCGGCTGCGCGCCTCCACCGAGGCCATCGCGCGCGGGGTCGGGGTGCGCGGTCTGATCAACATCCAGTTCGCGATGGCGGGCGACATCCTGTACGTCCTCGAAGCGAACCCGCGCGCCTCGCGCACGGTCCCCTTCACCTCGAAGGCGACCGCGGTGCCGCTGGCCAAGGCCGCCGCCCGGATCTCGCTGGGCGCGACGATCGCCGAGCTGCGTGCCGAAGGCCTGCTCCCGGCGAACGGCGACGGCGGCGAGCTGCCGCTGGACGCGCCGATCTCCGTCAAGGAGGCCGTCATGCCCTGGTCGCGCTTCCGCGACATCCAGGGCCGCGGCGTCGACACCATCCTCGGCCCGGAGATGCGCTCCACCGGCGAGGTCATGGGCATCGACTCCGTCTTCGGCACGGCGTACGCCAAGTCGCAGGCGGGCGCCTACGGCCCGCTGCCCACCAAGGGCCGCGCGTTCATCTCGGTCGCCAACCGCGACAAGCGGTCGATGATCTTCCCGGCGCGCGAGCTGGTCGCCCACGGCTTCGAGCTGCTGGCGACCTCCGGCACGGCCGAGGTCCTCAAGCGCAACGGCATCAACGCGACCGTCGTGCGCAAGCAGTCCGAGGGGACCGGGCCGAACGGTGAGAAGACCATCGTCCAGCTCATCCACGACGGCGAGGTCGACCTCATCGTCAACACGCCGTACGGCACGGGCGGCCGGCTCGACGGCTACGACATCCGCACCGCCGCGGTGGCGCGCTCGGTGCCCTGCCTGACGACCGTCCAGGCGCTCGCCGCGGCCGTCCAGGGCATCGACGCCCTCAACCACGGCGACGTGGGCGTCCGCTCACTCCAGGAACACGCGGAACACCTGACCGCGTCCAGGGACTAGCAGCAAGCCCCGAGGGGGACACCGGAAACGGTGTCCCCCTCTTCATGAGGACACCCAGAGGACACCTGAGGACTCCTGAGATGTACAAGTTCTTCTTCCGCCTGGTCTTCAAGCGGATGGATCCCGAGAAGGCCCATCACCTCGCCTTCCGCTGGATCCGGCTCGCCGTCCGCGTCCCCGTGCTGCGGACCTTCGTCGCCGCCGTTCTCGCGCCCCGGTACAAGGAGCTGCGGACGGAGGCGTTCGGGCTGCGGATGCACGGCCCCTTCGGGCTGGCCGCCGGGTTCGACAAGAACGCCGTGGCGATCGACGGGATGTCGATGCTGGGCTTCGACCACGTCGAGATCGGCACGGTCACGGGCGAGCCGCAGCCCGGCAACCCCAAGAAGCGGCTGTTCCGGCTCGTCGCGGACCGCGCGCTGATCAACCGCATGGGCTTCAACAACGACGGCTCCCTGGCCGTGGCCGCCCGCCTGGCGTCCCGCGAGCCGGTCTTCCGGACGGTCGTCGGCGTCAACATCGGCAAGACCAAGGTCGTCCCCGAGGCGGAGGCCGTCGGCGACTACGTGAAGTCGGCGGAGCGTCTCGCGCCGTACGCCGACTACCTGGTCGTCAACGTCTCCTCGCCGAACACGCCGGGCCTGCGCAACCTCCAGGCCACCGAGGCGCTGCGCCCGCTGCTGAGCGCCGTGCGCGAGGCCGCCGACCGGGTCGTGCCGGGCCGGCGCGTCCCGCTGCTGGTGAAGATCGCCCCCGACCTCGCCGACGAGGACGTCGACGCCGTCGCCGACCTGGCCGTGGAGCTGGGTCTGGACGGCATCATCGCCACGAACACCACCATCGCGCGCGAGGGCCTCGGACTGGCCTCCCCGGCCTCCCTGGTCAAGGAGACCGGCGGCCTGTCCGGGGCACCGCTCAAGGAGCGCTCCCTGGAGGTCCTGCGCCGCCTGTACGCGCGCGTGGGCGACCGGACCACCCTGGTGGGCGTCGGGGGCGTCGAGAGCGCCGAGGACGCCTGGCAGCGCATCCTGGCGGGCGCCACGCTGGTCCAGGGCTACAGCGCCTTCATCTACGAGGGGCCCTTCTGGTCCCGCGCCCTGCACAAGGGTCTCGCCGCCCGCCTGCGCACCAGCGCGTACGCCACCCTCGCCGACGCCGTCGGCGCCGACGTGAGGAAGCCCGCATGAGCCCGATGGAGCCCTTCGGCGCCCGCCTGCGCCGCGCCATGGACGCGCGCGGCCCGCTGTGCGTCGGCATCGACCCGCACGCCTCCCTGCTCGCCGAGTGGGGGCTGAACGACGACGTGGCCGGTCTGGAGCGGTTCAGCCGCACGGTCGTCGAGGCGATGGCCGACCGGGTCGCCGTCCTGAAGCCGCAGAGCGCCTTCTTCGAGCGGTTCGGCTCGCGCGGCCTCGCCGTCCTGGAGGCATCGGTCCGGGAGGCCCGAGAGGCCGGCGCCCTGGTCGTGACGGACGCCAAGCGCGGCGACATCGGCTCGACCATGGCCGCCTACGCCGAGGCGTTCCTGCACAAGGACGCCCCGCTGTTCTCGGATGCCCTGACCGTCTCGCCGTACCTCGGCTACGGCTCGCTCAGCCCGGCCGTCGCGCTGGCCCGGGAGAGCGGCGCCGGACTGTTCGTGCTGGCGCTGACCTCCAACCCGGAGGGCCGCGAGGTGCAGCACGCGGTGCGCGCCGACGGCCGCAGCGTGGGCACGACCATGCTGGCCCACCTGGCGGCGGAGAACGCGGGGGAGGAACCGCTGGGCTCCTTCGGCGCGGTCGTCGGCGCCACGCTCGGCGACCTGTCCACGTACGACCTGGACATCAACGGCCCGCTCCTCGCGCCCGGCATCGGCGCCCAGGGGGCGAAGGCCGCCGATCTGCCGCGGGTCTTCGGCGCGGCGGTGCGCAACGTGGTGCCGAACGTCAGCCGCGGGGTGCTGCGGAAGGGGCCCGACGTCGGGGCGCTGCGCTCGGCCGCGGAGCGGTTCGCGGAGGAGATCCGGGCCGCCGTCGTGGGGGCCTGAGCCGCCACCGGGGCGACTTGAGTGTGAATACATCCTCAAATCCGGGGCATTATGTCCAAAATGTCCGGCCTGGCGGAGGCTGACCAGGACTTTTCCGCTGTTCTCGCTGACTCTGGCGGACTTGGCCGCTAGTCTCCGAGCAGGGTCAACGGGCGAAGCGTGTTGCTCGTGGCTCCCCAGGTGTGGGGCGACTAGGTTCCTCACCGGTCCGTATCCGACAGTTCGACATCCGAGGTGACGTAGGCGTGGCTCTTCCGCCCCTTACCCCTGAACAGCGCGCAGCCGCGCTCGAAAAGGCCGCCGCGGCTCGCCGGGAGCGGGCCGAGGTCAAGAATCGACTCAAGCACTCCGGCGCCTCCCTGCACGAGGTCATCAAGCAGGGCCAGGAGAACGACGTCATCGGCAAGATGAAGGTCTCCGCCCTGCTGGAGTCCCTGCCGGGCGTGGGCAAGGTCCGCGCCAAGCAGATCATGGAGCGTCTGGGTATCTCCGAGAGCCGCCGCGTGCGGGGTCTCGGTTCCAACCAGATCGCGTCCCTGGAGCGTGAGTTCGGCAGCACCGGCTCCTGAGTCCGGTTGCCGGGTCCGGGGGCGACCGGACCGGGAGTCCCGGGCACGGGGGGATTGCTGGAATAATCGCCCCATGGCTGTAGCACCCCGGGGGACGACCCCCGAGCCCCCGGACGTACGTCCGCGGCTGACCGTGCTCTCCGGCCCCTCCGGGGTCGGCAAGAGCACGGTCGTCGCTCATATGCGCAAGGAACACCCCGAGGTCTGGCTCTCGGTGTCGGCGACGACCCGCAAGCCGCGCCCCGGCGAGCAGCACGGCATCCACTACTTCTTCGTCACCGACGACGAGATGGACAAGCTGATCGCCAACGGCGAGCTGCTGGAGTGGGCCGAGTTCGCCGGCAACCGGTACGGCACGCCCCGCACGGCGGTGGCGGAGCGGCTGGAGAAGGGCGAGCCCGTCCTGCTGGAGATCGACCTCCAGGGCGCCCGGCAGGTCCGCGAGTCCCTGGCCGACGCCCAGCTGGTGTTCCTGGCCCCGCCCTCCTGGGAGGAGCTGGTGCGCAGGCTGACCGGCCGCGGCACCGAACCGCCCGAGGTCATCGAGCGCCGTCTGGACGCCGCGAAGACCGAGCTGGCCGCCGAGCCGGAGTTCGACGAAACCCTGGTCAACACCTCCGTCGAGGACGTGGCCCGCGAGCTGCTAGCCTTGATGGACGTTGTGTGATCGTGACTGCCGTGCTCGGACATGTCACACCGGTCACACCGACTGATTCTTTCCCACCCATCGGAAGGCAGAGCGTGTCCTCTTCCATCACCGCGCCCGAGGGCATCATCAACCCGCCGATCGATGAGCTTCTCGAGGCCACCGACTCGAAGTACAGCCTGGTGATCTACGCGGCCAAGCGGGCCCGTCAGATCAACGCGTACTACTCGCAGCTCGGCGAAGGCCTCCTCGAGTACGTCGGTCCGCTCGTCGACACCCACGTCCACGAGAAGCCGCTCTCGATCGCCCTGCGCGAGATCAACGCGGGTCTGCTGACGTCCGAGGCCGTCGAGGGCCCGGCGTAAGTACGACCGTCTGATCGCAGTAGGTTTATCCACAGGCCCGGCAGCGCGCTGCCGGGCCTGTGGTGTCTCATGGGTGTGCACGGTCGCCGGGCACCGGTGTCGTGTGGTGCACACGGGTTTCGAGTCCGGGGAGAGATGGTGGACAAGCCGAGGGTCGTTCTGGGTGTCAGCGGCGGCATCGCCGCGTACAAGGCCTGTGAGCTGCTGCGCAGGCTGACCGAGTCGGGGCATCACGTCCGGGTCGTGCCCACCGCCTCCGCGCTGCACTTCGTCGGCGCCCCCACCTGGTCCGCCCTCTCCGGCAACCCGGTCTCCACCGAGGTCTGGGACGACGTGCACGAGGTCCCGCACGTCCGCATCGGCCAGCACGCCGACCTCGTCGTGGTCGCCCCCGCCACCGCCGACATGCTCGCCAAGGCCGCGCACGGCCTCGCCGACGACCTGCTCACCAACACACTGCTGACCGCCCGCTGCCCGGTCGTCTTCGCGCCGGCCATGCACACCGAGATGTGGGAGCACCCCGCCACCCAGGAGAACGTGGCCACGCTGCGCCGCCGGGGCTGCGTCGTCATCGAGCCCGCCGTCGGCCGGCTCACCGGGGTCGATACCGGCAAGGGGCGGCTCCCCGACCCGGCCGAGATCTTCGAGGTCTGCCGCCGGGTCCTGGCCCGTGGCATCGGCGAGCCGGACCTGAAGGGCCGGCACGTGGTCGTCTCCGCCGGCGGCACCCGCGAACCCCTCGACCCGGTCCGCTTCCTCGGCAACCGCTCCTCGGGCAAGCAGGGCTACGCGCTCGCCCGCACCGCCGCCGCCCGCGGCGCCCGGGTGACCCTGGTCGCGGCCAACACCGGCCTGCCCGACCCGGCCGGGGTGGACGTCGTACCGGTCGGTACCGCCGTACAGCTGCGCGAGGCCGTCCTGAAGGCCGCCGCCGACGCCGACGCCGTGGTCATGGCCGCCGCCGTCGCCGACTTCCGGCCCGCCGCCTACGCCTCCGGCAAGATCAAGAAGAAGGACGGCCAGGACCCCGCCCCCGTCGCCCTGGTCCGCAACCCGGACGTCCTCGCGGAGATCTCGGCCGACCGGGCCCGCCCCGGGCAGATCGTCGTCGGCTTCGCCGCCGAGACCGACGACGTCCTCGCCAACGGACGCGCCAAGCTCGCCCGCAAGGGCTGCGACCTGCTCGTGGTGAACGAGGTGGGGGAGCGCAAGACCTTCGGCTCGGAGGAGAACGAGGCCGTGGTGCTCGGCGCCGACGGCAGCGAGTACCCCGTGCCGTACGGCCCGAAGGAGGCCCTCGCCGAGACCGTCTGGGATCTCGTCGCCGCCCGCCTGACCTGACCACTGCGCCGTCCGGACCTGCGCTTTTCAGCCGATCGAGCGGTCCCTCCCACCCCGTTCGGGGCGTGGCGGGCCTGGTCAAGGCCGCCCGGCATTGTGCAGAATGCCGGTGTCGCAGGTCACAGCGCTCCCGAGAGGCGAGACACGTGAGCCGGTGGCACGGTGCGACCGATAAACTGTTCACGGACGTCGCCGGGTGCAGCCCCGTGCCGTCCACCCATGATCAGCCAGCAGCCGCTGCAACCCCAGGGAGCGTTGTGTCCCGTCGCCTGTTCACCTCGGAGTCCGTGACCGAGGGTCACCCCGACAAGATCGCTGACCAGATCAGCGACACCATTCTCGACGCGCTTCTGCGCGAGGACCCGACCTCCCGGGTCGCCGTCGAAACCCTGATCACCACCGGCCTGGTGCACGTGGCCGGCGAGGTCACCACCAAGGCCTACGCGGACATCGCCACCCTCGTCCGCAGCAAGATCCTGGAGATCGGCTACGACTCCTCCAAGAAGGGCTTCGACGGCGCCTCCTGCGGCGTGTCGGTGTCCATCGGCGCCCAGTCCCCGGACATCGCCCAGGGTGTCGACGCGGCGTACGAGAACCGCGTCGAGGGCGACGACGACGAGCTGGACCGACAGGGCGCGGGCGACCAGGGTCTGATGTTCGGCTACGCGTCGGACGAGACGCCGACCCTGATGCCGCTGCCGATCTTCCTCGCGCACCGCCTGTCCAAGCGGCTGTCCGAGGTCCGCAAGAACGGCACCATCCCCTACCTGCGCCCCGACGGCAAGACGCAGGTCACCATCGAGTACGACGGCGACAAGGCCGTCCGCCTCGACACCGTGGTCGTCTCCTCGCAGCACGCCAGCGACATCGACCTGGAGTCGCTGCTCGCCCCCGACATCCGCGAGTTCGTCGTCGAGCCCGAGCTGAAGGCGCTCCTCGACGACGGCATCAAGCTGGAGACCGAGGGCTACCGCCTCCTGGTCAACCCCACCGGCCGCTTCGAGATCGGCGGCCCGATGGGCGACGCCGGCCTCACCGGCCGCAAGATCATCATCGACACCTACGGCGGCATGGCCCGCCACGGAGGCGGCGCCTTCTCCGGCAAGGACCCGTCCAAGGTCGACCGCTCGGCGGCGTACGCGATGCGCTGGGTCGCGAAGAACGTCGTCGCGGCCGGCCTGGCCTCCCGCTGCGAGGTCCAGGTCGCCTACGCCATCGGCAAGGCCGAGCCCGTCGGTCTCTTCGTCGAGACCTTCGGCACCCACAAGGTCGAGCCCGAGAAGATCGAGAAGGCGATCGACGACGTCTTCGACCTCCGTCCCGCCGCCATCATCCGGGACCTCGACCTGCTCCGCCCGATCTACGCCCAGACGGCGGCCTACGGCCACTTCGGCCGCGAGCTGCCCGAGTTCACCTGGGAGCGCGCGGACCGCGTGGACGCCCTGCGCAAGGCCGCCGGCCTGTAGGCACCACGGAACCCGCAGTCCGGTGCCCGGCTTCCCTTCGGAGGAGCCGGGCTCCTGCGCGTGTGTGGACCGGCCGGCGGGAAAACGCGTCGCCGGCACGGCCGGCCCGCCCCTACCCTGGACCGACCGCCGACGCCGCCCGGTGCGAAGGGCGCGGATACTTCCGGGTGATCCCCTCGCAGGTTCGAATCCTGCTGCCGATCCCGCACGGACCGGTATGGCCGAGTGGCCCAAGGCAGAAGTGCCGTACGGCACCCCGCGGCCGAGACGATCTCGGGCGGGCGTCGGTTGTCAGTGGCGTTTGGTAAGAATGCAAGCGTGAGCAGCGAGAACGGGTCGGGGGGCGACGGGGCCGCAGGGGCACCGCCGCCGGAACAGCTCGCGCTGATCCGGGAGAGCGTGCGCGACGCCAGGGCGCCCCGGGCCAAGCCGCGCACCTGGCGCGGTGCCGCGCTGGCGCCCGAGCTGCCCGTCGCCCGGGTCCTCGTCGACAAGGGCGTGCTCCACCTCGACCGGTACTTCGACTACGCGGTGCCCGAGGAACTCGACGCCGACGCACAGCCCGGCGTCAGGGTGCGGGTGCGGTTCGGCGCGGGCCGGCACCGGGTGCGTGACGGCCGCCGCGAGGGCGGCGGACTCATCGACGGGTTCCTCGTCGAGCGCCGTGCCGAGTCCGACTACTCCGGGCCGCTGGCCGCCCTGGCCCAGGTCGTCTCGCCCGAGCCCGTCCTCGACGAGGAACTGCTGGCCCTCGCGCGAGCCGTCGCCGACCGCTACGCGGGCAGCCTCGCCGATGTGCTGCAGCTTGCCGTGCCACCCCGCAGCGCCCGCGCCGAGCGCCGCCCGTCACCGGAGCCGCTGCCCTCGCCCCCGCCGCCCGGACCCGGTTCCTGGGAGCGGTACGAGCACGGGGGCGCCTTCATCGAGTCGCTGGCCTCCGGCGGCGCCCCGAGAGCCGTGTGGAACGCCCTGCCCGGCCCGGAGTGGAGCGAGGAGCTGGCCGTAGCCGTCGCCGCGGCGCTCGCCTCGGGACGCGGCGCGCTCGTCGTCGTACCGGACGGCCGGGCCGCCGCCCGCGTGGACGCCGCGCTGACCGCCCTCCTCGGCGAGGGCCGGCACGCGCTGCTCACCGCCGACGCCGGGCCCGAGAAGCGGTACGCGCAGTGGCTGGCGGTCCGGCGCGGCTCGGTGCGCGCCGTCGTCGGCACGCGCGCCGCCATGTTCGCCCCCGTGCGGGACCTAGGTCTCGTCGCGGTCTGGGACGACGGCGACGACAGTCACAGCGAGCAGCACGCCCCGCAGCCGCACGCCCGGGACGTGCTGCTGATGCGGGCCGCCCTGGACAAGTGCGGCTTCCTGGTCGGCGGTTGGAGCTGCACCGTCGAGGCCGCCCAGCTCGTCGAGAGCGGCTGGGCGCGCCCACTGGTCGCCGGGCGGGAGCAGGTGCGGCGGGCCGCGCCGCTGGTGCGGACCGTGGGCGATGGCGACCTCGCCCGTGACGAGGCCGCCCGTGCCGCCCGGCTGCCCACCCTGGCCTGGCAGGTGGTCCGGGAGGGCCTGCGGCACGGCCCGGTCCTGGTCCAGGTGCCCCGCCGCGGGTACGTGCCCCGGATGGCCTGCGACCGGTGCCGGGCGCCCGCGCGGTGCCGGCACTGCTCGGGGCCGCTCCAGGCACCGGACGCGGGCGCGCTGCGGTGCGGCTGGTGCGGGCGCGAGGAGGGTGCGTGGCACTGCCCGGAGTGCGGGGGCTTCCGGCTGCGGGCCCAGGTCGTCGGCGCGCGCCGCACCGCCGAGGAACTGGGCCGCGCCTTCCCCGCCGTCCCCGTGCGCACCTCGGGGCGGGAACACGTGCTGGACACGGTGCCGTCCGCGCCCGCCCTGGTCGTGAGCACCCCCGGAGCCGAGCCCGTCGCCGAGGGCGGCTACGCGGCGGCCCTGCTGCTGGACGGATGGGCCATGCTCGGCCGCCCCGACCTCCGGGCCGGCGAGGACGCGCTGCGCCGCTGGATCGCGGCCGGCGCACTGGTCCGCCCGCAGGGGGAGGGCGGCACCGTGGTCGTCGTCGCCGAGCCGACGCTACGGCCCGTGCAGGCGCTGGTGCGCTGGGACCCCGTCGGCCACGCCGTGCGGGAGCTGGCCGAGCGGGCCGAACTGGGCTTCCCGCCGGTCTCCCGGATGGCGGCCGTGTCCGGGACACCGGCGGCCGTCACCGAGTTCCTGACAGCCGTCGAACTGCCGCCGGACGCCGAGGTGCTGGGTCCGGTGCCGGTGCCTCCCACCCTGCCCGGCCGGCCGCGCAGACCCGGGGCGCCACTCCCGGGCGAGGACTGGGAGCGGGCGCTCGTCCGGGTACCGCCCGGCAGCGGCGCCGCCCTCGCCGCCGCCCTGAAGACGGCTCAGGCCGCCAGAATGGCCCGGGGAAGCGGCGAGACAGACCGGGTACGGGTACGGATCGACCCACCGGACATCGGCTGACGCGCCGGGGAGTGGGGCCTGCGGGTCGGCGCGGTTGACGCGCACCGGAGCGGGGCCGACCTGCGGGGCCGGCATGGCTGACGCGCACCGGAGCGGGTCTATGGGGTCGGCAGAGTTGACGCGTACAGGTGTGGGCCTGACCTGCGGGTCGGCGCGGTTGACGCGCACCGGAGCGGGGCCGACCTGCGGGGCCGGCATGGCTGACGCGCACCGGAGCGGGCCCGATCTGTGGGGCCGGCACGTGGGTGTGTTCGCCGGCGGTACCCGCGAACCCCTCGAACCCGGTCCGCTTCCTCGGGAACCGCTTCTCCCGCGTACCGGCGGCGGGCATGCGGCTGCCCTCCCGGACTGCTCCCGGGAGGGCAGAGATGAGAGGGCGTCAGCCGTTGCGCGGGCCGGGGAAGGCCGGCGGGCGCGGGTCCTCGCGGAGGGTGGGGCTGCCCGCCGTCGGCTGGGTCGGCATGGAGCGGGCCGCGGGCACGGTCGGCACGGTGGGCAGGCCCGCGCTCACGTTGAGCGTACGGGCCCCGGACGGCTCCGTACCCCGCTCCGCCTCGGCCGCCGCCTGGGCGGCGGCGCGCCGGGCGCCGTAACGGCGGTGCACCGCCTGCTTGGTGACGCCGAGCGCCGAGCCCACCGCGTCCCAGGAGAAGCCGAGCGAGCGGTCGAAGTCCACCGCGGCCGTGACCAACGTCTCGACGCTGTCCCGGAGTTCCTGGGCGAGGCGAACCGTCGGGGCGGGGGCGCGTCCGTAGACGACGAAGCCCGCAGAGGGCCCCGGACGGCGCGGGCGGTAGACGTTGCCCAACTGGGCGGTGAGCGTGCGCAGCGCGTCCACCTGCCGGCGGACCCGCTCGATGTCCCGCACCAGCAAGTGCAGGCTGGCCCGGGCCTGGGCGTCGTGGGTTGCGTGGTCGGCCATGAACAAGCCTCTCGAACCGGCGTGGAAAGGGATGGGCCGTGTGGGCGGCCCGGTGGGGTCAACTCTTTCTTGACCAACGCGTGTGCGCTCCGCTGGTCACGGTGTGGGGGCGTATGGGCATATGCGTGCGCCGTCGTTCCGGCCGCGCACCGGTGCCTTTCGGTTCGCCGCCCGGGGGTTGGAGGGTCGCAGCCCGCTGGTTGGCGCTTCGTGGTCCGGGGGTTGGCGGGCAGCGGCCCGGCATAGACTGGTGTGCTGCCCCTGTGACTCCGCCCGAGAGGCCCGATCCCGCCCATGAAGCTCGTCTTCGCCGGTACCCCCGAGGTCGCCGTTCCCGCTCTGGACGCCCTGATCGCCTCCGGGCGGCACGAGGTGGCCGCCGTCGTCACGCGTCCCGACGCGCCGGCCGGCCGGGGCCGCAGGCTGATCGCGTCCCCCGTGGCCGACCGGGCGGAGGAAGCCGGGATCGAGGTGCTCAAGCCGCGCAGGCCGCGGGACCCGGAGTTCCTGGAACGGCTGACGGAGATCGCCCCCGACTGCTGCCCCGTCGTCGCCTACGGCGCCCTGCTGCCCCGCGTCGCCCTGGACATCCCGGCGCACGGCTGGGTCAACCTGCACTTCTCCCTGCTGCCCGCCTGGCGCGGTGCCGCGCCCGTGCAGCACTCCCTCATGGCGGGCGACGAGATCACCGGCGCCTCCACCTTCCTCATCGAGGAGGGCCTCGACTCCGGGCCCGTCTACGGCACCGTGACGGAGGAGGTCCGCCCCACCGACACCAGCGGCGACCTGCTCACCCGGCTCGCCTTCGCCGGGGCGGGGCTGCTCGCGGCGACCATGGACGGCATCGCCGACGGCACCCTGAAGGCCGTGCCGCAGCCGGCCGAGGGCATCACCGTCGCACCGAAGATCACCGTCGAGGACGCCCAGGTCCACTGGACCGCGCCCGCGCTCCGGGTCGACCGGGTGGTGCGCGGCTGCACCCCCGCGCCCGGCGCCTGGACCGTGTTCCGGGGCGAGCGTCTCAAACTCATCCAGGTCACGCCCGTCCCCGAGCGGACCGACCTCGCCCCCGGCCGGCTCGCCGTCGGCAAGAACAGCGTGCACGTGGGCACCGGGTCGTACGCGGTCGAGCTGCTGTGGGTGCAGGCGCAGGGCAAGAAGCCGATGCGGGCGGCCGACTGGGCGCGCGGCGTGCGCATCGCCGAGGGCGAGACGCTCGGCGGCTGAGTCCCGCCCGATGGGGGTGACGGCGGTAGCCCGCCGTACGCTGGAGCCACACCCCTTCTCTCCTCCTCCCCGTTTCTCAACCGGAGCACCTTTTCGTGACTGAGCAGTCCCGGCGGCCCCGCAGGCCGGCCAAGCCCTACCGGCGTCCGCAGAAGGACCCCGTCCGCATCCTCGCCTTCGAGGCACTGCGCGCGGTGGACGAGCGGGACGCGTACGCCAACCTCGTGCTGCCGCCACTGCTGCGCAAGGCGCGGGAGAAGGAAGGGCCGGACAAGTTCGACGCGCGGGACGCAGCCCTCGCCACCGAGCTGGTGTACGGGACGCTGCGCCGGCAGGGAACGTACGACGCCGTCATCGCCGCCTGTGTCGACCGGCCGCTGCGCGAGGTCGACCCGCCGGTGCTCGACGTGCTGAGCCTCGGCGTCCACCAGCTCCTCGGCACCCGCATCCCGACGCACGCCGCCGTGTCCGCCTCCGTCGAGCTGGCCCGCGTCGTCCTCGGCGACGGCCGGGCGAAGTTCGTCAACGCCGTCCTGCGCAAGGTCGCCCAGGACGATCTCGACGGGTGGCTGGAGAAGGTCGCGCCGCCCTACGACGAGGACCCCGAGGACAACCTCGCCGTCGTGCACTCGCACCCGCGCTGGGTCGTCTCCGCCCTGTGGGACTCGCTCGGCGGCGGACGGGCCGGCATCGAGGACCTGCTGGAGGCCGACAACGAGCGTCCCGAGGTCACCCTCGTCGCCCGGCCCGGCCGGTCCACCATCGAGGAACTCCTCGCCGAGGACGCCGCCGTCCCCGGCCGCTGGTCGCCGTACGCGGTGCGGCTCGCCGAGGGCGGCGAACCCGGCGCCGTCGAGGCCGTGCGCGAAGGGCGGGCCGGCGTGCAGGACGAGGGCAGCCAGCTCGTCGCGCTCGCGCTCGCGAACGCCCCGCTGGACGGCCCCGACGCCATGTGGCTCGACGGGTGCGCCGGCCCAGGCGGAAAGGCCGCCCTGCTCGCCGCCCTCGCCGCCGAGCGCGGGGCGGTTGTCCTCGCCTCCGAGAAGCAGCCGCACCGGGCCGGTCTGGTCGCCAAGGCACTGGCCGGCAACCCCGGTCCGTACCAGGTCATCGCCGCCGACGGCACCCGGCCGCCGTGGCGGTCCGGCAGCTTCGACCGGGTCCTGGTCGACGTGCCCTGCACGGGCCTCGGCGCCTTGCGCCGCCGCCCCGAGGCCCGCTGGCGCCGCCGCCCGGAGGACCTGGACAACTTCGCCCCGCTCCAGCGTTCGCTGCTGCGCACGGCCCTGGACTCGGTCCGCGTCGGCGGCGTCGTCGCCTACGCCACCTGCTCCCCCCACCTCGCCGAGACCCGCGCGGTGGTCTCCGACGTCCTCAAACACCACCCCGGCACCGACCTCCTCGACGCCCGCCCCCTCCTCCCCGGCGTCCCCGCCCTCGGCGAAGGCCCCGACATCCAGCTCTGGCCCCACCTCCACGGCACGGACGCGATGTACCTGGCGTTGATCCGCAGAACAGCCTGACTTTTTAACATAGGTTCACCACAGCGCCCCGAAAGGGGCGCGGGGCTGTAGTGATTCGCGGCTCCGCCGCGTGGGCGCGACAAGCCCCCACCGGCCCGCAGCCGAAAACGCACCGGACCCACAACGGCCCTGATTCGGCCGACCGATGCGGAGCATGGGACCCTTGACCCATGCCCGCGCAGATCAACCCCAGCATCCTGTCCGCCGACTTCGCCCGCCTCGCGGACGAGGCCAAGGCGGTCCACGGGGCCGACTGGCTCCACGTAGACGTGATGGACAACCATTTCGTCCCGAACCTCACGCTCGGCGTGCCGGTCGTGGAGTCCCTGGCCCGTGCGACGGACACCCCGCTGGACTGCCACCTGATGATCGAGGACCCCGACCGCTGGGCCCCGCAGTACGTGGAGGCGGGCGCCTCCTCGGTCACCTTCCACGTGGAGGCGGCCGCGGCGCCCGTGCGGCTCGCCCGGGAGATCCGCGCCAAGGGCGCGCGCGCCTCGATGGCCCTGAAGCCCGCGACGCCGATCGAGCCGTACGAGGATCTCCTCCCGGAACTCGACATGCTGCTGATCATGACGGTGGAGCCGGGCTTCGGCGGGCAGGCGTTCCTGGACATCATGCTCCCGAAGATCCGCCGTACCCGTGAGCTGATCGCCAAGCACGGCCTGGAGATGTGGCTGCAGGTGGACGGCGGCGTGTCGGCCTCGACGATCGAGCAGTGCGCCGACGCGGGCGCCGACGTCTTCGTGGCCGGATCCGCGGTGTACGGGGCGCAGGACCCCGCCGAGGCGGTGCGAGCGCTGCGTGACCAGGCCCGCACAGCGAGCGAGAAGGCGTCCTGGGTTTGCGGCCACTGAGCCACCGATACGTGAACAGCTGAGGGAACGGCAGCCATCAGGGCAGATCAAGTACGCCGAATCTGCAAGGATGGACGGCGAATCCAGAATGTGAACAGCAGTGAGGAGATCCCCGTGTCGGGTATGTCGGCGGGCCGGTCAGCCATGCGGATGGGACCCGCTGAGCTGGTGCAGGCGGCGGCCATGGCCCGCCGCTTCTACCTCGAGGGCAAGTCCAAGATCCAGATTGCGGAGGAGTTCGGCGTCAGCCGGTTCAAGGTGGCCCGGGTCCTCGAGACCGCGCTCGAACGGGATCTCGTCCGGATCGAGATCCGGGTGCCGGCCGAGCTGGATGCCGAGCGCTCCGACGCGCTCCGCGCCCGCTACGGGCTGAGGCACGCCGTCGTGGTCGAGTCCCCGGCCGAGGCCGAAGAGACCCCCGACCCGGAGAACCTGGGCGAGGTCGCCGCCGACCTGCTCGGCGAACTCGTCAACGAGGGGGACGTCCTGGGGCTGGCCTGGGGCCGGTCCACCATCCACATGGCCGCGGCGCTGGACCGGCTGCCGCCGTGCACGGTGGTCCAGCTGACGGGTGTCTACGACGCCGGGACCGCCGAGCGCGGCTCCGTGGAGGCCGTGCGCCGCGCCGCGCAGGTCTCCGGCGGCGACGCCCACCCCATCTACGCGCCGATGCTGCTGCCGGACGCGGCCACCGCGGCGGCGCTGCGCCACCAGACCGGGATCGCCCGGGCCTTCGAGTACTTCGACAAGGTCACCGTCGCCTGCGTCTCCATCGGCTCCTGGGAGCCCGGCATCTCCACGGTGCACGACATGCTCAGCGACGAGGAGCGCGCGCACTACGCCTCGCTCGGTGTCGCCGCCGAGATGTCCGCCCACCTGTTCGACGCCGAGGGCCGCCGGATCGGGCGGGACCTGGGGGAGCGGTGCATCACGGTCAAGACCGACCAGCTCCGCCGTATCCCCGAGGTCGTGGCCATCGCGGGCGGCCAGCGCAAGGCGCCGGCCATCGACGCGGTGCTGCGGTCCGGGCTGGTCACCAGCCTGGTCACGGACACCTCCGCCGCCGACGTCCTGATGACGGCGGGCCCCACCCCGAAGCCCGCGCTCAGCCGCGCCGACCCCGACGGGCACTGACCGCGGGTCGTCCCCTCGCGTGGCGGTACGGCCGTGGCAGCATCGACGCATGCTGCCGCGGTTCGTTCCCCGGGTCCTCGCCGGCCTGCTGGTCTGCCTCGCGCTCCTGCTGACCGGCTGCGCCCACGGCACCGGCTCCCCGGCGCCGTCCGGCCCCGCCCCGTCAGCCGGTGCCGCCACCCCCGCCTGGGCCCACGGCATGGCCACCGTCCAGGCGTCCCGGCTCCCCGCCGAGGCGCGGCGCACGCTGGCGCTCATCGACCGGGGCGGCCCCTACCCCTACGCCAAGGACGGCGTCGTGTTCGGGAACTTCGAGGGGCACCTGCCGAAGCACCCCCGCGGCTACTACCACGAGTACACGGTGCGGACCCCCGGCTCGCGCGACCGCGGAGCACGGCGCATCGTCACCGGGCAGGGCGGGGAGATCTACTACACCGACGACCACTACGACTCGTTCCGGGCGGTGCTGAGATGAGCGACGGGCTGACCGGCCGGCACGTGGCCACGCTGGACCTGACCGGGGTCACGGACAAGGCGGGCCTGATGGACCGGGTCGCACGGGACCTCGCGCTGCCCGCCTGGTTCGGCCGCAACTGGGACGCGCTCGCGGACTCGCTCTCCGACCCCACCGTCTGGCCGGGGCCGGCCGGGGACAGCGGACTCCTGCTCGTCGTGCTCGGCTGGCAGGGCTACGCGGCCGCGCGGCCCGAGGAGTGGGAGACCGCCCGGGACGTCTTCACCCAGGCCATGGCGACGACCCGGGCCGTGGGAACGACACAGGCCATGGCGACGACCCGGGCCATGCGGACGACCCCCGCGCTCACCGTCGCCCTCGCCCTTGGAGGTTCCTCCTAGCCGCCCTCTGACCAGCCTGGATGTTCTGTCGGGGCATGCCGGGGCTGTCGTCATGGGACAATGAAGTACGTGCTCTTTTCCCCCTGGCACACCTGTCCGGGGGTCACCTCTGATCGACTGGGATGTGCGGCACGTGCGTTTCCTCAATGACATCCAGCCCGCGTACGACCTGACGTACGACGACGTGTTCATGGTGCCGAGCCGCTCCGCGGTGGGCTCGCGTCAGGGCGTGGACCTCAGCTCGCCGGACGGCACGGGTACCACCATCCCGCTCGTCGTCGCCAACATGACCGCCATCGCCGGCCGCCGCATGGCCGAGACGATGGCCCGCCGCGGCGGCCTCGTGGTCATCCCGCAGGACATCCCGATCGACGTGGTCACCGACGTCGTCTCCTGGGTCAAGAGCCGCCACCTCGTGCTGGACACCCCCATCGAGCTGGCCCCGCACCAGACCGTCGCCGACGCCCTCGCCCTGCTGCCCAAGCGGGCGCACAACGCCGGCGTCGTCGTCGACGAGAACCGGCGGCCCGTCGGCGTCGTCACCGACGCCGACCTCACCGGCGTCGACCGCTTCACCCAGCTCGAAGTGGTCATGTCCAAGGACCTGCTGCTCCTCGACGCGGACATCGACCCCCGCGAGGCCTTCAACACCCTCGACGGCGCGAACCGGCGCTACGCCCCGGCCGTCGACCAGGACGGCCGGCTCGTCGGCATCCTCACCCGCAAGGGCGCCCTGCGCGCCACCCTGTACACGCCCGCCGTCGACCGCGACGGCAGGCTGCGCATCGCCGCCGCCGTCGGCATCAACGGCGACGTGGCCGGCAAGGCCAAGCAGCTGCTCGACGCGGGCGTCGACACCCTCGTCATCGACACCGCGCACGGCCACCAGGAGTCGATGATCAGCGCCGTCAAGCTGGTCCGCGCCCTCGACCCCCAGGTGCCCATCGCCGCCGGCAACATCGTCTCCGCCGAGGGCGTGCGCGACCTGATCGAGGCGGGCGCCGACATCATCAAGGTCGGTGTCGGCCCCGGCGCCATGTGCACCACCCGCATGATGACCGGCGTGGGCCGGCCGCAGTTCTCCGCCGTGCTGGAGTGCGCGGCCGAGGCGAAGAAGTACGGCAAGCACGTGTGGGCCGACGGCGGTGTCCGCCACCCGCGTGACGTCGCGATGGCCCTCGCGGCCGGCGCGTCCAACGTGATGGTCGGCTCCTGGTTCGCCGGCACCTACGAGTCCCCCGGCGACCTCCAGCACGACGCGAGCGGTCGCGCGTACAAGGAGTCCTTCGGCATGGCCTCCGCGCGCGCGGTGCGCAACCGCACGTCGGAGGAGTCGTCGTACGACCGGGCCCGCAAGGCGCTGTTCGAGGAGGGCATCTCCACCTCCCGCATGTTCCTCGACCCGGCCCGTCCGGGCGTCGAGGACCTGATCGACTCGATCATCGCGGGAGTGCGGTCCTCCTGCACGTACGCGGGTGCGGGGTCGCTGGAGGAGTTCGCCGAGAAGGCGATCGTCGGCATTCAGAGCGCCGCCGGGTACGCGGAGGGGAAGCCGCTGCACGCCAGCTGGAGCTAGACGCTTCGCTGTGAGTGGGCCGCTTTTCGGGTTCGGGTGCGTTTTCGGGTGCGGGTGCGTGGGGGTTCCCGCGCCCGCGCGGCGGAGCCGCATATCGAGCACAGCCCCGCGCCCCTGACGGGGCGCTCGTGCGTGCCGGGGTAATGAATGCGCGCCCTGGGACTGCCAACGCAAGGATCTTGCGTGGGTGCGCAAGGTTGCTGCATTACATGTGCGATGCTCCGGCTCATAGGGTCTCCGCTGTACGCAGTGTGGCGGAGACCCCGCTCGGCGGGTCCCTGCCTCGGTGGGTGCCGTCCGGTCTCCGCTCGCCCTGACCGGCAGCGAAAAGGAGCCAGCGCGTGCTCGACCAAGGCGCACCCCCGCAGAGCAAGAGAACGGCCGCCCCGGCGTCCCCGGGCGTCGCCGCGCGCCTGATGCGTCGCAAGCCCGTGGAACGCCTGGTCGCGGAGGGCGGCCACGGCGAGGGAGGGTCGCTGCGGCGCTCCCTCGGACTGTGGCAGCTGACCATGATCAGCATCGGCGCCACGCTGGGCACCGGCATCTTCGTGGTGCTCGGCGAGGCCGTCCCCAAGGCCGGCCCGGCCGTCACCCTCTCCTTCGTGATCGCCGGCCTCACCGCCCTCTTCTCGGCCCTGTCCTACGCCGAGCTGGCCGGCACCATCCCCGTCGCCGGCTCCTCCTACTCGTACGCATACGCAACCATGGGCGAGCTGATCGCCTGGATCTGCGGCTGGTGCCTGCTGCTGGAGTACGGCGTCTCGGTCGCCGCTGTGGCCGTCGGCTGGGGCGAGTACCTCAACGAGCTGCTGAAGGGCACGATCGGCGTCACCCTGCCGGCGGCCCTGTCGTCCCCGCCCGGCGTCGACGGAGGCGTCTTCAACCTGCCGGCCCTGATCGTCGTCCTGCTCGCCATGGTGTTCCTGCTCGGCGGCGCCAAGGAGTCCGCGCGGGCCAACACGATCATGGTGTGCGTGAAGATCGCCGCGCTCGTGCTGTTCTGCGCCATCGGCTTCATGGGCTTCAAGTCCGGCAACTACGCCCACTTCATGCCGCTCGGCATGGCCGGCGTCAGCGCGGCCGGAGCCACGCTGTTCTTCTCCTACATCGGCTTCGACGCCGCCTCCACCGCCGGTGAGGAGGCGAAGAACGCCCAGCGCGACCTGCCCCGCGCGATCATGCTGTCCCTCGTCATCGTGACCGCCCTGTACGTGCTGGTCGCGGCCGTCGCCGTGGGCGCCAAGCCGTGGCGGACGTTCAACGACTCCGAGGCCGCCCTCGCGCAGATCATGACCGACGTCACCGGCCAGAGCTTCTGGGGCACCCTGCTCGCCTTCTGCGCCGTCATCGCCATCGCCAGCGTCGTCCTGACCGTGCTCTACGGCCAGACGCGCATCCTCTTCGCCATGTCCCGGGACGGCCTCGTCCCCAAGGTCTTCGCCAAGGTCCACCCCAAGACCGGCGCGCCACGCGCCAACACGGTCATCGTCTCCCTGTTCTGCGGCGTCCTCGCCGCCGCCATCCCGCTCGGTCAGCTGGCCGACGCGACCAGCATCGGCACACTGTTCGCCTTCGCGCTGGTCAACGTGGCCGTGGTGGTGCTGCGCCGGAGCCGCCCGCAGATGAAGCGCACGTTCCGGGTACCGCTGTCGCCGCTGCTGCCCGCACTGGGCTTCGCCTTCTGCGTGTGGATGATGGGCAGCCTGTCGGCCGTCACCTGGGTGGTCTTCGGTGTCTGGATGGCGGTCGGGCTCGTGTTCTACTTCGTGTACGGCTATCGCCGTTCCCGCCTCGCGACCGCTGAGGACGTCGCGCCGGCGGCAGAGAACTGAGAGAACTGACCGAACCGAAGAAGTGAACCACCCCCAGTGCTGAACGATCTCGACGAACGCATCGTGCACGCCCTCGCCGAGGACGCCCGCCGCTCCTACGCGGACATCGGGCAGCTCGTCGGCCTGTCCGCGCCCGCCGTCAAGCGGCGCGTGGACCGGCTGCGCGCCACCGGAGCCATCACCGGGTTCACCGTGCGGGTGGACCCGGCGGCCCTCGGCTGGGAGACCGAGGGGTACATCGAGATCCACTGCCGGCGCAACACCTCGCCGGAGACCATCCAGCGGGGCCTGGAGCGCTACCAGGAGGTCGTGGCCGCGTCGACCGTCACCGGCGACGCGGACGCGATCGCCCAGGTCTTCGCCTCCGACATGCGCCACTTCGAACGGGTGCTGGAGCGGATCGCCGGCGAGCCGTTCGTGGAGCGCACCAAGTCGGTCCTGGTCCTGTCCCCCCTGCTGCGCCGCTTCTCGTCCGGCGCCCCCGGCTAGGGCGTGTTGCGAGCGGCCGGTCCCGGCCGGCCGGTCACAGCGCCGGGTGCCAGGGCACGACGTGGAAGTCGCCCGTGCCCGGCTTCACCTTCTCGAACGGCGCCGACGCGACGCACTTCGGCAGGTCCTTGACGTCGGCCGGGTTGCCCACGGCCGCCCAGCTGTAGCCGAGCCGGTCGTGCCGGCCGAGGTCGTGGACGCTCACTCCGACCCGGGTGCCCTTGGCGCCCGGCAGGTCCGAGTCAGTGATCACGCCGGACACGACGGCGACCTTCCCGCCGGTGAGCAGGCAGTCCACCGACGCCTCGGCCCAGGCGCCCCGCCCGTTCAGGTAGTGGCTGAAGCGGAAGGTGCCGGTGGCCTTCGTCGGGTCCTTGGTGTCCGCCGCCGCGAGGTGCGCGTCGAAGCTGAAGGTGATGTCATCCCCGGCCGAGCGGTACAGCTTGGCGGTGCCGGTGAGCGCGGCGGCCTCCCGCTGGTGAGGGTGCGCGGCCATGGCGGGTCCGGCCGCCCCGCCCCCCGAGGCGACCGCCGCCCCGGCCGATCCCGCGGTGATCAGCAGCGCGGCGGTCAGCGAGACGGCGGCGATCTTCGTACGGCGCTTCATGGCGGCCCTTCCCCAGGTCGAACGCGTCGGATCGACGCGTCGGTGAACGGGGACCACTCTCCCGGCGCCGGACCGCCCGCACATCGCCCCGCGGGTGGCCTCCCGCCTCCCCCGTACGGCGGGGAGCCCTGATCCCCGCCTGCGCCCCGGGGCGGAGGCGGACCCCTCCCGACGGCGCGCAACGAATCGCCACGGACCCTCCGCTCCACGCAACGAACCGCGCACCGGCGCGCAACGGGTCCTTCTTGTCCGCCCGAGCGCGCCGACCGTACCGTCTTAGTGGCCCCCCAAACCCCCCTTTCCGGTGAGGATCATGCATGCGCACCGCCCTGCTCCAGAGCTCCGGCCGGCCCGGCTCGATCGTCGAGAACCTCAAGGTCCTCGACGAGGCCGCGGCCCGTGCCGCCGCCGGGGGCGCCGCGCTGCTGGCCGCGCCGGAGATGTTCCTGACCGGGTACGCGATCGGTGACGACATCGCCCGCCTCGCCGAGCCCGCCGACGGCGACTCCGCCGACGCGATCGCCGAGATCGCCGCCCGGCACGGCGTGGCCGTCGCCTACGGCTACCCGGAGCGCGCCGGCGACAGCGTCCACAACGCGGCTCAGCTGATCTCCGCCGACGGCACCCGGCTCGCGAACTACCGCAAGACCCACCTCTTCGGCTGCTTCGAGCGCGAGCACTTCACGCCTGGCGAGCAGCTGATCGTCCAGGCCGAGCTGAACGGCCTCACCGTCGGCCTCCTGGTCTGCTACGACGTCGAATTCCCGGAGAACGTCCGTGCCCACGCCCTGGCCGGCACCGACCTCCTCGTGGTGCCGACCGCGCAGATGCACCCCTTCGAGTTCGTCGCCGAGTCGATGATCCCGGTGCGCGCCTTCGAGAACCAGATGTACGTCGCCTACGTCAACCGGGTCGGCCAGGAGGGGGAGTTCGAGTTCGTCGGGCTGTCCGCCCTTGCCGGGCCCGACGGGGTCGCCCGCGCCCGCGCCGGACGAGCGGAGCAGCTGGTGTTCGCCGACGCCGACCCCGCCTTCCTGGCCGCCTCCCGCGAGGCCAACCCGTACTTGAGGGACCGCCGCCCCGGCCTGTACCGGCCCCTGGTCTGACCGCAACGAGCCCGCCCCGAACCACCCCCCCGCGCAAGGAGTCCGTACCCCATGACGTCCACGGTGCCCAACGCCGTCGAGCACGCCGACGAGCAGCAGCCGCCGATCACCATGTTCGGCCCGGACTTTCCTTACGCGTACGACGACTTCCTGGCCCACCCGGCGGGCCTCGGCCAGGTCCCGGCGACCGAGCACGGCACCGAGGTCGCCGTCATCGGCGGCGGCCTGTCCGGTGTCGTCGCCGCCTACGAGCTGATGAAGATGGGCCTCAAGCCCGTCGTATACGAGGCCGACCAGCTCGGCGGCCGGCTGCGCACGGTCGGCTTCGAGGGCGGCTCCCGGACGGAGGGGCTGACCGCGGAGATGGGCGCGATGCGCTTCCCGCCGTCCTCCACCGCCCTCCAGCACTACATCGACCTCGTCGGTCTCGAGACACGGCCCTTCCCGAACCCGCTCGCCGAAGCCACCCCGTCGACGGTCGTCGACCTCAAGGGCGAGTCGCACTACGCCGAGACGATCGCCGACCTGCCCCAGGTGTACCGGGACGTCGCCGAGGCGTGGAACAAGTGCCTCGACGAGGGCGCGGACTTCTCCGACATGAACCGCGCCATGCGCGAGCGGGACGTGCCCCGCATCCGGGAGATCTGGGCGAAGCTCGTCGAGAAGCTCGACAACCAGACCTTCTACGGCTTCCTGTGCGACTCCGAGGCCTTCAAGTCCTTCCGGCACCGGGAGATCTTCGGCCAGGTCGGCTTCGGCACCGGCGGCTGGGACACCGACTTCCCGAACTCCATCCTGGAGATCCTCCGCGTCGTCTACACCGAGGCCGACGACCACCACCGCGGTATCGTCGGCGGCTCCCAGCAGCTGCCGCTGCGCCTGTGGGAGCGCGAGCCGGAGAAGATCGTCCACTGGCCGTACGGCACCTCGCTGAAGTCCCTGCACCTGGACGGCGAGCCCAGGCCGGCCGTGACCCGGCTGCACCGCACCGCGGGCGACCAGATCACCGTGACCGACGCGAACGGCGACATCCGCACCTACCAGGCGGCCATCTTCACCGCCCAGTCCTGGATGCTGCTGTCCAAGATCGCCTGCGACGACTCGCTGTTCCCGATCGACCACTGGACGGCGATCGAGCGCACCCACTACATGGAGTCCAGCAAGCTGTTCGTGCCGGTGGACCGGCCGTTCTGGCTCGACAAGGCCGTCGACGACAGGGGAAATCCGACCGGCCGGGACGTCATGTCGATGACGCTCACCGACCGCATGACCCGCGGCACCTACCTGCTCGACGACGGCCCGGACAAGCCCGCCGTCATCTGCCTGTCCTACACCTGGTGCGACGACAGCCTGAAGTGGCTGCCGCTGTCCGCGAACGAGCGGATGGAGGTCATGCTGAAGTCGCTCGGCGAGATCTACCCGAACGTCGACATCCGCAAGCACATCATCGGCAACCCGGTGACGGTCTCCTGGGAGAACGAGCCCTACTTCATGGGCGCGTTCAAGGCGAACCTGCCCGGCCACTACCGCTACCAGCGGCGCCTGTTCACGCACTTCATGCAGGACCGGCTGCCCGAGGACAAGCGGGGCATCTTCCTGGCCGGTGACGACATCTCCTGGACGGCCGGCTGGGCCGAGGGCGCGATCCAGACCGCGCTGAACGCGGTCTGGGGCGTCATGCACCAGTTCGGCGGCGCGACCGACGCGACCAACCCGGGCCCCGGCGACGTCTACGACGACATCGCGCCCGTGGAACTCCCCGAGGACTGAGCGCCCGGGACAGCACCGCCGGACCGGCTCACACGCCGGCCGAACGGGCCGCCTCGTAGACCTCCGCCGCGACGTCCTTCAGTTCCTGGGCGTCGCGCGGGGTGTTCTGCAGGTCGATCAGGATCTCGTCCACGCCCAGCTCGGCGTGGCGGAGCAGGTCCCCGACGATCTGCTCGGTGCTGCCCTGGAAGGCACGGCGGTCCTCGCCCGGGTACGGCCGCGCCGAGTGCGCGGCGTTGACCCGGACGGCGGTGCGCAGCGGCTCCTTGCGGCCGCGCTCGGCGGCCAGGTCCTGCAGCTCCGCCCATTGGGCGGCGATCTGCTCGGCGCCCTGGCTCACCGGGATCCAGCCGTCGGCGTGGTCCACCAGCCGGCGCAGGGCCTTCCTGCCGGAGCCGGCCAGCAGGATCGGGATCGGCCGGGCCGGCTTCGGGCCGACCACCGCCGGGGCGATCCTCGTGATCGAGCCCTCGTACGACACCGGGTCCGGGCCCCACACCGCACGGCAGACGTCGATCGTCTCGTCCAGCACCCGGCCGCGCTCCTCGAAGGGCCTGACGCCGGTCGCCGCGAACTCGTCGTGGGACCAGCCCGAGCCGAGGCCGGCGATCACCCGGCCGCCGCTGGCCGCGTCCAGCGAGGCCAGCGACTTGGCCAGCCGGAACGGCTGGTGCAGCGGGGCGACCAGGATCGCCGTGCCCAGTCCGACTCGTTCGGTGGCGGCGGCCGCGAGGGTGAGCGTGACGAGCGGGTCGGCGACGTTCCGGTAGTCGTCGGGCCAGGGCAGGCCCGGAATGCCGTACAGCCCCTGGGTGGCCGGCTCCGGGAACAGGGCCCGTTCGTACACCCACAGGCTGTCGTACCCGGTCCGTTCGGCGGCGCGGGCCACGTCGGGCACGTCCGTGCCGAGGTCGTACTGCCGATTCTGCGGAAGGCCGAGTCCGAGCCGGGTCGCCATGTGCGTACTCCTTCGAGATCGGTTGCCCGTTCAACGTACAGAGATCGCAGGGGACGTCCAGGAGGCCGCGCGGAGGTTGGCCTGATCGGGGTGCTGGACGGCGGGGCGGCGGCCCGGCCGCGCGGGCTCAGTCGGGCAGGGGGGTGAGCAGCATCCGGCCCGCGAAGCCGACCGCCGAGTCCAGCCGCGCGGTGAACTCCTCGGCCACGTCCTCGAACCGGCGCAGCGCCCACAGCGCCCTGGCCGCCGACCAGGTCGCGTCCCGGGCCCGCTCCAGGCTCCAGGAGCCCAGCAGATGGGTGAGCGGATCGGCGATCTGGAGCAGGTCGGGGCCGGGCATCAGATCCTCGCGGATGCGTTCCTCCAGCGAGGCGAGGAGATCGCCCACCCGGTCGAACTCGTCCTCCAGGTCGGCCGGTTCGCAGCCGAGCGCACGGCAGGTGTCGACCACCGCGAGCGCCAGGTCGTGCCCGATGTGGGCGTTGATGCCCGCGAGCGCGAACTGCAGCGGGCGTACACCTGGATGGCGGCGCAGCTGGAACAGGGGACGCCAGCAGGCGGGCGGGCGGCGGTCGTCCGTGACGGCGTCCACGGCGGCCAGATAGCGCTCGGCGAACCGCACGTCGAGGGTGGCCGCCGCCCGCGGGTCGGGGAACGCGCCCCGGGTCAGGCGCCGGCCGACCTCCAGGGTGACGGCGAGGTAGACGCGGTTGAACACGGCGATCCCGTCCCGCTCGGGCAGGGCCGCGTCGAGGGCACGCATCCGGGACACGACGGCGTCGACGGGGGTGGTGAACTGCTCCAACTGCGCCATGGGGGAAGGGTCCCAGCCCCGGCCCGCCCCGCGCGCCGACCGGCCCGGCGCTTCGCCGGAACGGGGGAACGCCGGGCCGAACCGGGCACAACGGGCGGTCGGGGCGCCTAGTGTTCTGAGTCGGGAATTCTGTTCAGATATGTAGGCTTGCTCTATGGCACGGACGGGGCGGCCGAAGGCCGAGTTGACGCTGTCGGACGAGGAACGGGCCGCGCTCGAGGAGTGGGTGCGGCGTCGTTCCACGCCGCAGGCGTGGGCCTTGCGGTGCCGGATCA
>NZ_JBEYVS010000037.1:0-77039 GCF_040644095.1 Streptomyces sp. NPDC047028
GCTCCTCGCCCGGCCAGGAGAACAGGGCGGCGATGTTCTCCAGGGCCAGCGGCACGGGTAGGGTCACAGGACCCCGCCCGCCTCGTCCTGGAACAGCTCCGTCCAGTAGTGCCAGTCGGTGTGCGGGTACGTGCCCGTGGGGTCGACGGCCCCCAGGGTGTGGATCATCGCCGCCGCGAGCTGCTCGTACGCCTCGGTCGTCAGCTCGTTGCCCAGGTGCTCGTCGATGGTGCGCTCGTGGTGCAGCAGCCAGAGCGTGAAGGCGAGGGTGGAGAGGTCGGTGTTCAGGGGGTAGAGCGTGGCCTCCGGCTCGCTGAAGTTCAGGACGGCGCCCGTTCTGCCGTCGACCACCAGGCTGTTGTCGGCGACCAGGTCCCCGAGGCGGATCAAGTGGCCGGCGTGGGCGGGGAGTTCGGACAGCGGGAAGTCGGGACGCTCGGCGGCGTAGTAGTCGGTGAGGGTCGGCAGGAGGACGTCCGTGTCGAGGTGGAAGAGGACGGCCTCCTCGGGCAGGCCCGTCTCGCGCAGGAAGCGGCGGGTCGGCTCGTGGGTGAGCGTGCCGGGGAAGTCGACCTCCTCGAAGCGGGTGACCCGGCCGGGCCCGAACTCCTGCTCCAGCAGGCGGGCCTGGAGGTCCAGGGTCAGCCCGGACGCCGTACCCGGACCGGCGACGAGGGAGAGCGGACGGATCAGGGCCGCCGCCTTCCAGTAGGGCGGGACCTCACCGCCGGCACCCTCCTCGAACAGGGCAAAGAGGCTGCGGGAGGCGTCGGCGACCACCTGCGGGCCGTACTGCCCGGTCAGCGCGGCGAACCGGCCGCGCAGGCCCGCCAGTTCCTCCGTGACGGCGGCGAAGCGCAGGAGCGTCTCCAGGGAGGGGGCGAAGGGCCGGGCGTCGCACGGGTGGAACAGGTAGGCCGTCGTCACCTCGCCCGTGCTGCCGTCGAGGAGGATGGACTCGCGCTCCATGTCCGCCGGGCTGAGGAGTTCACCGATCACCAGGCGGTCCCGCAGTTCCTCCGCCACCCGCAGCGGACCGTCCGCCGCGTCACCCAGTCTGCGCAGCCCGTGCGTGCGCAGCGGAGAGAACGTCAGCAGGTCGGTGCCGGCGGGCAGTCCGGGGCCGGTGAGCAGGCCGCGCGTCGGCGCGTGCGTGACGAGACCGGCCAGCTCGGCCTCGGTCAGCGTGATCGCCGTGGACCCGGCGTCGGTGGTGCTCATGGTTCCCCCGCGTGCTGCACAGTGTCCGGTCAGGGCGCGCCCGGCCGTCGCCCGGCGGTGTGCCGGGAGCGGCCGTCCCCCACTGCTCGGAACACTACGCCGCACCACTGACAACGCCCCCGGAGAAGGACGCCGGTGGCCCCGCCCGCGTTCCGCCCGTCCGGGAATCCACCCACGCGGCGGAGCCGCACCCTGCGAACGCCCTCCCCCGCGCCAGGCGGCCTCCCACAGAGCGCGGCTCACCCACGCCGAGGGCGGGCCGCTCACCGGTCCATGACGACCGCTGCCTGGGGGCGGATCGGGAGGCGGTTGACCGGGCGGCCCGTCGCCGCGCGCACCGCGGAGGCGATCGCAGCCGGGGAGGTCACCACGGGCACCGCGCTCACGGACTTGGCGCCGAACGGCGCGACCACGTCGCGCTCCTCGACCAGCCGGACGATCCGGATGTCCGGGGCGTCCAGGGCGGTCGGCAGGGCGTAGCCGGTCAGGTCGGGGTGGCGGACCAGACCGCGGGGCGTGCGCAGGTTCTCGGTGAGCGCGATGCCCACGCCCTGGGTGACGCCCGCCTCGATCCGGGCCGCGAGCTGCGTCGGGTTCAGGATCCGGCCCACGTCCTGGGCGACCGCCAGCTCCACCACGCGGACCGAGCCCAGTTCGATGTCGACATCGACCACCGCGCGGATCGCGCAGAACGCGAGGCCCACGAAGGCGTCGCCCTGCCCGGCTCCGTCCAGCGGCTCGGTGGGGTGCGGGCGGCACTGGGCCGTGGCCCACAGCTCCTTGCCCTCCATAGCCTCGGTGACGGTCGTCGACAGCACGCCGTCGTACGAGGTGATCTTGCCGTCGGTGATCTGGAGCAGCTCGGTGGACATGCCGAACTTGTGCGCGAGGGGCTGCAGCAGTTGCGCGCGGACCATCTTGGCGGCCCGTTCGACCGCGCCGCCCGACACCCAGGTGTGCCGGCTGCGGCAGCCCGCGCCGGCCGGCGGCTGGTCGGTGTCGACGGGCGCCACGTGCACCTCGTCGATGCCGAGGGTCTCCTGCACGATCTGCCGGGCGAGCGTCGTGAATCCCTGGCCGGTCTCGACCGCCGCGCACAGCACGGTGGCGATGCCGTCGTGCACCTTCACGGTGGCCGTGGAGACCTCGTCGGCGCCCTCCGCGCCGAGCATGTGCACCATGCCGAGCCCGTAGCCGACGCCCCGGCGCACCGCGCCCGGTTCGCCCGCGCCCTCGGGGCCGCCGGGCAGCAGCCAGTCCTCCTCGGGCGTGTCCTTGGGCAGGGCGGGCAGCGGGAACTCCTGGACGGCCTGGAGCAGTTCGGCCACCGGCGCCGGACAGGTCACGGTCTGCCCGATCGGCAGGACGTCCCCGGTGGCGAGGACGTTGCGCAGCCGCAGTTCGGCCGGGTCCACGCCGAGCTTCTTCGCCAGCTTGTCCATCTGCGCCTCGTAGGCGGCGCACACCTGCATGGCGCCCTCGCCGCGCACATGCCCGGAGGGCGGGTTGTTGGTGCGGACGGCCCAGCCCTCGATGAACGCGTTCGGGACGACGTACGGCCCGCAGGCGAACGAGACGGCTGCGGCCAGCGACTCCGCGGAGGTGTCGGCGTACGCGCCCCCGTCCAGCAGGATCTGCGCCTCGACCTTGACGAGCCTGCCGTCGGCGTCGGCGTGGTGGCGGTAGCGCAGCAGGGTCGGGTGGCGGTGGGCGTGGCCGAGGAAGGACTCCTCGCGGGTCGCCGTGAGCTTCACCGGGCAGCCGGTGCGCAGCGCGAGCAGGCCGAGCGGGAGTTGGAAGCCCTGGTCCTCGCGGTCGGCGGTGGCGCCCGGCACCCCGGTGACGACGATCTTCACCTGATCGGGGGACAAGCCGTAGCAGGCCGCGGCCGTGTTGCGGTCGGCGTGCGGGTCGGTGGAGGCCAGGTACAGCTCCACCCCGCCGTCCGGCCGGGGCACGGCGAGGCCGGCCTCGGCGCCGATCGGGGCCGGGTCCTGGCGGCCGATGCGGTACTGGCCCTCGACGACGACCTCGCCGACCGCGTCCGGGTCGCCGTGGCGCAGCGGGATGTGCCGGATCAGGTTGCCGTCGGGGTGCAGCGGCTCGGCCTCGAAGGACTGCTCGGGGTCGGTGACCGGTTCGAGCACCTCGTACTCGACGATGACGGCGGCGGCGGCCATCCGCGCGGTGTCCGGGTGGTCGGCGGCGACGGCGGCGATGGGCTCGCCGTGGTGGCGTACGACCTCGGAGGCGAACACCGGCCGGTCGGGCGTGCCCCGCCCGTACCGGGGGGTGCCGGGGACGTCCTCGTGGGTGACGACGGCGCGGACGCCGGGCATCTCACGCGCGTGGGAGGTGTCGATGGACACGATGCGCGCGTGCGCGTGGGGGGAGCGCAGGACGGCCGCCCACAGCAGGCCCTCGGCCCACAGGTCGGCGGCGTACGGGAACGTGCCCTCGGTCTTGGCGCGGGCGTCGGCGTGCGGCAGGGAGGCGCCGAGGCCGTGCGGCAACGGCTCCGGGACGGGGGCCGCGTCCGCGGCGGTGGTCGGGGTCGTGGTCGCGGTGGCGGCTTCGTTGCTCACGCCTGGCCTCCGTCCTGGCCGTACGTCTGCTCGTGCGGGCCCTGAGCGGGGCCGGGGATGGTGCCGGGGGCGGTGAAGCCGCCCGGCGGGTCGAACACGCCCGGCGCGTCGAACGCCGACGGGTGGACGCCTCCGGAGCCCGGTCCGGCCTGATGGGGGATACGTGCCTCGTCCCCGTCCGACTCGATGTCCGCGCCGGCCTGCGTCTCGCGTTCGGCGACGACCTCCTTGACGGCCTCCAGGACGCCCCGGTAGCCGGTGCAGCGGCACAGGTTGCCGCACAGCGCCTGGCGGGTCTCCAGTTCGGTCGGCGCCGGATTGCCCTCCAGCAGGTCGTGCAGGGTCATCGCCATGCCCGGCACGCAGAAACCGCACTGCACGGCCCCGCACCGGGCGAGCGCCCGCTGCACGTCGGAGGACTGCCCGTCGACGGCGAGGCCCTCGACCGTACGGACCTCGCTGCCGGCCGCGGTGACCGCCGGAACCAGGCAGGAGGCCACGAGCCGCCCGTCGACCTGCACGTTGCACGCGCCGCACTCGCCCTGCGAGCAGCCGTCCTTGGCGCCCGCGAGACCGAGCCGCTCCCGCAGGACGTACAGCAGGGACTCGCCGATCCAGGCGTCGGTGACGGGCCGCTCGCCGCCGTTGACGCGCAGGACGTAGGAGGCGAGGGGGTGGTCGTCGTGCGGCGGGACGGGCGCAAGGTCCCCGGCGTCCGGACCGTCGGCGGCGCTGTGCTCGCCGGCCGTCTCCCGGCGGTCCGCGTCGGCCTGAGTCCCGGGCGCGTCCGGGCCGTCGGCGGCGGGCCCCGCGGACCCGGCGGGGGCCGGAGTGTCCGCCGCTCCGGTCGCGTCGGTCACGCCGGTGCCGTCCGCCGGGCCTGCCGGACCGGTGGCCACGATGTGCTCGCCGGAGGCGGGTACGCCGGCGGCCGTGGCGGCCCGCGTCCCGGCCTGTGACGCGGGCCCGCTCGCCCCGTCCGGGGTGTGGGCCGCCGGGACGTCGGCGGACGCCCCAGACCCCTCCGCGGGGCCGTAACCGCCCGCCCCGGCGCGACCGTCGGCCGGACCCGCCGCGCCTACGTCATCACCGGCGTCGTCGGCAGCGGAGTGCCCTGAGGCGGGCGCGGGCCGCGCGGAGTCCGCCGGGTACCCGGTGCCGGTCCCGTCGGGCACACCGGGCCCCGCGTGGGTGCCACCGGTCATGTGCGCGGCGTCCGCGTGGGCGTCGACACGGCCTGGGGCGCCGGTGTGGTCCTGGGCGCCGGTCAGGTGGGACCCGTCCGGGTCCCCCGGGTGCGCCCGGCCGTCGGCCGGGTACGAGCCGGTGTGCGCCGGGTCGCCGTCCGGAGCCGGGCCGGTGTGGGGGGCGGCGGTTTCGGTCGGACGGCCTTCGCCGGCCGGCTGATCCTGTTGCGGTGGGCTCCACGGCCGGCCCGCGCCTTCCGTGGCCCAGGGGGCGGGGGCGCCGCCGGGGAGGGTGGCCGGCGGGGTGCCGCCGCCCCACTGCTCGACCAGCGAGGACGTGGTGAACTCGCCCGATTCGTCCGGGAGGTCGCCGCCCGCGACCGGGATGGACCACTGTCCGGTGACGTCGTGACCGGGGGCCGACGGCGCGGCGGGCTCCTCGAAGGTCCACTGCTGCGTCGCGGCGGGCTGGTACGTGAACCGGTCGTCCGTACCCGCGCCCTGCTCGTGCGGTACGGCGTTCGGGTCGGGCCACTGTCCGCCGGGTGCGGGCCACGCCTGCTCCGGGCCGGCGTCTCCCGTGGCGCCCGCGGCGGACTCGCCGGACTCCGCCGTTATTTGCGGCGGCACGTAGCCGTGCCCCGGGGCGGCCAGCGGACTGTCGCCGGACAGCAGCGCGTCGATGCCGCCCTCGGGGAGCTTGACGAAGGCGGTGGCGCCGTCGTCGTAGTCGCCCTGGGGCAGCGGGTCCCAGCGGCCTGCGCCCTGCGGGGCGGCGCCCTCTGCGTACGGGTCGTCGGTCACGACAGCGCCCTCCCCAGTGCTCGTCGGGCCAGCGCGGCGACGGTGCGCCGCAGGTGCAGTACGGCGGGTGGCAGCGGGGGCACCGAGCCGTCGGGTTCCGGGGCCGGGTCGGGGATGCAGGCCGCGGCGACGTACTCGCCGAAGGCGTGCAGGGCCTCCGGGACGAGCGCGCGGTCGTTGTCCCAGTCGATGAGCCGGGCGACCCACTGCTCGGCCTCCAGGGGCCGTAGCGGCATGGGCGCTATGGCGCCGACCGCGCAGCGCACCCCGCGCCGGGCGGGGTCCAGCACGACGGCCACGGAGCCGACCGCGCGGCCCGGTCCGGTCCGGCCGGTCGCCTTCAGGAAGACCTGCGGGGCGTGCAGCAGCGGCACGCGCACGTAGCCGATGAGTTCGCCGCCGCGCAGCATCTCCACGCCGGCCAGCAGGTGCGACACCGGGATCTCCCGGCGGGCGCCGCCCGGCCCCGCGATGATCAGGGTCGCCTCCAGGGCGGCCAGCACCGGCAGCGCGTCCCCGGTGGGGGCGGCGGAGGCGATGTTGCCGCCGAGGGTGCCGGCGTTGCGGATGTGCGGCGGGCCCGCGGCGCGCGCGGCTGCGGCGAGCGCGGGGATGAGGGCCGCGAAGTCGGGGCGGCCCATGCGCGCGTGGGTGAGGCCGGCGCCGAGCAGGGCGTGGCCGTCCTGGTACTGCCAGCCGCGGATCTCGCTGATCCGGCCGAGGCCGACCAGGGCGGCGGGTCTGAGCTGACCGGAGTTGACGGCGGCCATCAGGTCGGTGCCGCCCGCGACGGGGACGGCGGTGGGCATGGCCGTGAGGGCCGCCACGGCCTCGTCCAGCGTCGTGGGCAACGTGACGGCCTGCGCCGTCCGCGGTGCGTGCGTGGTCAAAACCGGCTGCCCCTTCCCGCTGCCCCACCTGGTCCCACCTGTGTGGCCGTACGGTACGTGCTCACAGGGCGGACGTGGCAACTCTGGCACATCTTCGCAAGACCCGGACCCGGGGGTCCGCTAGGAGGCATTCGCCCATCTCACCAGGGAGATGGTCCGATTTCGTACAGCATCACCAGTGTGGGGCGATTGACACTCTTCGGTGACCCTTGATGCCGTTTTCCCTTACTTGTTCCCTTACTTGATCGGGGGCGGTCCGTCGACCGGGCGGCCGAGCACGCCTGGGCGCCGCTGCCACGGGCGGGGGCCGGCGGGTGGCCGGTAGGCGACGCCGAGGGCGTCGAGCCGGCGGTAGTGGGCGGCCATACGGCCCTCGAAGCCGGCGAAGTCCCGTTCCGCCGGGGCGGGGAGGCGGCTCCAGGCGACCTCGGCGAAGGCGGCGAGGCGGGGGAACGCCTGGTAGTCCACGCGCGCGTGGTCCTCCAGCACCTCGGTCCAGACGTTGGCCTGGGTGCCCAGCACGTGCCGGGCCTCGTCCTCGGTGAGTTGGGGTGGAACGGGTTCGAACCGGTAGACGTCCTCCAGGGTGCGGACGAAGCCGATCGGCACGGGCTCGTCCTCGCCCGGGTCCTGACGGTGGTCCAGGTACACCTGCTGCTCCGGGCACATGACCACGTCGTGCCCCGCGCGCGCGGCCGCGACCCCGCCGCCGTAGCCGCGCCAGGAGGAGACGGCGGCGCCGTCGGCGAGGCCGCCTTCCAGGATCTCGTCCCAGCCGATGAGCCTGCGCCCGCGCGCGGAGAGCCATGTGTCGAAGTGCCGGACGAACCAGGACTGCAGTTCGTCCTCGTCGGCGAGGCCCAGTTCGGCGATCCGGGCCTGGGCGCGCGGGGACCGCCGCCACTGGTCCTTGGGGCACTCGTCGCCGCCGATGTGGACGAACTGCGAGGGGAAGAGGGCGAGTACCTCCTCCAGGACGCCCTCGTAGAAGCGGAGGGTGGTGTCAGTGGGGGCGAGTACGTTGGGATTGACGCCCCAGGTGTCCCAGACGGAGAGGGTGGTGGTGTCGATGACATCGGTGTTGCCGAGTTCCGGGTACGCGGCGATGGCGGCCTGCGAATGCCCGGGTACGTCGATCTCGGGGACGACGGTGACATGCCGCTCGGCGGCGTAGGCGACGATCTCCCGGATGTCGTCCTGCGTGTAGAAGCCGCCGTGCGGTTTCTCCTCCCACAGCGGTGAGGCGCGGTGGCCGAATTTCGTCCGCGCGCGCCAGGAGCCGACCTCGGTGAGCCGCGGGTACCGCACGATCTCGACGCGCCAGCCCTGGTCGTCCGTCAGGTGCAGGTGGAGGACGTTCAGTTTGTGCGCGGCCATCAGGTCGAGGTAGCGCAGGACGCCTTCCTTGGGCATGAAGTGCCGGGCCACGTCGAGGAGGAGGCCGCGCCAGCGGAAGCGGGGCGCGTCCTCGATCCGGACGAGGGGCAGCCGCCAGTGTCGGCCGGGCAGCGGGGCGCGGCGGAAGGCGTCCGGTCCGAGCAGTTGCCGTAGCGTCTGGGCCGCCCAGAACAGTCCCGCGGGGCCGCCACCGGCCAGTTCGGCGCCGGTGGGGGTGACGGCGAGCCGGTAGCCCTCGGCGGGCAGGCCGGGTTCGATGCCGAGCACGATACGGCGGTCGTGGTCGCGCGCCTCGGGGAAGGGCAGCCCGGTCGCCGCTCCGAGCGTGGCCCGCAGCCAGCGGGCGACCCCCTCCGTGCCGGGCCCCGCCTCGAGCCCCGTCCCGCTGTCCAGGCTCAGATGTCCGTCGGCGTTCCGGGCGGCGCGCTGGGGCGCGGGAATCAGATCCACCCCAGGAGGCTAGGCAGGTCCCCCGCCACCCCACAAGAGGTCTGGACCAGTCACCGGCCGGAAAGCGGCACAGGTCCCCAGGGCGCCCGCCGGGGTGCTCCGGGGACCTGGTGAGCCCGTACCGGCGGCGGCGCTACTTGTCGCCGCCCTTGCCCTCGTCGCCTCCGCTGCCCATGGACTCGTAGATCTCCTTGCACATGGGGCAGACGGGATACTTCTTCGGGTCGCGGCCGGGCACCCACACCTTGCCGCACAGCGCCACGACGGGCGTGCCGTCGAGGGCGCTCGCCATGATCTTGTCCTTCTGGACGTAGTGGGCGAAGCGCTCGTGGTCACCGTCGCCGTGGGACACCTGCGGCGTCGGCTCGACGAGGGTCCCGGTACCAGTCCCGCGCTCGGGCTCAAGAGTGCTCATAAGCCCCAGGGTACTGAAGCTCACACCCTTCAGTTGAGCGAAGGGTCGTCCGGGTACGTGGCCACCATCGCCAGCTCCCCGCGCTGGCGGCGCAGGACCTCGCGCCACAGCCGCTCCGGCTCCGGGTAGGAGACGTCGCCGGGCTCGGACTCCACGACGTACCAGGCGCCCTCCGTCAGCTCGTCCTCCAGCTGACCGGGTCCCCAGCCGGCGTACCCGGCGAAGATCCGCAGGGAGCCGAGGGCCGAGGCGAGGAGCTCCGGCGGGGCCTCCAGGTCGACGAGGCCGATCGCGCCGTGCACCCGGCGCCAGCCGAGCGGCACCCGGTCGCCGCTCGCGCCGCCCGGGATGACCGCGACGCCCAGCGCGGAGTCGAGCGAGACGGGCCCGCCCTGGAACACCACACCCGGCGCGTCGGCGAGGTCGGCCCAGCCCTCCAGGATGTCGCCGACGTCCACGGGGGTGGGCCGGTTGAGGACGACGCCGAGGGAGCCCTCCTCGTCGTGGTCGAGAAGGAGCACGACGGCACGGTCGAAGTTCGGGTCCGCCAGGGCGGGCGTGGCCACGAGCAGTCGCCCTGTGAGCGAGGACACCTCGGTCATGCCAGACATGATCCCGCATCTTGCCCCGGCGTGGGGAGCCAATCGGCCGACGCGGGTGAACGCAGCTCAGCGGGCCGGAACGCGTCCCGGGCGCCGGTGACCGCACGTGCCCGCCGGCCAACGGTTCGTGTTGTGACACAGCTATGACGTGACTGAGCCGTCCGCGGGCTTACGGGAGGGGGGTGATCCGCGATTACCCTGTCTCTCTCGGCCCCTGTCCACGTGATCGGCCGGCCCCTGTCCCACTTCATCGGAACGCGAGATTCATGACCGTCAACGACGATGTCCTGCTTGTCCACGGCGGAACCCCGCTGGAGGGCGAGATCCGTGTCCGCGGTGCGAAGAACCTCGTGCCGAAGGCCATGGTCGCCGCCCTGCTGGGCAGCGAGCCGAGCCGGCTGCGCAATGTTCCGGACATCCGTGACGTGCGTGTCGTGCGCGGCCTGCTGCAGCTGCACGGGGTGACGGTCCGTCCGGGCGAGGAGCCCGGCGAGCTGGTGCTGGACCCGACGCACGTGGAGAGCGCGAACGTCGCCGACATCGATGCCCACGCCGGGTCGAGCCGGATCCCGATCCTGTTCTGCGGCCCGCTGCTGCACCGCCTCGGCCACGCGTTCATCCCGGGCCTGGGCGGCTGCGACATCGGCGGCCGGCCCATCGACTTCCACTTCGACGTGCTGCGCCAGTTCGGCGCGACCATCGAGAAGCGCGCCGACGGGCAGTACCTGGAGGCGCCCCAGCGGCTGCGCGGTACGAAGATCCGGCTGCCGTACCCGTCGGTCGGCGCGACCGAGCAGGTGTTGCTGACGGCCGTACTCGCCGAGGGCGTCACCGAGTTGTCCAACGCCGCCGTGGAGCCGGAGATCGAGGACCTCATCTGCGTGCTGCAGAAGATGGGCGCGATCATCGCGATGGATACCGACCGCACCATCCGCATCACCGGTGTGGACAAGCTCGGCGGCTACACCCACCGCGCCCTCGCGGACCGCCTGGAGGCCGCCTCGTGGGCGTCCGCGGCGCTGGCGACCGAGGGCAACATCTACGTCCACGGCGCCCAGCAGCGCTCGATGATGACGTTCCTGAACACCTTCCGGAAGGTGGGCGGCGCCTTCGAGATCGACGACGAGGGCATCCGCTTCTGGCACCCCGGCGGCCAGCTGAAGTCCATCGCCCTGGAGACCGACGTCCACCCGGGCTTCCAGACCGACTGGCAGCAGCCCCTGGTGGTCGCCCTGACCCAGGCCACCGGCCTCTCCATCATCCACGAGACGGTCTACGAGTCCCGGCTGGGCTTCACCTCCGCGCTGAACCAGATGGGCGCCCACATCCAGCTGTACCGCGAGTGCCTGGGCGGCTCCGACTGCCGCTTCGGCCAGCGCAACTTCCTGCACTCGGCGGTCGTCTCCGGCCCCACCCGCCTCCAGGGCGCCGACCTGGTCATCCCCGACCTGCGCGGCGGCTTCTCCTACCTCATCGCCGCCCTCGCCGCCCAGGGCACGTCCCGCGTGCACGGCATCGACCTCATCAACCGCGGCTACGAGAACTTCATGGAGAAGCTCGTGGAACTCGGAGCAAAGGTAGAACTCCCGGGCAAGGCACTCGGCTAGCCGCCGCCAACACGAATGGGCGGCCCCCCTTCGACAGGGGGGCCGCCCATTTCGACTTCGTCCACCGAAGCGCCCCGTAAGGGGCGCGGGGAACTGCGCGACCAGCCACAACGGGCCGACAGCCGCCCACGCTCAGCCGACCGGCGCCGAGGCGAACTGAACTACTTGCCCTTGGCGGCTTCCTTCAGCTTGGAGCCCGCGGACACCTTCACGCTGAACCCGGCCGGGATGTTGATCGGCTCACCGGTCTGCGGGTTGCGCGCGGTACGAGCGGCACGGTGGGTGCGCTCGAAGGTCAGGAAGCCAGGGACGGTGACCTTCTCGTCGCCCTTGGAGACGACGTCGCCGACGACCTCGGCGAAAGCGGCCAGCACGGCGTCGGCGTCCTTGCGGGTCACCTCGGCACGGTCGGCCAGCGCGGCCACCAGCTCACTGCGGTTCATGTTGTTACTCCCGTGTTTTCTTGCCGTTGGGGTGTGCCACGCGGCGGAGCCGCATGTGAGGCACTGCGATGCCGATGCGCTCGCGCCCAGGGACGCATCCTGCCCCTACCTGCTGCGGGAAAGCCAATCCGGCACCCGTAGGAGTCGTGAGAGCACCCTGGGGAGTCACACGAATAGCGCTGCCCGGCCGTCACCCTAGAGCGCGCCCGGCATCCGGAGGTTCCGCGACGCGCCGGTGAGGCGCGTCGCCGTGGTGATCCTCACAGCTTGGTGACGGCGCGCGGGACACTGTTCACTCCCCCGCGCGCCGCTGACGTCTACTGCTCGGCCGGGGCAGCCGTCTTCGCGGCCTCGCGGACCGCGCCGGCCACCGCGCCGGCCACCTTGTCGTTGAAGACGCTGGGGATGATGTAGTTCGGGTTCAGCTCGTCCTCGGTCACCACGTCGGCGAGGGCCTGCGCGGCGGCGAGCATCATCTCCGTGTTGACGGTGCGGGACTGCGCGTCCAGCAGACCGCGGAAGACACCCGGGAAGACCAGCACGTTGTTGATCTGGTTCGGGAAGTCGGAGCGGCCGGTGGCCACGACGGCCGCGGTCTGGCGGGCGATCGCGGGGTCGACCTCGGGGTCGGGATTCGCGAGCGCGAACACGATCGCGCCGTCCGCCATGGCGGCCACGTCGTCGCCGTCGAGGACGTTCGGGGCGGAGACGCCGATGAAGACGTCGGCGCCGCGCACGGCCTCCTTCAGCGTGCCCGTCAGGCCCTCGGGGTTGGTGTTGTCGGCGATCCAGCGCAGCGGCGAGTCGGCGGAGGCGCCCACCAGGTCCTCGCGGCCGGCGTGCACGACGCCGTGGATGTCGGCGACGACCGCGTTCTTCACGCCCGCGGCGATGAGCAGCTTGAGGATGGCGGTGCCGGCCGCGCCGGCGCCGGACATGACCACGCGGATGTTCTCGATGGCCTTGCCCGTGACGCGCAGGGCGTTGGTGAGGGAGGCGAGGACGACGATCGCGGTGCCGTGCTGGTCGTCGTGGAAGACGGGGATGTCGAGGGCCTCGCGCAGCCGGGCCTCGATCTCGAAGCAGCGGGGCGCGGAGATGTCCTCCAGGTTGATGCCGGCGAACCCGGGGGCGATGGCTTTGACGATCTCGACGATGGCGTCGGAGTCCTGGGTGTCGAGGCAGATCGGCCAGGCGTCGATGCCGGCGAACCGCTTGAAGAGGGCCGCCTTGCCCTCCATGACCGGCAGGGCGGCCTTGGGGCCGATGTTGCCGAGGCCGAGCACGGCGGAGCCGTCCGTCACGACCGCAACGGAGTTGCGCTTGATGGTGAGGCGGCGGGCGTCCTCGGGGTTCTCGGCGATGGCCATGCAGACACGGGCCACGCCGGGCGTGTAGACCATGGACAGGTCGTCACGGTTGCGGATGGGGTGTTTCGACGCCATCTCGATCTTGCCGCCGAGGTGCATCAGGAACGTACGGTCGGAGACCTTGCCGAGCGTGACGCCCTCGATGCCGCGGAGCTTCTCGACGATCTCCTCGGCGTGGGCCGTGGAGGTGGCCGCGATGGTCACGTCGATACGGAGCTTCTCGTGGCCGGAGGCGGTGACGTCGAGGCCGGTCACGGAGCCTCCGGAGGACTCCACGGCGTTGGTGAGCTGCGAGACGGCGGTTCCGCTCGCGGGCACCTCCAGCCGGACCGTCATCGAGTAGGAGACGCTGGGCGCCGTTGCCATGGCCGACTTCCTCTGCTTTCACCGTGTCGCGAGTTGTGCCGTCCGATCGTCGCACCTACCCCTGAGTACGTGGTAGTCGCCCCGGATTGCGGACGTTGTGTTCACAGGGGGCCACTGACGACGACGGTCTTTTCGGAAAACGACTTCCACCATACGAGAAATGATCTGCCGAGGGGAAGGGGCGCCGTCGGGGCAAAGAAGGAGGCCCACGTCACATCCGTGACGTGGGCCTCCCGCACGTTCATGACACCGACCCGCCATGCTCGCCTCGCGGCAAGTGGTCCCTCGAAGGGACGAAGGTTGGGCCCGGGGGCTTGGATCGGGCCGGTGCCACACCAAGGCTAACAAACAGATCCCACAAGCCCATTCCCCCACGACGCCTTCTTTACCGAGCAACCCGCAGCACCGCCCGTAGACGCAGCTGCGGGCATGCGTGCCTCCCCCAGTGCCTCAAGGGCCTGGGGGGACCCCCAGGGCGGCACGGGTGGGCGCAGCGGCACCCCGCAAGCGCGAGCGAGTGCAACCCACCCCCGGCCGGCGGCGGCTCGCCTCAGTCCCGCAGCAGGTCCGGCACCCCGCCCGCGTCCGGTTCGTCCCGCTCCCCCGACACCACCGTCAACTGCTGAGTCGCCCGCGTCAACGCGACGTACAGCACCCGCAGCCCCGCGGGCGACTCATCGGCGATCTCCGCCGGCGACACGACGACCGTCGCGTCGTACTCAAGACCCTTGGCCTCCAGACTGCCCAGCGCGACCACCCGGTCCCCCAGCCCCGCCAGCCACCGCCGCGCCTCGCCCCGCCGGTTCATGGCGACGACGACGCCGACCGTGCCGTCGACCAGCCCCAGCAGCCGCTCGGCCTCCGCCCGCACCGTGTCCCCCAGCGCTTCCCCGGCCACCTCGAACCGCGGCTGGACACCGGTGGACCGTACGGCGGACGGCGACTCGGAGCCGGGCATGGCGAGGGCGAGCACCTTGGCGGCCAGCTCGGCGATCTCCGCCGGGTTTCGGTAGTTGACGGTGAGCCGGAACCGGCGCCGGGGCCGGCTGCCGAGGGCCTCGTCACGGGCCTCGGCGGCCTCGTCCGGGTCGGACCAGGAGGACTGGGCCGGGTCCCCGACCACCGTCCACGTGGCGTGCCGGCCCCGCCGGCCGACCATGCGCCACTGCATCGGCGTCAGGTCCTGCGCCTCGTCCACGATGACGTGCGCGTACTCCACGCGCTCCTGCGCCAGCCGCTCGGCCCGCTCCCACTGCGTCTCCTCGCGCACCGGCATCAGCTCCTCAAGGCCGGTGAGCTGGTCCAGCGGGTCCAGCTCGCGCTTCTTGCGGGGCCGGGCCGGGGCGCCGAGCACGGCGTGGAGTTCGTCTAGCAGGGCGATGTCGTGCACGGAGTACCCGTCCCGCTTCAGGGACCGGGCCACCTTGCGGACCTCACCGGGGTTGAGCACCCGGCGGGCCCAGCGGCCCAGCCGCCGCTCGTCGGCCATGGCGGCGAGCACGCCCTTCGGGGTCAGCTCGGGCCACCAGGCGTCGAGGAACGCGATGAAGGGATCCTCGGAGGTGATGTCCTCGTCGAAGGAGGAACGCAGCTCGGCCGCCAGCTCCGGGTCGGTGTGGCGGGCACCGGCACCGGACTTCTCCCACAGGGCGTCCAGGAGCAGCTTGCGGGCGCGCGGGCGCAGCAGGTTGACGGGCGCGGTGCCGCCGAGTGCGGTGCGGCGGATCCGCTCCAGCTCCTCCCCCTCCAGCTCCAGTCGGCGCCCGAAGGCGACCACCCGGAGCCGGTCCGGCGAATCGTTCAGCTCCAGTGCTCCGCGCGCGGCCTTCCGCAGCACGCGCAGCATCCGGGCGGAGCCCTTGGCGCGGGCCGCGGACGGGGAGTCGTACAGCGTGGCCTCGGCGCCGACGGCGTCCACGGCGAGCGAGCCGATCGCGCGGATGGCGACCTGCCCCTCCTCCCCGAGGGAGGGCAGCACGCCCTCGGTGTAGGCCACCAGCAGCGGGGTGGGCGAGACGATCAGGATGCCGCCCGCGTACCGTCTGCGGTCCTGGTAGAGCAGGTAGGCGGCGCGGTGCAGGGCGACGGCGGTCTTGCCGGTGCCCGGACCGCCCTCGACGTACGTCACGGAGGCGGCGGGGGCGCGGATCACCAGGTCCTGCTCGGCCTGGATGGAGGCCACGATGTCCCGCATGGTGTGGCCGCGGGCCTGGCCGAGCGCGGCCATCAGCGCGCCGTCGCCGATGACGGGCAGCTCACGGCCGTCGAGCCGGGCCGTCAGCTCGGGGCGCATCAGGTCGTCCTCGACGCCGAGCACCCGGCGCCCCTTGGAGCGGATGACCCGGCGTCGTACGACCCGTCCGGGATCGACCGGGGTGGAGCGGTAGAAGGGAGCGGCGGCCGGGGCGCGCCAGTCGATGACCAGCGGCGCGTACTCGGCGTCGAGCACGCCGATACGGCCGATGTGCAGGGTCTCGGCGATGTCGGCGGTGTTGTCGTCGCGGACCGCGCCCTCGGCGGGCTCGACGGCGGTGTACGCCCCGTCCGGCCCCTTCTTGCCGTCCTTGCCGAGCAGCAGGTCGATCCGGCCGAAGAGGAAGTCCTCGAACTCGTTGTTGAGCCGGTTGAGGTGGATACCGGCCCGGAAGACCTGCGCGTCCCGCTCGGCGAGCGCGCCGGGCGTACCGACCTGGCCGCGCTGGGCGGCGTCGTTCATCAGGAACTCGGCCTCGTGGATCTTCTCCTCGAGCCGCCGGTACACCCGGTCCAGGTGTTCCTGCTCGACACGGATCTCCCGGTCGCGCACGGAGTCGCGTGCGTTGGACGCCTCGTGGGCGACACGCGCCTCTTGGGCATCACGCGCCCCGTGGGCGTCGCGCACCGATCCGACCGCGGACTGCTGAACCTGAGCGGCCACCGGGCCCCCTTCTGACGTGCTGGGCAGCCGTCAACCGTACGCGAAGGAGACCCGGCAAAGCTACGGCGGCTACGCCTGCACCTGCACGAGCTTCTTGCCGTCGAACGTGGAGACCTCGAAGTGGTCGATCTCGTTCGGCTTGAAGGCCGCGGCCCCGCCGATGTAGAGCGGCTTCTTCGCCTCCTCCGTCTGGGCGTTCGGCACGCCGTAGCCCCAGTTCGGGACGGACCAGGAGGACATGGTCACCCGCTCGCCGTTCTTGGCGACGAGGATCAGGGAGCACTTCAGGGGGCCCTTGACGTTCTTGAGCTCCAGGACGGCCTGGGTGCCCCAGTCCTTCTGCTCCATGCCGACGGTGGCGCTGACGTGGCTCGTCGGGTCGGTGGCCGACTTCTTCTCGGGCATCGCCTGGAAGGTGGTCTGCGCCGGGGTGAGCGCCTGCTGGCTCGTACCGCCGTCGGAACCGCCGGTCGCGGCGAGGACCGCCAGCGGGCTGCCGACGATCAGCACGGCCGCCGCCGCGATCATGTACATACTGCGGCGGCGCTTGCGGGCCCGCTGGTCACCGACCTCGACGACCAGCTTCTCCGCCAGCCGCGGGCTGGGCCGGGCCGAGAGCGATTCGCCGATCGAGGGAGTGCTGCCCGAGCCGGGCAGGTCGGCGAGCGCGGCGAGCATCGGTTCCATGCCGGCCAGTTCGTCGAGCTGCTGGGCGCACCATTCGCAGCCCGCGAGGTGCGCCTCGAAAGCGGTTGCCTCGGCGTCGTCGAGAATCCCGAGGGCGTACGCGCCGACTGTCTCGTGCTCATTGGGCAGGGATGATCCCTCGCTGCTCGGGCTCATCGGTCCCATCGGTCCCATGGGTCCAGACATACCCGGACCACCCGTGCTGAATCCGCTGTGTCCCCCGTATCCGCTCATCACGCCGTCACCCCCCGCTCCTCCAGTGCCAGCTTCATCGACCGCAGGGCGTAGAACACCCGGGAGCGGACGGTGCCGCTCGGGATGCCCAGCGTCTCGGCCGCCTCATTGACGGTACGTCCCTTGAAGTACGTCTCGACGAGCACCTCCCGGTGGGCCGGGGTCAGGTCGTCGAGCGCGTCCGACAGCGTCATCAGCCACAGCGCCTTGTCGATCTCGTCCTCCGCGGGGATGACCTCCAGCGGCGACGGATCGACCTCCTGCGGCCGGGCCTGCCGGCTGCGGTGGCCGTCGATGACGATGCGGCGCGCGACCGTCACCAGCCAGGGGCGTACCGATCCGGTCGCCCTGTTGAGCTGACCGGCGTTCTTCCAGGCACGGATGAGCGTTTCCTGTACGACGTCCTCGGCGCGCTGCCGGTCTCCGGCGACCAGCCTGAGGACGTACGCGAGCAGAGGTCCGGCGTGCTCGCGGTACAGGGCACGCATCAGCTCCTCATCGGGTTCCGAGGGCTGTGAGGACATGCGATGTCGGGCCCTCGATCCACGTTCATTGGCCACGGCCGCATCCTTGCGCACGCCCACCTCCGGTGTCCGGGGGTTCCCCCAGTCGGTCGCTCGTCCACCCGTACGGACGGAAGCGGGGAGATGTTCAACGTGAGGCGACGGTTTTCTGTGGGCTGACGTGACGAGCGGGACATGCGGACACATTCCCACCGTATGGTTTTCACATTTCCGACACACTGCCGAGTCGGGCCGCAGTCTCACCGGGTTGCCCACGCCGGGCCGGGACCAAACCTGGTGTTACGGAAATCACGGAGGACGGCGGCTCCGCCACCACCTTGGGCGTTTCTATGTCTTTCCCGGCGCTTACAGCACGTACCGGACCTCAGGCACGGGCGAGAGCCGCCGCCCGGCGCCGGTGCCGGGCGACCCGCTCCCGGTTTCCGCAGACCTCGCTGGAGCACCAGCGCCGGCGGCGCCCTCGGGAGGTGTCCAGATACACGAGGGAGCAGTTGTCCCCCTCGCATTCGCGTACGGCCGCCCGGGCCACGGGATCGGTGAGCAACTCCACGGCGTCCCGTGCGACGACCGCGAGCAGTGCGGCGCACTCGGGCGGGCCGGCCAGCTCCCGCACGAGGGTCCCGTCCTGGCCACGGGCGGCGCGGGGGGCGGGGGGCGCGGGCCGGGCGAGTTCGTTGAGCCGGCGGAGCGCGAGGTCGTACGACACCGGGTCCGCGGAAAGCGCGTTCCGCACCAATCGCCCCACGCACCCCCGCAGTTCCCGGAACCGGTCCGGCCAGGAGCCGTCGGCGTGCGCCAGCAGGGTCCCGGGCGGCACGAGCCCGGCGCCGACGATCCAGCCGCACAGCGGCTCGACGGCATGCAGCCGTTCGTTCGGATGCGCGGTCGCGAGGAGGTCGAGGCAGATCCGACCGGCGTCGAACCGCGGCTCGTGAGGGGGCGTGGCCGTACCCAGTGCCATGTGCCTGTCACCGCCTAGGCAGGGGAAGCGTTCCGTCGCTCCTCTTCACAGTGCCCGCCCCGGGGGCCGCCCGGAACCCCCCGTACCGCCCGGGCCTGTGCCCTACTCCGTCTTCACTCCTTCTTCGGCGCCGGCCCCTGACCGTGACCGGAGCCCGGCGCACCCTCGCTCTTCACCGTGTCCTTGGCCTTCTGCTCCAGGTCGACGTCCAGCTTCTTGAACTCGCGCACCACGGTGTCCGCCATCCCGGCGAGCGAGTCGAGCTGCTTGGAGATGTCGCCGCGGCCGTCCTTCCAGTTGGACTCGAAGTCGTCGAGGGCGTCGTTGACCGTGCCGTCGGCGATGTCGTCCGCGTAGGACTCGAACAGGTTCTTGGTGTGGTTGAGCCGGCTTTTGATCGACCGGATCTGCTTGCCGTAGCCCTCCAGCTCACTGAGCGGAAGCGCGAGATCAGGCTTGCCCTTGCCCACGAGTGACTCCCCCGTCTCCCGGTCTCGTACCCTGGCGGCACCGTACATCAGTGCGCACGAGTGACCGAGATCGAAGGAACGGGGACGACCCACGCCATGGCCCGCTACACGGAACCCCTCACCGTCGAGCGCGGCGGCTTCCGGATCAAGGTGCCGGAGTCGTGGTGGGAGTTCGACATCCGCCCGGAGTCGCGGGACGACTCGATCCACCGCATGGTGCGCGAGCGGATCGAACAGCACCCGGAACTGGCGCCGTACCGCGAGACGTTCACCGCCTTCTTGCGGAAGTCGGCGGCGGACGCGTGGAAGTCGGGCGCGATGTACTGCGGTTGCATGGCGGAGAGCTTCGGCGGCGACACGACGGTCACCGGCTCGGTCACCGTCTCCCTGGTGGGCGGCCGCACCCGCGAGGGCGCACCCCTCTCCACCGACCCGGCCGCGATCGCCGCCCAACTCGCGGTGAAGGAAGCCCGCGACGAGGGCGACTCCTGGCGCAAGGTGACGACGGTCGACATCCCCGGCGTGGGCCCGGCGGCCCGCACGTACGGCATCGAGGACATCCCGGTCCCCGACGACGCCCTCGACCGCACGATCCGCGCCGTCCTGATGCAGACGTACATCCCCGTCCCGGGCCAGGAGGGCAAGGTCGCGCTGGTATCGGGCAGCAGCCAGGTCCTGGACCTCGCCGACGCGTTCTTCGACATCTTCGACGCGGTGACGTCGACGTTCGGCTTCACGAGCTGAACGTGATGCCGAACGCGCGGTCCAGTGACCGGACCCGTGGGCGGCGTTGGTCCGCGGAGACAGACCGGGTCCTGAGGATGGCGGGCTGGTACCCGGGGCGGCTCGTGCCCACGCAGCGCTGGGAGATCCTGCTGGGGGAACGTGGCGGTTTCCAGATGCACGACGCGGCTCGGCATTTCCTCGCGGAGTTCGGAGGCTTGGAGAATGATGAGCGGGGCCGGGCAAGACCAGGGGCGCGTATGGGATTCATCCTGGACCCGACCGTCGCGGAGTGGGATGACGAGATCTTCGACACGGAGCGCCTCCCACCTCTGCCAATGGGGTGGGGGGTACCCGCGCCCGTCCGACCTCCCGCTCCGGATGTAGACCCCCTCGCCCGTCCGGGGGAGGCGGCTCGGCCACAGGGCCGACGCAACGCGGTCGGGGCGCTCGTAGTTTCGGTTCGGACGCCGCGGTCGGCCGACCGCGCGCGAGACGAGGCCCCTGGCCGGGGTCTCACGAAGGTCCGATCGGAGCCCTCCATGAAGCACAGGCTCGCAGTGGTGCTGACGGCATGCGCCCTGGCCGCCGGCACGCAAGTCGTCCTCACCGCGCAACCCTCCTCCGCCGCCGTCGGCCACATGATCAGGAACCACGCGACCGGGAAGTGCCTCCAGGGGACGGACAACGGCACCACGTACGCCCACGCCGTCAAAATGGTGCCCTGCAACCGCTCCAACAGCTCCATCTGGTGGGGTGCGAGCGCGGGCAAGATCGAGATGGTGCGCGGCGGAAAGTACAACAGCCAGATCTGCCTCAGCATCCCCAAGAGCCCCAAGGGCGACTTCCCGCACGACGTCGACACGACGGTCTGCGGCAACACCGCGTACAACCAGGTGTTCTCCTTCGGCGTGGCGTCCAACTACCCCATCGGCTCCCCCGAGCCGTGCTACGTGGGCCACTACGCGGCGAGCGACTCATGGGCGTCCTGCTACGTGAACAGCGGCAGCAACACCCGCTGGGACTGGATCTCCTGACCGGCCCCAGCCCGGCATGACCGCGCCGCCGCCGGAGACTCCACACTCCGCCGGCGGCTTCCTTCCCTCCGCTCCAGGCCGAACTTCACGCCGAACGGGCGTTCCAGGTAAGTTCGCGTGTGCACAGGGCGGTTGACGCGTACGACGCCGTACACGGTCGACGCCGCACACGCGAAGGACACTGCGCAGGCGACGGGGGTTGCAGGCAGATGGCGGGACACAGGCCGGCGGACTGGCATCCACTGGACTTGGACAAGGACCCCACACCGGGCGACCCGCAACGGGTCCGCACTCTGGCCAAGCAGCTGCACGACTTCGCCGACGACGTCTCGGACGCGCTGCGCATGGTCCACGCGATGGCGGGCGACGACACGATGCTGCAGTGGGCGGGCAAGTCGGCGGAGGTCTTCAAGGACCAGTTCAAGGACGTACCGAAGAACCTGAAGAAGCTGAAGAAGTCGTACGAGATGTGCGGGGATGCCCTCGCCGACTTCTGGCCCAAGCTGGAGCGCGCCCAGCACCTGGCGGACAAGGCGCTGACCAAGGCCAAGGAGGCCCAGTCCGACCTGTCCTCGGCCAAGTCCCGCCTGACGTCCGCCGACTCGTGGGTCACGCGGGCCACCAAGGAGGCCGACAAGTACAAGGACGACCCGACCGGCAGCAAGTCGGACGCCGACAAGCCGGACGAGTCCAAGGTCCGGGCCGCCACGAAGGACGCCCAGCACGCCAAGTCCGCCCACACCAAGGCCCAGACGGACGTCACCACCGCCCAGAACGCCCTCGCAGCGGCGAAGAAGATGGCCGAGGACGCCCGCAAGATGCGCGACGACGCGGCGGGCGAGGCCAAACGCAAGATCGACGACGCCTCCGACGCCGGCATCCAGAACCGTCACTGGTGGCAGGACGTCGGCCACTGGATCGAGGACCACTGGGACACGATCGTCGCGGTCTGCAAGGTCGTCGTCACGGTCGTCGGCATCGTCGCCATGATCATCGGCGGCCCCGTCCTCGGTGCCATCGTCCTCGTCGCCGCCCTCGTCGTCCTCGCCGACACCCTCAACAAATACAGAAAAGGCCAAGCGTCCCTCTGGGACGTCGCCTTCGCCGCGATGGACTGCATACCGGGCGGCAAGGGAATCACCAGCCTGGGCAAGCTGGCCAAGGGGGCGAAGGAACTCAGGAACCTCAAGGGCGGCATGAAGGGCATGAGCCTCGCCACTCGGGGGCTGGGCAAGAACGCGCGCGCCATGCTGAAAGACGGCGCGAAGGGCGCGTACAACCGTCTGAAGAGCGCCGTTCGGTCCAAGGGCACCGACCCGATCGACATAGCCACCGGCACGATGTTCCTGCCAGAGACCGATGTCACCCTTCCCGGCAGTCTGCCCCTCGCCTTCACCCGCCGGGCTGCTTCGGACTACCGGTGCGGTTGGTGGTTCGGTCCCACCTGGGCTTCCACCATCGACCAACGGCTCGAAGTAGACGAAACGGGCCTCGTGTTCGTCACCGAAGACGGTCTGCTCCTTGAATTCCCTCACCCCAGGGACTTGCAGCGTCCAGTACTCCCCTTGACGGGCCCCCGCCTCGAGCTGACCCGCCTGGACAACGGCGGCTACCGTGTCGAGGATCCGCAAACTGGCATCGTCCACCGCTTCGGCCTGCCCAGGGACGGTATCGCCCTGCTGGAACGGATCTCCGATCGCAACGGCGCCACCATCGACTTCGACCATGCCGACGACGGGACCCCGCTCGCCCTGAGGCATTCCGGTGGCTATCACCTCCGTCTCACGGTCGATGACGGGCGCGTCACAGCCTTGTGCCTCGTCGACGCGGGCCAGGACGGCGAACAAGTAACCCTGCGCACGTATTCCTACACAGACGCTTGCCTCAGTGCGATCGCCAACGCCGCGGGCCGGCCGATGCTGCTGACCTACGACGACCGGCACCGCATCACCTCTTGGACCGACCGCAACGGCCGTGGCTACTCGTACACGTATGACGCCGCCGACCGCTGCGTGGCGGAAGGGGGCGAGGCAGGCCACCTCACTTTGACCCTCGATTACGACGGCACCGATCGGGCATGGCCGGGCAGGCGGATCACCTCCGTAACCACGCACGAGGGCGCCGTCACCAAGTACGTGGCCGACGACGGCTGCCGGATCGTCGCGGAGATCGATCCGCTCGGTGGAACGACTCGCACCACCTGGGACGATCACCATCGACCCACCTCGATGACCGATCAGTTGGGAATGACCACCCATTGCGCTTACGACGACCTCGGCCGTCTCCTGAGCGCCGGACGCCCAGACGGGACGACGGTCCGCGTCGTGTACGGCGATATGGGTGGACCAGTCGAATTGGTTCGCCCCGACGAACAAGTGGTGCGTCGCGAGTATGACTCCCGGGGGAACTGCATCACCATCATCAAGCCTGGCGGTGCCGCAACTCGTTACACCTATGACGACGCAGGCCACCTCTCGTCGGTCACCGACGCGACGGGGCTGGTGACACGGGTCCAGTGCGACGCAGCCGGGCTGGCGGAATGCGTCATCGATCCCATGGGTGGTGTCACACGGTTCACCCACGACGTCTTCGGCCGTGTCACGCACATCACGGATCCTCTTGGGCGCGCGACGTGCATGGAATGGAGCACCGACGGTGCACTGTTGAGCCGCACCGGCCCCGACGGGGCGAGAGAGAAGTGGACTTACGACAGCGAGGGCAATCGGACCAGCCACACGGACGCCGCAGGCGGGGTGACCCGTTTCGACTACACCCACTTCAACTTGCTCTCGGCCCGTACCTCACCCGACGGCGTCCGCTATGGCTTCGACTACGATCCGTCTCTCCGTTTGATCAGCGTGAGCCGCCAGGACGGACGACGTTGGACGTATGCCTACGACATCGCTGGGCGGCTTGTCGCCGAGACGGATTTTGATGGCCGTACGCAGACGTACGGCCATGACGGCAGGGGCCAGGTCGTGCTCCGAACCAACGCTCTCGGCGAAGATGTCCACATCTCACGGGACGCGTTCGGTCGAATGGTCGGGAAGCGCGCGAACGGCAGGGCCAGCAGCTACACCTATGATCTAAACGACCGGCTGGTTCGCGCCGAGGGCCCGGACGCCACAGTGACACTGCTACGCGACCCCGAAGGCCGGGTCATTTCCGAGACAGTCAACGGCCGGACGAGCACGTTCGCCTACGACCTCGCGGGCCGACCGTTGAGCCGCACGACTCCTACCGGAGCGACCAGCATCTGGGCGTACGACGAGCGGGGCAATCGAGCCCGCACACAAACGGCCGACAGGACCCTGAGGCATGCTCACGACGCGGCCGGACAGCTGCTGTCCGTGAGAGTGGACGATGTGCTGTCCCTGGATTTTCTGTACGACAACGCCGGACGGATCAGCGCGCAGTCGGTCGTCACCGGCGGCGGTCATGCGGTACGCAACCACTCGTACCACTACCGCGCGGACGGGCACCTCATCGGAGTCGACGGTCCTGACGGGCCGGCGAGAACCTTCGAACTGGACCAAGCCGGGCGCACCACCGGTGTCCAGGCGGAGGGGTGGACAGAGTCGTACGCATACGGCATCGACGGAGCACAGACGACCGCCGACTGGCCGAGTCGGCACCCCGGCCATGCCGCCGCGGGCACACGTGACCACAGGAGCTCCCGGCCGACCCGAGCAGGTGCCACGCGCTACCGATACGACGACCAGGGACGACTGATCTGGCGGCAGCGCACACGCTTGTCCCGCAAGCCGGACAGCTGGAGATACACCTGGGACGCCGAGGACCGCCTGGTGTCCGTGCGTACACCCGACAACACGCTCTGGCGTTACCGGTACGACCCTATGGGGCGCCGGATAGCCAAAGAGAGGGTGAGTGCGGACGAGACCACGGTGCTGGAGCGGACCGACTTCACCTGGGACGGCACCACGCTCTGCGAACAGCTCACGACCGACGGGTCTCAGCCACATGCCGTGGCGATCACCTGGGAACACGACGGATTGCGCGCTCTCAGCCAGTTCGAACGCATTCTCACCGCCTCCCACGAGGAGATAGACGCACGATTCCTCGCCATCGTGACCGATCTGGCGGGCGCACCGACGGAACTCGTCGACGGGGACGGGCGACTCGCCTGGCAGGCACGCAGCACACTATGGGGTGTAACCGCGTGGAACCGAGGCAGCAGCGCGTACACGGCGCTGCGTTCTCCAGGGCAGTACTTCGACCATGAGAGCGGCCTGCACTACAACTTCCACCGCTACTACGATCCCGAGACGGCAAGCTACCTTTCACGCGATCCTCTTGGGCTCGGGCCCGCGCCCAACCCCTTCCTCTACTTCCTCGATCCGCTGCTCTCTGCGGATCCGTACGGGCTTTATGAGATCGGAAAGCCCGATGCCGCCAGCCAGGCGGGCAACCTGCCGCTGATCGCCGACAAGATCGCCGCGCACGGGGACATCAAGAAGCGCGGTATTCCGGGCGTGGACGACTTGGACGTGCCGGAGCACCTGGAGGACATGATGACCGGTTCCCCAGGTCTGCGGATGCGGAGCACCCCGTCGGGGACCCCTCGCTTCGCCTGGTGGGACGATGCCACGGGAACGATGCTGATCCGCGAAGGCGACAAGGGCACGTTCATGCAGCCAGACGACGGCTACGACTACTTTTTGAAACAGTTGAAGGAGTAGGTGGGCAATGAGGGACGTGTTCTGGTCCGCGCCGGAAAGCAGGGCACTATGGGAAACGCTGGCGGGGCCGGTGCTGGAGGAGATCGGCCGGTGCGACGCAGAACGCCTGGAGGTGGAACGAGCGCGTATCGCACCGCATCTGCGGGAGCGGGTCACGAAGCCTGTGTACTCGGTGGCGGACCGCTTCGCGTCCTGGGAACGCCTCGTATGCCGGATGGAACCAGGATGGTCGGGCAGCGACGATTTCTATCCGATCAGTGCCTACAGCAATGACCTTGACTCCAGGGACAGCTTGGACGAGGTGATGAACACGTTGTCCCCAACGGCCAGGGAAAGCGGGCTCGGCACATTGCTGACCGACCTGGACGCCCGCTTCGACGCCGCGAGCGTGCCTGATCCGGATCGTTCACTGAGCCCGTGGGTACGGCCGGCAAAGGACCATCAGCGACTCCCCGGCCGATGGCGCCGCAAACCTCTGCACATCCCGTGGGACGACTGAGGGCTCCCCCGGACGTCATGGCGAGTTCTCCGCGGGCCGGATCAGCGACCGCTCCGAAGACGCCCAGACTCACTGACGTCGGGTCTGTGTCGCCCTGACTGCACTGCAGTCAGCACTACTTGCAGGTCGCCCTCAACGACGATTTCACCGTGGTTCTCGAGTACCGGGACGGAGCCGCCGACAGACACTACCGAACCGAAGTCGACGTCCCGTCGGACCAGGGCGGCAGTGGCTTCGTGGCCCCGGTACTGCTGGCATGGGCAACCGGCCACCAGGACTGGCGGGGCGGTCTCCCATGGGTCCGATGGGACGTGGCACGAGAGCTGCCGTGGGATGGGAACGGCTGGCTCAAGTCAGGAGACAATCCAAGTGAAGGTACTCAGAGGGGCCTTCACTGACGAGCGATGACCACAGCATTCCGCGACATCCGAGGGCGCGATGCGATGGGTCAGGAGCAGTCGGAACGATAGGCGAATGGTCTGTCCGGGCACCTCGCGCACTCGAACAAATAGATGCCGCCCATGTCGCCGAGCATGAGCCCTGGCGGGCGCTGGATCTGTGTTCGTTTTTCGTAGGGCAGGTCCCAGATCGTGCCGGTGGCCGGGGTGTCCTCGACGGGCAGCCAGGTCAGCCAGCTCTCGCCGTCGAACTCGGCGCTGTTGATGGTCAGCAGATGGTCCATGCGCCGGCTGCACGCCGGGCACGTCGGCCAGTTCGGCTCCTGGGTCCAGGTCGGATAGCCGCCGACCTTGATTCCGCCGGACACGGAGAGGTGGGACCAGTACGACCAGGGAGTGTCTTCCTCGAGTTGATCGAATCTGGATTCCAGCGCGTCTGAGATGTCTTCCGGCAGGTCCCAGTCCGGGTACTCGGTGACACGTTCCGGGTGCAGGACGCACGGGTTGGGGACGTAGGCGTCGCGGGCGCCGGCCGGGCGGGGCGGGTTCGCCCGTTCGACGTCACGCCGCGAACTGTCCCACCAGAAGAGCTCGGGTCGAGGGACGTAGCCCTGCGCGTGGTCAAAGGGGCACCACAACACCTGCAGCACATCGGTGCCGTCCGGGAAGACCAACTCGGAGACGTCCCCGGCGAAGAGTTGAAGGACCGGCACGAGCGGGATGGGTCCCGTCCCCGGCGGCGAGTACGCGGTGCGCGGGTGATCGTCCTCGCAGTACGGCCACGGATGCGAACGCGGCCACAGCACGGGCCCGCCCAGCGAGCTGTCCCGCGCGCTCGGGGCACCGATGCGCGGATGCAGCCGGACGGCAACCTTCCGGAACGCGGCCACCTCGGGAAACAGAGCCTCGACGTCGACAGGACGCGGCGGGGTGGTGCGAGCCATGGGACGTGCTCCTCACAGGCGGGATCATGCTGTGCAGCGAGGATGCCGCACTGCCCGGCACAGTAGTCTGACCGTCCCGTCGGGCCGATCAGAGATCCTGCCAAGTAGGGCAACTAAGGACCGTGGGAGGCGCTTTGAGCTTGTCGGGATCTCAATCCGACACTGACCCGGCAAACGGGCAGTCATTCCCTGCGCTGAGGGACGTCTCACTGCGCTCCCGCGAGATCCTGCTGCTCCGGCGGGCCAAGAACATGTTGACCGCCCTGAAGGGGCTCGAAGCCCTAGATTTCAAGCCTTCGGTGCGCGCAGAACTGTCAGCATGGCTGACGTTGATCCCTGAGCTTCCGTGACTCAGTCGCCGGCTCACTCCTCGAACCAGGCCGGCTCCATACGGCTCAGCCGGGGATGTCGGTTCCCCTGTGCTCTCCCCTGTCTGGCCTCAGCGCCCCTCACCCCCACCCGACCCAACAAGTGAGACCGAAGTTCCCTCCCGGTGACTCGACGCCTCCCCGTGCCGAAACCCGGTGTTCCTACCTTCGGCGCCAGTCACTCACTGCCGGCATCGGCAGACGGAGCACCGTGGAGGCGTCATGACCGGGCCTGGCCCAACCCCGTCCCCGACCCGCCGGCGCTGGATCGAGCGCTGGGACCCGGAGGACGAGGTCTTCTGGAGGGAGACCGGGGAGCGGACAGCCCGGCGGAACCTGTGGTTGTCGGTGTTCTCCGAGCACATCGGGTTCTCGGTGTGGGCCCTGTGGTCGGTGCTGGTGCTGTTCATGGGCCCCGAGTACGGGCTCACCCCGGCCGACAAGTTCCTGCTGACCTCGGTGGTCACGCTCGTCGGTGCCGTGGTCCGGGTGCCGTACACCTTTGCCGTGGCCCTCTTCGGCGGGCGGAACTGGACGATCATTTCCGCAAGCGCGCTGCTCGTGCCGACCGTCACGGCGTTCGTCGTCATGGAGCCGGGGACCCCCTTCTCGACCTTCCTCCTCGTCGGACTCCTCGCCGGCATCGGCGGCGGCAACTTCGCCTCCAGCATGACCAACATCAACGCGTTCTTCCCGCTGCGGAAGAAGGGGTGGGCCCTCGGGCTCAACGCCGGGGGCGGGAATATCGGCGTCCCCGTCATCCAGCTCGTCGCGCTCGCGATCATCGGCTACGGCGGCGGCCCGCGCGTGCTCCTGGGGATCTACATCCCCCTGATCGTCCTCGCCGCCCTCCTCGCCGCCCTCTTCATGGACAACCTGGCGTCGCTCAAGAACGACACCGGCGCTGCGAAGGACGCCGCCAGGGACGGACACACCTGGATCATGTCCTTCCTCTACGTCGGCACGTTCGGCTCGTTCATCGGCTACAGCTTCGCCTTCGGCCAGGTGCTGACGAACCAGTTCGGCCGTACGCCCCTCCAGGCGGCCTACCTCACCTTTCTCGGCCCGCTGCTCGGCTCCCTCGTACGCCCCCTCGGCGGCCGGCTCGCCGACCGGTACGGCGGCGCCCGCATCACCCTCTGGAACTACGTCGGCATGGCCGCGGCCACCGCGGTCCTCCTCGCCGCCAGCATGCTCAGGTCGCTGCCGCTCTTCGTGTCCGTCTTCGTCGTCCTGTTCGTGTTGAGCGGGCTCGGGAACGGATCGACGTACAAGATGATCCCCGGGATCTTCCAGGCCAAGGCCCTGGAGAAGGGGCTGCGCGGCGAGGAAGCCGCTGCCGACGGACGGCGGCTGTCGGGAGCCGCCATGGGCCTCATCGGGGCCGTCGGCGCGCTCGGCGGGGTCGGGATCAACCTGGCCTTCCGGCAGTCCTTCCTGTCGTACGGCTCCGGAACCGGCGCCTTCGTCGCGTTCCTCGTCTTCTACGGCGCCTGCTTCACCGTGACCTGGACCGTGTACCTCCGTCGACCGGTAACGCAGTCAAAGCCGCAGCTCAGCTATGCCAAGGTGTGACGTAACACCGGCGACATCAAGGCGAACCGAGCCTGTCATGCGGCGTTGACAGGCTCGTTCGGCATGCGGGTGGTGAGCTAGGAGAACCATGGACGACGAACAGCAGCATGTACGACACGGACAGGCTCGGCCGGAACAGCGGCAGTACGGGCCCCTCGCCGGGTTCACCGTCGGGGTGACCGCCGCGCGCCGGGCCGAGGAGCTGGGCGCGCTGCTCCAGCGGCGCGGTGCCTCGGTCGTGTACGCGCCCGCCCTGCGCATCGTGCCGCTCGCCGACGACGCCGAACTCCTCGCCGCCACCAAGGAGATCATCGACCACGCCCCGGACGTCGTGGTCGCCACGACCGCCATCGGGTTCCGGGGGTGGGTGGAGGCCGCTGAGGGATGGGGGCTGGGCGAGGCGCTGCTCGGGCGGATGCGGGGAGTCGAGCTGCTGGCCCGTGGGCCGAAGGTGAAGGGGGCCGTACGGGCCGCGGGGCTGACGGAGGAGTGGTCGCCGGAGAGCGAGTCGCTGGCGGAGGTGCTGGACCGGCTGCTGGCGGAGGGGGTAAAGGGTCGCCGCATCGCCGTACAGCTGCACGGGGAACTGATGCCCGGCTTCCTGGAGACGCTGCGGGACGGGGGCGCGGAGGTCGTACCGGTGCCGGTGTACCGGTGGATGCCGCCCGAGGACATCGGCCCCCTGGACCGCCTTCTCGACGCTGCGGTGTCACGCGGCCTGGACGCCATCACCTTCACCAGCGCGCCCGCGGCGATGTCCCTCCTGTCACGGGCGGAGGAACGGGGAGTGCTCGACGACCTGCTCGCCGTCCTCGGCCCCGACGTACTCCCCGCGTGCGTCGGCTCGGTCACCGCGCTGCCGTTGCGGGAGCGCGGGGTGGAGACCGTACAGCCGGAACGGTTCCGGCTCGGCCCGCTGGTGCAGTTGCTGTGCACCGAACTGCCGGGTCGATCGCCCGCGCTGTCCCTGTCCGGACATTGGGTGGAGATCCGTGGGCACGCGGTGCTGGTGGACGATGACCTGAAGCCCGTACCGCCGGCGGGCATGGCGCTGCTGCGGGCTCTCGCTCGGCGCCCGGGGTGGGTGGTCGGCCGGGCTGAGCTGTTGCGCGCGCTGCCGGGCGCGGGCCGGGACGAGCACGCCGTGGAGACGGCGATGGCCCGGCTGCGTACGGCACTGGGGGCGCCGAAGCTGATCCAGACGGTGGTCAAGCGGGGGTACCGGCTGGCGCTGGATCCGGTGGAGGAGGGGGACGGGCAGCCGGCGAGCGACTGAGCCGCGAGGTCGTCTACTCCGGTCGGCGGTGGCTCAGCACGTTGATCACGCGGCCGTTCGGGTCCCGGACGAAGAACCGCCGTACGCCCCACTCCTCGTCCCGCAAGGGGTGCACGATCTCGGCGCCGCTCGCACGCACCGCCGCGTAGACCGCGTCCACGTCGTCCACCTCGACGCTCATGTCGGGTACGACGGGGGCTGTCTCGTCCTGGCTCATGAAGGTCACCTGGGCGGTGGGGTTGGCGGGAGAGGCGAGCGTCATGACCCAGCCGTGGTTCATGACCTCCTCGAAGCCCAGGAGGCCGTAGAAGTCCCGGCTCTCCTCCATGGCCTCCGAGCGGATGTCGGGCATGACCCGGCGAATCGACATGGGACCTCCTGCTGGGCTGTGCTTTCAGGTCGGGGTATGAGTGTCCCTGGTCCGGCCCACCTCGAACCAGAGCATTTTGCCCGCGCCACGTTCCAGCCGGCCCTCGCTGAGGGTTCAGCCTCCGCACCTGTCGGCGCACTGCTGGACGAGGTGCAGTCCGCGACCTCGTTCGGCGTCCACGGGAGTGGTGGATACGTGGTCCCGGGGCGGCTCCCCGAAGGGGGCGGGGATGCGGGGGTGACTGTCCCAGACCCCGACCCGCAACCGGCCGTCGGCGAGCGCCGTCAGGCGGAGGGAGGCGGGGCCGTTGGTGTGCCGGTACGCGTTCGTCACCAGCTCCGACGCCTCCAACTGCGTTGAAGGCGCCACCACCGCCACCGCGATCCACATCCGTGACTCCAAGAGGCCGACCGCCCCTCACCTCACCGTCACGCCCGCCACCTGGACGGACTTCCTCTCCCACGCCGCCGTCGCCACGTCCGCGACTTAAACTGCCCGGGTGATCAAGCCGATTGAACTCGTCATCTTCGACTGTGACGGCGTCCTCGTCGACAGCGAACGCATCGCCGCCCGGGTCCAGGTGGCCCTGGGCGCACAGCTCGGCTGGCCGCTGACCGAGGCGGAGGTCGTCGAGCGGTTCATCGGACGCTCGCACGCCGCGATCCGGGAGCAGATAGCGGCCCGGCTCGGTGAGGAGACCGCCGGAGTGTGGGCGGAGCGGTTCGAGCAGCTGCACCGGGAGGCGGTGGACGCGGACCTCGCACCCGTCGAGGGACTGCCCGAGGCACTCGACTCGATCACCCTGCCGACGTGCGTGGCCTCAAGCGGCTCACACGAGAAGATGCGGCACACCCTGGGCCGTACCGGCCTCTACGACCACTTCGCCGGCCGCATCTACAGCTCCACCGAAGTCGCCCACGGCAAGCCCGCCCCCGACCTGTTCCTGCACGCGGCCCGGCAGATGGGCGTGGCCCCCGCCGCCTGCGTGGTGGTCGAGGACAGCCAGCCCGGCGTACGGGCGGCTCGCGCGGCCGGCATGCGGGCCCTGGGCTACGCCGGCGGTCTGACTCCGGCGGCCCGCCTCGAAGGCCCCGGCACGAGGGTCTTCGACGACATGCGCAAGCTGCCAGTGCTCCTCGCCGAGCTGGTCGGATAGGAATTCCGGTTGGCTCGGCTGGTGCTGCCGCTGCCTCTCCGGCGCCTCAGCGACGCCGCCGTAGGACGCGCCGAGCGTCCTCCACCGCGTCCGTGCACAGCATCCACCAGTATTCGAGTTTGTCCCGCACCCGCAGGTAGACGCGTAGCCGCTTGAGCCACGGCGGCAGGTCCCGGTGTGGTACGAACGTCAGTGTGTCCCGGATGGCGTCCTCGGCGAGGCCCTTGATCCCCTCCGTGCGAAGGGCGGCGTACAGCTCGGGCGTCAGTCCCTGGTTGAGTCGCGCGGCGTCGCCCGCTGCCGTGAACGCGTAGATCCGCTGGTGGAGGTCAGGCAATTGCATGGCCCTGACGATCCGGGGCGATGCCTCCTCCAGCGAACAGGTGAGCGCCAAGGAGATCACGGCAGTGCCGAGATGACTCTCGCCGCGCGCGAACGCGGCGTCCACCTCAGCCGGATCGCTGATCCCGAACACACCTTCGCCGGTCTCCCAGTCGGGCGCGGGTCGAGAAGACATGAAACTGGCTCATTCCGTCGCTGCGCGCAGGTCGTCCAGGGCAGCAGGGCTTTCTCACGAAGGTGGTTGATGCGGGGGCCTCCGTCCGGGCTTCTTTCGGAGGTCGTGTCCCTCGGACAGGAGTTCCCGCAGGTACTTGACCTCCGCCACCAGCTTGGGCACCGCTTCCCTGGGCCATGGCGATGAACGCTGCGTTCTCGTCCCAGCGACTGTCGGCGCTGTCCACGTAGCGCGGGTGCTGTACGAGTGTGGCCGCGATCATCTCGCGAGGATCGAAGGCGGGCCACCTGTGTTGCCGGCCCGCTTCCGCCACGGTGCTGATCGCCACCAGGTTCATGGCGGAGTCGTCGTCGAGGTAGCGGACGAACCATGGACCTGGCGTGGCGGCAGCGCACAGTTCTTCGATTTCGTCGAGGTCGCGGCAGTAAGGGTGCTGGGGTTCAGTGCTCACAGAGCGAGAACTCTCGTTCGTAGAGCTGCTCATTGTGTTCGTCGACGAAGAACTTGCGTTCTTGCATGAGCTGTTCGCGGTAGCTCTTGGCCTGGTCGAGGGTCATGGTGGAGGTGTCGGACCAGGGCTGCTGCGGGGGTACGTCGGAGGTCGAGACGATCTTTTCCGACGGGTCGACCAGGAAGAACGCGAGTATTTTGCGGTGGCCCGGGCGGGTGGGGTCCGCGAGGCGGAACGAGCCGACGCGGTGTTGCAGGATGTTCGGGAAGGCCAGGCAGCGGCCGGCCGGGGTGGATGCCGATCCCAGCACCTGGTTCAGTGCGTCTTCGTCCTCCAGGCCGTAGACGTCCCGCATGCCGCTGTCGTCGTTCTGCTCGTAGTCCGGGTCGTCCAGGGCCGCTCTGAAGCTGAGCCGGCTCTCGGTGATGTTCTCGCTGTCCCAGTAGTAGATGCCGGTCGAGACGATCCGCTCGTTCAGCATGCCCTCGACGTGCCAGGAACCGCCGGCGTACTCGGGCTTGTCCGGGGTGAGGTGAATGGTGGCGAGCTTGACGATGACCTGGAGGCCGCGGCCGCGCAGGTCGACCCGGGCGGCTTCGTCGGGCAGCTCGGGCGAGGTGAAGGCGGGGGCGTCCGGCACGGCCGGGCGGCGGTTCTCCCACCAGTCGTCGTGGGCCTCTTCCCATGCTTCGAGGGCGTCCTTGTAGGCCTGGTCGTCACTGAAGGAAGCCTTTTGCGGATACTCCGGCTCCGAGTCGCCGTACCACCCCCAGGGATCGGCCTCGATCCGGAGAGGGCGCGGGTGGCGCAGGTCGGTGAGGACGTTCTCCAGGAGCGGGCGCAGGCGGCCGAGCAGGTCCGGTAGGACGGTGGCGAGTTCGTGATGTGTCTCGGGGTGGACGTTGTTGACGTACGAGCGAAAGGCGACGTCACAGTCGTCACTGACGTCGACGTCCGTGGGCAGCCACTGGAACTTCTCCGAGAACTCGTGCTTCGAGTGGCGGTTCGTGGGGTTCTGCCACGCCGTCTCGGGTGCGCCGCTGGCCTCCCTCACCAGGCAGAACAGTGAAGGGTGGACCAAGTCCAGCACCTGGCCGTCGGATCCGGGATGCCAGTCCTGTTCCGCTTCGGGAACCTGCTCCAGCACCCGGACCGCTTCGCGCAGCCGGGATCGGAGCTGGTCGTCGATCAGTGTGTCCGACTGCCACACCCCGTCGACGGCGGAGACCTCGATGCCGGTTCCCGCGTCCCGCAACGCGGCGTAGTGGTGGAGTTCGGCAAGCACGTAGCGGACCTGTGCCTCGGTGAGGCCCTGGGCCACCGCCTCTCGCGTCCACCTGGCGACGGTCTCGGCGTCATTCATCTTGTCGAACCACCGCGGCTTCGACCGGATGAGCGCGCTGCACTGCATCATCTCGAGTTCCCGGAGGGTTCGGGGCTTCGCGAACGATATGGAACGGGACGCTTGAAACGGCAGCGGGAAGGCAGCCAAGCCGGTCAACTCTTCTGGTCCTCACGGTCGGTGGGTGTGCATCGGCGGGAAGAGTACTTCAGGGGACTGACACCGCGGCCGTGGTCCTCGTCCTCGCTGGATCAGCGGTCTGTGGCGACGCGTTCCTGGGTGCTCGGGGCGACGTTCCAGTACGTCGGCAGGTCGGCCTGGCAGAAGGCGCAGGCGAAGTCGCCCTCGCGGACGATGTTGTGCTCCTGGCAGGCGGGGCAGCGACGGAAGATCACCTGGTGCGTGAAGTCGAGCGGGTGGCTGAGTGCCGCTCTGTCGAGTGCCCGGGCGACCGCCGGCCAGGAGGTGACGTCGGGGCAGTATCCGGTGGAGTGGTTGGTGACCTCGCTGACGGACCAGCGACCTGCGTCCCGTACGAAGGCGATTTCACCGGCGCTCAGCACGGGGTCGCCTCCGGCGCAGGCCACATGCTCGCTTCGGCGTGGGGCCAGGCGGAGCAGGCCGTCCAGACCGACGACGAACGTGAAGGGTTCCGTATGCTCCTCGACCGGCCGCCGGGTGATCCAGGCTTCGAAGTCGACGGCCGAGCCGATGGGAGAGGCGCCGCTGCCCGCCCGAACAGCGGCCTTCAGCTCGGCGGGGCCCACGTATCGGTAGCTGCGCGTCGCGTTCCCTCGGGGCTCCCGAAAGCGGGGGCCGACCCGGATGCGGATCTGATGGTCCCCGTGTACGACTACGACCCCCTCGACCCTTTCGCCGACTTCCGGCAAGGGCACCGGGGCCGCGTCCGGGTCGTCGATCGTGCCGCAGGGGTTGTGTGACAGTAGGTCGAGGAAGCCGTGCACGCCCGGGGCGTCATCGAGTTCGAGGAACACCCCGAACGGGAAACGGGCCTTCACCGTTCCGCGCACGGTGGCCCCGAGAGGGTGTCTCCTCTTTGCGGCCTCCCAGACCTCTTCGTTGTCCAAGGTCGTCAGCGGTTGACCGCCTGGATCTCCTGCACGACGACGTCCTGGGTGTTGCCGAAGGTGCCGTCGGGCAGTGGCTTGTCACCGGTGATGCCTGTTCCGGTCCAGTGGATCTTCCACGTGATGGTGGCTTTCAGGGGGAAGGAGCCGTTGCCTGAGGAGCGGAGGTATTTGACTCCGCAGGGGGGTGTCTCGTCGGCCTTGCCGTGGGTGTACTTCTCCCCGATGCTGCCGTTCTTGAGCTCGCAGGCGCCCGAAGCGGGGTAGGTCTCCGCGTCCGGGGTGCCAGGGTCGATCTTGAGGGAGACCGGTTCGGCGGTGGTCGTCGCTGAGATACCGAGCACGGGTACCGAGGCGGTCACCGACACCGGCTTGAAGCGGACGCCGTTCAGCCAGGCCCAGGTAGGGAGATTGACCTTGGTCGTGTCGGCGGGGGCGAGGGACACCTTTGTGGTGGGGACGCGGATCTCGTTGTAGGCGAGTTCGGCGAGAATCTCCGGGGTTACGGCGTTCGGGATGTCCGCGGGTGGGGGGTCACCCTTGTCGACCCAGAAGATGGGCTTGTCGCACTTGTCCCAGCCAGGCGGGAAGTCCTCGTTGACGTACGAGTCCCACCAGTAGCCCTTGCCGGCCTTGTCCTTGTTGAAGTCCTTGTAGGGCTGGCCCTTGACGTAACGGTTGCGTTGTTGGAGGTCCCACTCCGAGCCGGTCGACTCGGCCTCCCAGATCGGCTCCAGGTAGGCCTTCAGCTGCGCGGGGGTGTACTTCGGGGCGTACCAGCAGGCGGGCGGGGTCCAGGAGGTGCTGGGGGTGACGGGGCCCGTGGTGGGGCCGGAGCCGTTCTTCGAGCGGTCGTAGACGATGACGCCGGCTGTGGAGGACAGGGTGCCGTCATCGGATGCCGAGCCCGACGTCTTCTCTCCAGGTGTCGGAGGGGTCTGGGCGCCGCCGCCGATCTTGTTGTCCGCCACCGCAGGTGACGCTCCCACGAGGATCACCCCGATCAGCGGAAGCACCACCAGCGACCGCGAACCGGTGCTCAGGGCTGACACTTCGAACTCCCCCTCACAGACATGAGCTTCTGGATGACCCACACGCCCTTGTCGTTCTTGTGCATCTGCGAGCTGTACAGGACATAGCTGTTCTTGGTGACGGGTGTCTTGTCGACCTTCTTCGTCTTCAAGTACAAGTCGTAGGCCTTGCCCTGATCCTCGCAGTACACCAAAGACGCCTCGTTCGATCCGCTGAGATTCACCACAGGGTTGTAGTAGCGGTAACTGCCGGTCGTTCGCGCCTTGGCCTTCACATAGGCCTTGATGAACTGCTGCGTCTGAGCTGCGGCTTCACCGTCGTAGTAGAAGCGGTACGCCTTGTCGAGCGGGTCCTGGTGCACGATCGCGAGGTCGACCGCCTTGATCGACTGTTCGCTGTCGGAGAGGACGGTGTCCTTGTCCTTGTCACCCGTCTTGGGCCAGTCAAAGGTGTACGACAGATCAGCTGGCATGTCGAGGTTCGGACGGCCCGGAGCCGTGGACGCTGACGCGCTCGGCGAAGTCGAAGTCGCACCCCCCGTTTCCGCCCCCTTGATCTTGCCGTTCGAGTTCGTGTCGCTGCCGCCCCCTCCCCCGCAGCCGGTGAGCAGGAGTGCGGCCATGGCGCCGGCGGTCGCTGTGGGGAACAGGCGGGAGGGGCGGGTCACGGCTGGCTCCTGTGGGGGCGGTTGGCATTTGCTGAGCAGCCGTTACGGTATCGAGGTCGGCTGCGGGGGCAAAAGGGCGGCCCGGTCGCCCCGATGGCGCAAAGTCCGCACATGGGGACAAGTGGGCGCGGAAGTCGGCGTTCGGTTGCTGTTCCGTGACGCCGCCATGACCGATGGTCAGCGGGGCGTTGGCCCTCACAAAGACAGTGTGGGGCCCGACGTCATCGCCTCCTCGTCCGCCGAGGGAATCCAGCTCCCCGGCGGCCTCCGCAGCCAGCCCTCCGCATCCCCCAGTTCCGTTGCCGCTCGGTGGAGGGCTGTCAGGGCCGGGTGGGTCAGGCCCTTGCGCCAGACCAGGGAGAGGGGGGAGAGGGGGATGGGGGAAGTCAGGGGGCGGAGGACGGTGCCGGGGAGGGTGGGGAAGTTCTGGACCGCGAGGACCGGGTGGCCCGTCTTGGACATGATGCGCTCGAACTCCTCGTCCCCCACGGCCAGGGGGAGGGGCGGGGCCAGGTGGATGGAGTGGGCGGAGAAGAGGTTCTCGGCGAGGGCCGTCCATTCCGGGGTGCGGGGGTTGCCGGCGCCCGCGTAGACCGTTTCGCCGGAGAGGGAGGGGAGGGGGATGGACCCACGGGAGGACAGGGGGTGGGCCTCAGGCAGGAGGATCGCCATCTGTTCGTAGCGGACCGGGTGGTGGTCGAGGCCGGCGCGGAGGGCGGGGTCCAGGCCGGCGTAGCGGCCGAAGGAGGCGTCCAGGCGGCCGGCCAGGATCTCGGTGGCAGCGCCCGTCAGGCCGCTTTCGTAGCGGGCCATCAGCTCGTGGTCGGGGGCGAGTTCGCGGGCGCGGTGCAGGACGCGGCGGGCGGTGGTCGGGCCGGGTGAGTTGAGGTCGACCAGGAGGGGGCGGGCCTGGCCAAAGGCGGCGAGCAGGTCGTCGTGGGCGGCGAGGACCTTGCGGGCGTGCGGGAGGAGGCGTTCGCCGTCCGGGGTCAGGGTCACCTGGCGGGTCGTACGGAGGAACAGCTCCGTGCCCAGGTCGCGTTCGAGGCGCCGTACGTCCCGGCTGAGTGCCTGCTGGGCGACGTACAGGCGGGCCGCCGCCCGGGTGAAGTGCAACTCCTCGGCCACCGTGACGAAGGCGCGGAGGAGGCGGGGGTCTGTCGGGGCGGCGGGCATGTGCCGAATTTACAACGCCGGTGTGTCAATACGGTCGTAGTAGGTGTTGGACGCGGTGATCCACTCCGGGTGACGGTGAAGGCATGCCAGAGATCACCGTGTCCCGCGACCGTGCCTACCGGCGGCTCTTCGCCCGGCCCGGCACCCTCGCCTTCACCGTCGGCAACCTGCTCGCCCGACTGCCCATGGGCATGTTCAGTGTGAGTGCCGTCGTGATGATCGCCGGGGCCCGGGGGTCGTACGCCCTCGCCGGTGCGGTCACCGCCACCGGGCTCGCGGCGACCGGCGTCCTCGGGCCGTGGGTCGCCCGGCTCGTCGACCGGTTCGGGCAGGCCCGGGTCGCCGTACCGGCCACGGTGGTGGCGGTGCTGGGGAGTGTGGGGATGGTGGTGTGCGTGCGGTGCGGGGCGCCGAGTTGGGCGCTGTTCGTCGCGTATGGTGCCACCGCCTGCACCCCCAACATCGGCGGGTTGTCCCGCGCGCGCTGGGCCCATCTGCTCCGGGACGACCCGGACGCGCTGCACACCGCCAACTCCTTCGAGCAGGCCGCCGACGAGCTGTGCTTCATGCTCGGGCCGGTGCTGGCGTCCTTCCTGACCGGCACGTTCTTTCCGGAGGCGGGCACGCTCGCGGGGGCGGTGCTGCTGCTCGGCGGGATGCTGGTGTTCGCCGCGCAGCGAGGTACCGAGCCGCCGGTGCGGGGGCGGTCGGCCGCGCCCTCGCCGCTGCGCAGTCCCGGGATTCCGCCCCTGCTCGCGTGCTTCGCCGCGACCGGGGCGGTGTTCGGGTCGATGGAGGTCGTGACGATCGCCTTCGCCGACGCGCACGGGCATCTCTCGGCCGCCGGTGTCGTGCTTGCGTTGCAGGCCACCGGGTCATGTGCGGCGGGTCTGGTCTACGGCGCGGCGAAACCGGCGGGTGTGCGGCTGGGGCTGCGGCGCTGTCTGGCCGGGATGGCGGTGCTGATGACGCTGCCGTGGGCGGCGGCCGGTCTCAGCGGGTCGCTGTGGGTGCTGGCGGGGGCGCTGCTGGTGGCGGGGATGGCGACGGCGCCGACGATGGTGACGGCGATGACGGTGGTCCAGCGCCGGACGCCGGCGGACCGGGTCAACGAGGGGATGAGTCTCGTGGTGACCGGGCTGCTGGGGGGCATCGCGTGCGGGTCGGCGGTGGGGGGGTGGGTGGTGGAGCACCTGTCGCCCACGGTCGGGTACGCCGTACCGACGGGCGCGGCTCTGCTTGCGCTGGGGGTGGCTACGCTCACCGGCGCTGGCAGGGTGCCGCCTGCGCCCACCCGTGCCGCCCCAGCGACACGACTGCCCGCAGTCGAGAGCGCCCCGTAGTGGGCCACCCCCACGGCAACGGCCCCGCCGCATAAGCGACGGGGCCGTTGCCCACATGGGGTGCCCCCGGAGGGGCGTTGTGGAGATGGCGGGAATCGAACCCGCGTCCAACGGTGCAGAACCAGGGCTTCTCCGTGTGCAGTTCGCTTCGCTTTTCTCGGCCCCGGCGATCACGCGAACAAGTCGCCGACGGGCCCAGTCACTGTTTGGTTTCCCTCTTCACCCCGTGACCGGGATCAAGGTTTAGTCCCCTAGCTGATGCCAGGATCCGGGTCGGGAACAGCCCCGGGCTGACACTCCCGTGAGAGCTTCGCTTAGCTGCTGATTAGGCAGCGAGGGCGAAGTGGGAGGAATCGCGCTTGGTATTGGCGATTATTTTTTTCGGCCTGTGGTTTACGAGATCATGGCCGCTTCCTCGACACGCTTCCCCTGCTTCGACATCCGCTGTCGAAACCGATCATCCCCATGTTGTTTTTTCAATCCCTCCGGAGAGGGGGCGCGCACCCTCGGTGAGGTGCAGTGCCATCGTACGTGACCAACGCGGGTCGGTGCCAGCGTATTCCCCCGGGTAGCCGACGGACCCGGCTGCCGCTCAGGCCCGCTGCTTGCGCCGTACCGCCGACATCGCCCGGTCGGCCTCACGGCGGTCCTGCTTCTCCCGCAGGGTCTGCCGCTTGTCGTACTCCTTCTTGCCCTTCGCCAGCGCGATCTCGACCTTCGCGCGGCCGTCCTTGAAGTACAGGGCGAGGGGCACGATGGTGTGACCCGTCTCCTGGGACTTCGACTCCAGCTTGTCGATCTCGTCGCGGTGCAGCAGCAGCTTCCGCTTGCGGCGGGCGCTGTGGTTGGTCCAGGTGCCCTGGCTGTACTCGGGCACGTGCACGTTGTGCAGCCACGCTTCGTGACCGTCCAGTTGCACGAAGCCGTCGACCAGTGAGGCCCGCCCCTGGCGCAGCGACTTCACCTCGGTCCCCATGAGCACCAGACCGGCCTCGTAGGTGTCGAGGATGTGGTAGTCGTGCCGCGCCTTCTTGTTCTGCGCGATCAGCTTGCGCCCTTTTTCCTTAGCCATAGTGCCGCCCATTTTCGCACCACCAGGGGGGTGGGAGGGAAGCGCATTAAGGGTGGGGCCGCCGTGGGCCACCGGATGCGCTACGACGGTCGCCCAGGCCCGCGCTACGACGGGTCGCCCAGCCCCGTGAGGACCCGTTCCGCCCGCTCCAGCGCCTCGGGGCCCGGTGCGACCTCCAGGTCCGGGGTGATGCCCCGGCCGTCGACGGCGTGGCCGGACGGGGTGCGGTAGTGGCCGACGGTCAGCTCGGCGACCGATCCGTCGGGCAGGTCGGTCGGCATCTGGATGGAGCCCTTGCCGAAGGTGCGGGAACCGATGACGACGGCGCGCCCCCGGTCCTGGAGGGCGCCGGTGAGCATCTCGGCCGCGCTCATCGTGCCGCCGTCGACGAGGGCGACCAGGGGCCGGGCGGTGTCGCCGCCGGGGTCGGCGTGCAGGGAGCGCTGGGTGCCGTCGATGTCGTACGTGGCGACGAGGCCGCCGTCGAGGAAGGCGGAGGCGGCGGCGGTCGCCTCGGTGACCAGGCCGCCGGAGTTGCCGCGCAGGTCCAGGATGATCCCGGCGCCGGCCGGGGCCCGGCGGACGGCGGCGCGGACGGTGTCGCCGACGCCCTTGGTGAAGGCGGACACCTTGATCACGGTGACCTGGCCCGACAGCCTGCGGACGGTCACGGAGTCGGTCGACAGGCGGGCCCGGCGCAGCGTCTCGCTCCACGCGCGCGTGCCGCGCTGAAGGCCGACGGTGACGGTGGTCCCGGCCGCGGCGTCGTCGGCGTCGCCGCGGAGCAGGGCGACAGTCTCGGTGACGGGCCGGCCCTCGACCCGGGTGCCGTCGACGCTGCGCAGCCGGTCGCCCGCGCGGATGCCGGCGTCCGCGGCGGGCGAGCCGGACTGCACCTTGCTGACCTCGATACGGCCGTCCCGCCCGCGCCGCGCCCACAGGCCGACGCCGGTGTACTCGCCGTCGAGGGCCTCCTGGAACTCCTGGTACTCGCCCTGGGAGTACACGGCGCCCCAGCGGTCGCCGCTGCGGCTGACGGCCCGTTCGGCGGCTTCCATGGGGGACTTGCCGTCGGCCATGGCCTCGGCGGCGGCTTTCTGGACGGCCTCGTGCCGGGCGGTCGTACGGACGGGTCCGGAGGCCGTGCGGGCCGATCCGGTGGCGGACGTGTGTCCGGCGGCGCCCGTCCGGCCCTCCGCGGCGGTGTCCGGGAAGGAGCCGGTGGCGGCCCCGGCGACGAGGACGCCGACGAAGACCAGGGTCAGGGCTGCCCCGCGGTGGGCACGGCGGGGCGGACAGAGGGGGTCACGGCCTGACATGGCGGTGAGTCTAGGACAACGCGGAGGGCCGTACGCACGGTTGACCGTACGGCCCTCTTGGCGTGCGTCACACCTTCAGGTACTTGCGCAACGCGAAGAACGCTGCCAGCGCGGGCATCAGCACGCTCGTCGCGAGGATCAGCGGGAGCTTGGTCAACACCGCTTCCCAGCCTACGAAGTTGATCAGCGTCAGCTTGCTGGACAGGGCCATGCCGTGGTCGATCGTGAAGTACCGGCCGACGACGAGGAAAACGCAGGCGAGGCCGCCGCCGATGAGCCCGGCGACCGCGGCCTCGGCGATGAACGGCGCCTGGATGTAGAAGCCCGAGGCACCGACCAGGCGCATGATCCCGGTTTCGCGCCGCCGGCTGAACGCGGACACGCGCACGGTGTTGACGATCAGCAGCAGCGCGACGACGAGCATCAGCGCCATCACGCCGAGCGCCGCCCGGTTCATGAGGTTGAGCAGCCCGAAGAGGTTGTCCAGGATGCCCTTCTGGTCCTGCACGGACTGCACGCCGTCACGCCCGTTGAAGGCGGTGGCGATCACCTGGTACTTCTGCGGGTCCTTGAGCTTGATCCGGTACGACTCCTGCATCTGGTCCGGCGTGAGGGAGCTGGCCAGCGGGGAGTTGCCGAACTGCTCCTTGTAGTGCTTGTACGCCTGGTCCTGCGATTCGTACGACACCTTCTCGACGATGCTCATCTTGTGCAGGTCGGAGAGGATCTGCTTCTTCTGGTCCTCGGTGACCGCGCCCTTGGCGCAGTTGGCGTCCGACTGGGCGTCGTGCTTGTTGCACAGGAAGATCGAGACGTTGACCTTGTCGTACCAGTAGCCCTTCATGGTGCTCACCTGGTCGCTCATCAGCAGGGAGCCGCCGAACAGGGCCAGGGACAGGGCGACGGAGACGATGACCGCGAAGGTCATCGTCAGATTGCGGCGGAGACCGACTCCGATCTCCGACAGGACGAACTGGGCGCGCATGGCGTCTGGTCAAGCCTTTCCGTCGTGAACGTGCTTCACTGCGTGCTTCAGTGCGTTCTTCAGTGCTGGTAGCCGTAGACGCCGCGGGCCTGGTCGCGGACGAGGCGGCCCTTCTCCAGCTCGATGACGCGCTTGCGCATCTGGTCCACGATGTTCTGGTCGTGCGTCGCCATGATGACGGTGGTGCCCGTCCGGTTGATGCGGTCGAGCAGCTTCATGATGCCGACGGAGGTCTGCGGGTCGAGGTTGCCGGTGGGCTCGTCGGCGATCAGCAGCTTGGGCCGGTTGACGAAGGCCCGCGCGATGGCGACGCGCTGCTGCTCGCCGCCGGACAGCTCGCCCGGCCTGCGGTCCTCCTTGCCGCCGAGTCCGACGAGGTCGAGGACCTGCGGCACGGACTTGCGGATCTCGCCCTTGGACTTGCCGATGACCTCCTGGGCGAAGGCGACGTTCTCGGCGACCGTCTTGTTGGGCAGCAGCCGGAAGTCCTGGAACACCGTCCCGAGCTGGCGGCGCATCTGCGGCACCTTCCAGTTGGACAGGCGCGCGAGGTCCTTGCCGAGCACGTGCACCTGGCCGTGGCTGCACCGCTCCTCACGGAGGACGAGCCGCAGGAAGGTGGACTTTCCGGAGCCGGAGGACCCCACCAGGAACACGAACTCGCCCTTCTCCACCTCCAGGGAGACATCCCTGAGGGCTGGGCGGGTCTGTTTGGGGTAGACCTTGGAGACGTTGTCGAATCGGATCACGGATGCACCACGGGTCGCCGGGGGTAGATGAGCGTGACCATACGCGACCCGGGCGCGCAAGCGCAGGGCCCTACCGGGTTCCGGGTGGCTTGTGCGCTTTTGTGCAGCGGCTTGTGGTACCGGCCCTTTGACGGGGCCCCGCGCACGCTCCGGGGGAACCTGGCACAGTGGTAAGGGGAACGTTCTCGTTCCCGCAGACGTTGTTGTGTGTGATGGCCGGTGCGAGGAGGGCGAGCGCATGACGTACGACCGGTTGGTGTGCGCGAACTGCGCGGCGCCCGTGAGTGAGGGCCGGTGCCCGGTGTGCCGTGCCAACCGCGAGCGGCTGCAGCAGGAGGGCTTCTTCGCCGGGCTGAACCCCGCTGCGCTGATCGCGCTGCTCGCGGTGCTGATCGCCGCGGTGGTGCTGCTGGCGCACCAGACCGTCTGACGAGGGTCCCCACAGACAGGCCGAAGGGCCCGGAGCGTGAGGCTCCGGGCCCTTCGTCGTGCCTGGTGAGTACGTTCCGTACCCGTGGGGCTACGGTCAGGCCGCAGCGCCGCCCCGGCCGGCCGCGAGACGCGGCAGCACGCGGAAGCCGATGCCGCCGGCGATCATCGTGGCCGCGCCGATGAGCAGGAACGCGGTCTGACCGGCACCGGTCTCGGCGAGCTGCTTGTCACCGCCCTTGGCCGTGGTGTCGGAGCCGGTGTCGGTGAGGGCCGAGGAGCCCTGCTCCTGCGGGACGGTGTTGTTGCCGCCGCCGTCGGGAGTGGTACCGCCGTTGGTGCTGGAACCGCCGCCGGTGGAGTTCCCACCGGCCGTGCCGTGGTCGCCGCCGGTGCCGTTGCCACCGGAGTTGCCGTGGTCGCCGCCCGCACCGTTACCGCCGGAATTACCACCGGACGAGCCGTTCCCACCGGTCGTGGAGGGGTCGCCACCCGTGGTGGACGGGTCCCCACCGGTCGTGGAGGGGTCCCCACCCGTGGTCGAGGGGTCGCCACCGGTCGTGGACGGGTCGCCACCCGTGGTGGACGGGTCCCCGCCGGTCGTGGACGGGTCGCCACCCGTGGTGGACGGGTCCCCGCCGGTCGTCGAGGGGTCCCCACCCGTGGTGGACGGGTCGCCACCGGTCGTGGACGGGTCGCCACCCGTGGTGGACGGGTCCCCGCCGGTCGTGGACGGGTCGCCACCCGTGGTGGACGGGTCCCCACCGGTCGTCGAGGGGTCCCCACCCGTGGTGGACGGGTCGCCACCCGTAGTGGTGCAGATGCCGACCGGGCAAGGATCACCGGGGTCGTTCGGCCCGGTCTTCGCGTCCACCGTGATCGGGCCCAGCTGGACATTCGCGTCCATCGCCGAGGCCGCACCCGCCGCCGTCAGCGAGGCGCCGGCCGCGATGACCGCGCCGGCGGCTATGCGCGCGACCCGGACGCGCGTCTTCTTCGTCATATGGTTGCTACCCCCAGTAGCTGGTCGTCAATGAGGCCGCGCGCAGGGTGTGCCGTGATCGACGGAGGCAGCTGACGGATTCGGACGTCGACGTCCGAGCCGTTCCTCTCCCCCGGTTCACATGCACCCCGGAAATGCGCATGCCACGCTCACCCTTGCCCATGGGTCAAAGGCACGTCAAGGCCGTTCCGAGTGCAATGTCCAATGGAGTGGCGTTTGCCGGGACTTACAGCCTGTGAGTGTGATGTAAAACCCAGACAAATGACAACTGCCGCCTCAGGGGCGGCAGTTGTCATGTCGACAAAGATATTCGACCGGTTACTTCTCCTGCTGCTTGCGCCAGCGAATTCCGGCTTCCAGGAACCCGTCGATCTCACCGTTGAACACGGCCTCCGGGTTGCCGACTTCGTGCTCGGTGCGCAGGTCCTTGACCATCTGGTACGGGTGCAGGACGTACGAACGCATCTGGTTGCCCCAGGAGTTGCCGCCGTCGCCCTTGAGGGCGTCCATCTTGGCCTGCTCCTCCTGGCGGCGCCGCTCCAGCAGCTTGGCCTGGAGGACGTTCATCGCGGTCGCCTTGTTCTGGATCTGCGACCGCTCGTTCTGGCAGGAGACGACGATGCCGGTGGGGAGGTGGGTCAGGCGCACCGCGGAGTCGGTGGTGTTGACGCCCTGGCCGCCGGGGCCGGAGGAGCGGTACACGTCGACCCGCAGCTCGGACTCGTCGATCTCGATGTGGTCGGTCTGCTCGACGACCGGCAGCACCTCGACGCCCGCGAAGGACGTCTGGCGGCGGCCCTGGTTGTCGAAGGGCGAGATGCGGACCAGGCGGTGCGTGCCCTGCTCGACGGAGAGGGTGCCGTAGGCGTAGGGCGCCTGGACGGCGAAGGTGGTGGACTTGATGCCCGCCTCCTCCGCGTACGACGTCTCGTACACCTCGGTCTTGTAGCCGCGCTGCTCCGCCCAGCGCAGGTACATGCGCTGGAGCTTCTCGGCGAAGTCGGCGGCGTCGACGCCACCGGCCTCGGCGCGGATGTTGACGAGGGCCTCGCGGGCGTCGTACTCGCCGCTGAGCAGGGTGCGGACCTCCATCTCGTCCAGCGCCTTGCGCACGGCGGCCAGCTCGGACTCGGCCTCGGCGCGGGTGTCCGGGTCGTCCTCCTCCTCGGCCATCTCGAAGAGCACGGCGAGATCGTCGATCCGGCCGCGCAGCGCCTCCGCCTTCCTGACCTCGGCCTGGAGGTGGGAGAGCCTGCTGGTGATCTTCTGTGCCTCGTCCGGGTTGTCCCACAGGGAGGGCACCGCGGCCTGCTCCTCGAGCACGGCGATTTGGGCCCTCAGCCCATCGAGGTCCAGGACGGCCTCGATCGACTCCATGGTCGAGGAGAGGGACTTCAGCTCTTCGGATACATCGACGACTGCCACGCCTCCAGCGTAACGGCTCCGCCGGGCGGCGAGGGCAGGGCCGCCCGGCGAGACCGGCGGAGGCCGTACGCCGCCCGCACCGCCCGGCTCAGGGGGTCGACGAGGAGGACGAGGAGTTCGTGCCGTCGGGGGGCGAGCCGCCGTCGTCGCCGGACAGGGCCGCCCAGGTCCCGGCTCCGATGGCCGCCGCGAGGACCACTCCGGCCACGCCCAGGGTGATCCGGCGGCGCCGGGCCTGGGCGCGGTGCCGGGCCGAGCCGGGTCGGGGGGCGCCGGCGGGGCGGGGGACGCGGGCGGTGCCGCGCGCGCCGCCGGCCAGCTCGTCGGGGGCGGGCACCCGCATCGAGGTGTGGGTGTCGCGGTTGGAGTCCGGCTTGGCGCCCGGGACGAGGGAGACCGCGCCCCGGCGTCGTACCTGCTCGGCGGAAGCGGCGGGCGCCGTGGCCTCGTCGGTGCCGTCCTCGGCGAGTTCCGGGTCCGGCTCGTCCACGTCGAGCGGGGGCATGCCGGCGAGCGTGGGGAGCTGCTCGCGCAGCCGGGCGCCGAGTTCCGAGGCGCGCAGCCGGGAGGCCGGGGCCTTGGCGAGGCACTGCACGATCAGCTGCCACAGCTCGTCGGGGATGCCGGGCAGGGGCGCGACGGTCTCGGTGACGTGCCGGCGCAGAACGGCTCCGGGGTGGCCGCCGCCGAAGGGGGTGAAGCCGGCGAGGAGTTCGTAGAGGACCGTGGCGAGGGCGTAGATGTCGACGGCGGCGCGGGGCGGCAGGCCCTCGACGATCTCGGGGGCCAGGTAGTCCGGCGTGCCGATGATCTTCGTGGCGCGGGTGCGCTTCGGGGAGTCGATCAGTTTGGCCACGCCGAAGTCGGTGAGCAGCGCGGGGTGGGCGCCGCCGGGGCCGAGGGGGCCCTGCATGTCGAGGAGCACGTTCTCCGGCTTGACGTCCCGGTGGACGACGCCGGCCGCGTGGGCCGCGGCGAGGGCGTCGGCGATGTCGGCGACGACGGCGACGGCGGCCTCGGGGGCGAGGCGCCGCTCGCGCTCCAGGCGGGTGCGCAGGTCGGTGCCGCGGACCAGGTCCATGACGAGGGCCAGGTCGTTGCCGTCGACGACCAGGTCGCGCACGGAGACGATGCGCGGGTGCTCCAGGCCGAGCAGGGCGGTGCGCTCCTGGACGAAGCGCCCGACGAGTTCCTGGTCGGAGGCGAGGTCCTCGCGCAGCAGCTTGACGGCGACGGGGCCGTCCGGTCCCTCGCCCAGCCACACCGTGCCGGCGCTGCCCCGCCCCAGGATCTGGTTCGCGGTGTACCGGCTGCCGATCTTCCGTGCCAAGGCTGCTCCCACAGACGCGTGTTGTCGTTGCTGCGTCATTCCGGGGCGCCGGCGTCAACCGCTGACACCGCGTGCCCCCGGGCCCCGGCCGACGGACCGGGAACCCCGGTCGACAAAACTACGCGCCGAAAGAGCCAACCTTCACCGCGGAGACGGAAATCACCCGCTGGATGTCGACAAATCCCCAACCCTGCGGTCAGTTGCCGGTGGCGCTGCCGATGTCCTTGACCCAGCCGGACACGGTGTGGACGAGGTTGCGCACCTCGTGCCAGTAGCCCCTGCCCTCGCCGACCCAGGTGTGCAGCGGGGTCAGTTCCCAGATCAGCCAGCTGGCGACGATCAGGATGACGATCGTGAACAGGCAGCCCTTGAGGCAGCCGAGGCCCGGGATCTTCATCGGGTTGGCGCTGCGCTGCCGCGGCGCCCGGGGCTCGCGCACGGGACGCTGGGGCTCCGGGGCGGGGGGCGCGTACCGCTGGGGCTGCTGCTGCGGGGCGTACGGCTGGGGCTGCTGCTGCGGGTAGCCGTACCCGGCCGGCGGGCGCTGGTGGGCGCCGCGCGGCTGCGGCTGCTGGGCGCGTCCCTGCGGGGCCTGGCGGGGCTGCTGCTGGGGGCGGGCGACCTGCCGCTGGGGGCGGCGGCGCAGCGGGTCCTCGTCCGGGTCGAGGTACTGGATCTGGGTCTGCTCGTTGCGGTCGCGGGCGGCGCGCAGCTGGGTCTGCCACGGGTGCGGCTGCTCGGGCTGCCCCGGCTGGCCGTACGGATCGTGCTGACCCTGCTGTCCGGGGGCGCCCTGCGGCATCGGCGGCATGACGGCCGTCGGGTCGGCGGCGCCGGTGTTCGGCAGGACGGCGGTGGGGTCGGCGGCGCCGGCCGGGCCGCCGGTGTGCGGCAGGAAGCTGGTGGCGGCGTTCGGGTCGTACGACCCCTGGGGCGCGCCGGTGGGCAGCACCTGGGTGGGGTCGGCGGCGCCGGGCACTCCCGGGACGGCGGCGGGGGCCGGGTCGGGGGCGAGCAGGGCGCCCACGCCCTCGGCGGCGGCGATCTGCGCGGGGTTGGCGTGCACGCCGACGCCCTCGGCGACGACGCGCAACCCGCGCGCGAGGTTCTCGGCGCTGGGCCGTTCCTCCGGGTTCTTGCGCAGGCAGCGTTCTATGACCGTCCACAGCGGGTCGGGGACGGTGGAGGGGCGGCGCGGCTCGGCGCTGAGGTGCTGGTGCAGGACTTCGAGCGCGCTGCCGCCGGAGAACGGGGGGCGGCCGGTGACCAGCTCGTACATCAGGATGCCGGCACCGTAGATGTCGACGGCCGAGGTCTGCGGGCGGCCCTCGGCGGACTCCGGGGCGACGTACGCGGGCGTGCCGACGAACTCGTGGGTGCGGGTCAGGCCCGGGGAGTCGGCGAGGCGGGCGATGCCGAAGTCGGTCAGCATCGGGTGCATCTGGCCGCTGTCCTGGTTGAGCAGGACGTTCGCGGGCTTCAGGTCGCGGTGGACGACGCCGTCGGCGTGGCTCGCGGCGAGGGCGTCGGCGATCTGGGCGGTCAGCAGGGCGGCGGCGACCGGGGTGAAGGGGCCGTTCTCGCGCAGGTAGCGGTGCAGGTCGGGGCCGTCGACCAGGTCCATGACGAGGGCGAGCAGGTCACCCTCGACGACCAGGTCGCGGACCCGGACGACGTTCGGGTGGGTGAGGCGCAGCAGGACGGAGCGCTCCCGCAGGAAGCGCATCACGATGTCGGGGTCGCTCGCCAGCTCCTCTTTGAGGACCTTGATCGCGACCGTCTCGCCGGGCTGGCCGGCCACGGCCGCCTCGGCGCCCGCGGTCTCTCGCTGGCGGGCTCGCCAGACGGTCCCGGTGGCGCCGCGTCCGAGCGGCTCCTCCAGGAGGTACTTGCTGCCTACCGGCCGCACGTGCGCTCCCTGCTCGCTTGCTGGTGTTCCGAGTGTTCCCGGGTGTTCCGCCCCACTGTAGTGCCGCTACAAAAGGCACTACGTAAGCGTTCCGGTCCCCGTTCGACCGAAGTCCGGCCGAACGATCGGGGGCGGGACGAAGGAAAGTTTCGAAGGAAAGACGCGTACCCCGGTCCCGTGGTTGCCGAGGAGTGGACGTGACCGATCTCAAGTGATCGCCGGGACGGTCCTCGTCAGGCATTTTTGGGGGCAGAGCTGACCAAACAAGATCACTTGTTCCGGGGGCGCGGGCGTGTTGTCAGTGACAGGTGCGAGGATGCGGGGAGTACTGGCCGACGTGCTCGTGCGGCGGTGGGGGAAGCCTGCGGCGGGGACCGCTGGGCGGCTTCGTCCCCGCGGGGCGGGTTCGCGCAGAAGGGACCGCTGACGGCGATGCAGATCCGGCTGACCGTCGTAGACCCGCTGGGCCCGTCTCCGCAGCGGGGGCGTGCCGCGAGCCGCGACGTGCTGGTCACGGCGCCCACGGGCACGGACCTGGCCGCGGTGGCGTCGGCGCTGGCCTCGGCGGTCACCGGGGACGCGGGCGCGGGCCGGGAGTCCTCGGGCGCGGCGGTCGTGCTGTACGCGGGCGCGGAGCGGCTGGACGCCCGCCGGTGTGTGCTGGGCGAGCCGCCGCTGGTCGACGGGGCCGTGCTGGCCCTGGGCGCCCCGGCCGCCCCCGAGCCGCATCCCGAGCTGGACGACGCGCCGACCCAGCTGCACGTGGTCGCGGGGCCGGACGCGGGCGGGGTCCATCTGCTGCACGGCGGCCGGGTCACGGTGGGCCGCTCCGCCGAGGCCGACGTCCCGCTGGACGACCCCGACGTCTCCCGCCTGCACTGCGCGGTCACCGTCTCGACCGACGGCCGTGTCGCGGTCGCCGACCTGAACTCCACGAACGGCACGGTCCTCGCGGGCGCGCGCGTCGGCGACCACCCGGTCCGCTTCCCCGCGGGGGCCCTCCTGAGGGTCGGAGAGTCGACCTTGAGGCTTACGCCGTCCGGGGGTCCGGGGGCACGGATCCTGGGGGTACCGGACGGAGAGGGGTGCGTGCGCGTCGGGGCCGAGACGGCAGAGGCTCCCGGCGGGGACATGGACGCGCGGGCGGCCGAGGCGATCGGCGGGCCGGGCCCGGCGGGGAGTGCCGGTGGCGGGCACGCGCGCGTGGAGCGGGGCGCCGGTGCCGGGGCGGCCGGTGCCGGTGGCGTGCCGTACGGATACGACCGTGAGGGTTCCGGGGCGGCCGGTGCCGGCGGCGGGCACCACGCGTACGGCGGTGACGGGGGCCGTGGGGGCCGGGAGGCGGCCGCCGCATCGGGCGGCCAGGAGCACCGGCGTACGGCGCGGCCGGTGGTGCCGGAGCAGGCCGGGGCGCCGGGGATCGAGAACCGGGGGCCCCGGGGGGCGGCGGAAGGCGTGGATCCCGAGGGCGGGGACACGCACGGCGGCCGGTTCGGAGTGGCGGGTGGCCCGGCCCGTACGGCGGCGGAGGAAGGCGGACGCGCGCCGGACGGCCGCAAGGGCACCCCGCTCAGGGGAACCGACGTGCCGCCCGGAGTGCGGCGCAGGGGCGGACTCGGAGCGTGGGCGCGGCGGCTGGCCGGCGGTCGAGGGGAGCAGCCGGCGGCCGTTCCGGAGGCATTCGGCGAGGAGGGCGGCGGTGCGGCCGGCGCCCCAGTCGCGGGCGTACCGCAGCAGCCGGAGGCCTGGCCCGACCCGGCCGCGGTGCTGCTGACGGCGCTGGGTCCCGGTCCCCGGCTGTGGGAGCGGACGCCGGGTCATCCGGAGACGCTGACCGTGCGGCTCGGTACGGCGGACCGGAGCGCGCCGGACGGGTCGGGGCTGCTGCCGGCCGTGCCGGTCACCGCCGGCCTCCGTGAGGCGGGCGCGCTAGGTCTGGCCGGTCCGCGTCCCCGGCTGTCCGGGCTGGCCCGCGCGGTGCTGGCCCAGCTGGCCGCGCTGCACTCCCCCGACCAGCTGGAGATCGTGCTGATCAGCGCGGACCGGGCGCGGCCGGTGGCGGAGCGCACGGCCGAGTGGTCGTGGCTGGGCTGGCTGCCGCACGTCCGTCCGGCCCACGGCCAGGACTGTCGGCTGCTGCTGGCCTACGACCGCGAACAGGCGGCGGCCCGCGCGGAGGAACTGCTGCGCCGGGTCGAGGCCCACGCGGCGACGGGCCGGACCGCGGCCCACCCGGGCCCCTCCCGGCTCCCCGCGCCGTCGAGCCCGGCGGGCCGGTCCGGCGGCCGGCCCTCCGACGACGGGCAGAGTCCGGCGGGCCACATCACACCGGCGGACGCCGCTCCGCGAAGCGTCCACCCCACCCCTCCGCCGCATACCCTCTCCGGCACCGGCCGGCCGGGCCACGGCGCCGCGGAGGGCTCCGCACCGCAGGACGGCCGCACCGGCGCGGCATGGTCCACGGGCCCTGCCTCCCCGGCCACCGGCGCCCCGGCCGGCCTTCGCCACCAGGACCACGGCCCCGCGGACCACTCGACGCCGCCGGGCGGACGCGGCAACCCCAGCGCCGGCCGAACCGCTGACGCTGCCCCGCCGGCTCCGGGTGTTCCCGGACCTTGGGCCGGCCCGGGGCACGAGGGCTACGCCGGGCGCGAGGACCATGCCGGTGCGGAGGGCGCACCGGGAGCGGAGGACACGGCCCGGCCGGGCCGGGGCGCCGAGTCGGTCCGGCGGACCGGGCCGGGGACCGGCGAGCCGGGCGGGGCCGGGCGGTCCGGCCACATGGGCGCCGAGGGCGGCGCACCGCCTCGCGGGACCACCGGCCACGGCGCCGCCGGCCATAGCGCCGCCGACCGGGGCGGGCCCTCGGTGCCGGGCGGCCCCGGTGGCGCGGCGGTGGACTGGGCCGGGCCCACGGGCGTGGCAGGGGGTGCTGAGGGCCCTTCGAGGGCGGGCGCTTCCGCCCCGGGTGGCTCGCCGTCCGGTGGCTCGGTCGAGCATGCCCGTAGCGCCACCGGTGCTGGTGCGTCCGCCGTGCCGGATCAGGCGGGCGGGGACGCCTGGGCGGCTCCGGGCCCCGGCGCGGGGCCGGCGGGACGCGGTGGTGCCGGGTTCGCGGTGCCGGACGACGGCGGCCGTCGGCCTTCGTGGGCGCGTGCCGATGCCGGGGTGGACGGGGGTGGCGGGTTTTCGGGGCCGTACACGGTGGTCGTCGTGGACGGGGATCCCGGTGGGGGCGCGCTGCGGGACGTCCTCGGGCGGCTGGCCGTGGCCGGGCCCCGGGCCGGGGTGCACGTGCTGTGTCTCGCCGAGACGGCGCCCTCGTCCCCCGACTCGCCGGTGGCGCAGACGTACGAGGCGGCCTGCGCCGTCGTGCCCACGTTCCGGCACTGCGGTGCCGTCGCGCTGCTGGGCGGCGACGTCGCCACCGCGCTGCATCTGATGCGCGTCGCCCCGAGCGGTCTTTTGGGTCCGGGGACGCTCGCCTCCGTGGACGCCGTGTCCGGTGCCTGGGCCGAGCGGGTCGCGCGGGCGCTGGCGCCGCTGCGGCCGGACGGCGCCCCCGGGGAGCGGCACGCGCGCGTGGCGGCGCCGTTGCCGCAGTCGGCGCGGCTGCTGGACGAGTTGGGGCTCGCGCGGGCCACCCCGGCCTCGCTGATGGCCCGTTGGGCGGACGCGGGCGACGACACGGAGTCGCTGGGCGGCCGGGCCTGGGCGGTGCTCGGCGCCGGGGCGCACGGTCCGCTGGTCGCCGACCTGGTGGCCGAGGGACCGCACCTGCTGATCGAGGGGCCGCCCGGCAGCGGCCGTACGGAGCTGCTGCGGGCCGTGGTGGCCTCGCTGGCCGCCGCCGAGCGGCCGGACCGGCTGGGCATGGTGCTCATAGACGGCCGGGACGGCATCGGTGCCGGTGCCGGACGCGGCGGCGAGGGGCTGCGGGTCTGTACGGACATACCGCATGTGACGACCCATCTGATCGCCAACGACCCCGTGCGGATGCGAGAGTTCGCGCAGTCGCTGAGCGCGGAGCTGAAGCGGCGCGCGGAGCTGCTGGGCCGTTCCGACTTCGCCCAGTGGCATGCGGGGCGCGAGGTGTCGGGCCGGATCGTCGCCCAGCGCCGGCCGGTGGGACGCCCGGGCACGGCGGCCGGTGACGGCGCCGGGGCTGTGGGTGGGGCGGACGGGACCGGCGCGCTGGACGGTGGCGTGGCCGGGGCCGGTGACCTTGAGGCGGCGCCCAGTTCCACGATGCGGCTGCGGCCCGGCGCCGCGGCCCGGCGGAGCGCGGCCGTGGTGCCGCCGCTGCCCCGGCTCGTGGTGGTCGCCGACGACCTGGACGCGCTGGTCTCCCCCGCGCTCGGCTCGCCGGGCCGGCCCGCCGCCGGATCGGTGCTGCGGGCGCTGGAAGCGGTGGCCCGGGACGGCGCGCGACTGGGCGTGCACCTGGTGGCGGCGGCCGGTGTGGGCGGTCGTACGGCCGAGACGGAGCCGGCGCGGAGGGCCACCCTGCGCGTCGTCCTGGACGCGCCGGCCTCCGGGCCGGACGAGCCCGCGCCCGGGCGGGGCCGGCTCGCCCACGCCGACGGACGGCAGAGCGGGTTCCAGTCCGGCCGGGTGACGGGCCGTATCCCACGCACCGCGACCCAACGGCCCACGGTGGTCCCGCTGGAGTGGCAGCGCATGGGCGACCCGCCGACCCGCCGGCCGGTGCGGGAACTGGGCAACGGCCCCACCGACCTGGCCCTGCTGGCCAGCGCCGTGGAACGGGCGGCCCGCGAGGTCTCGGCGACGACAGCGGCCTCGCTCCTCTGACCGGGAGGCGCGGGCCCGCTGCCGTACACGGAGAGCCCCCGCGCCGACCGCCGTCGGACGCGTCCGAAACAGCGCGCATGCGCCCCCGGTCACGAGCCGGTCACGATCACCCGGTCGGTGCCGCAGGCGCTCTTGCCGCCCTTAAGGGGCCCGGCGTAGACCGGACCGCACGGAAGCGCTCGGACGTTCAACGGCGAACGAAGAACGGGGCAGTGATGCGCAGCAAGAGCGACACCATCCGGACACACAGGGCCGCCACGGCACTCGCCGCCCTCCTCGCGGGAGCCCTCGCGCTCACCGCCTGCTCGGGCAGCAGTGACAAGAAGGACGACGGCGGGAAGAGCAGCGGGCCGGGCGGCGGCGGTTCGACGGTCTCGCTGCCGAAGCTGGACGGCGCGCACCTGGAGGTCGCCGCCGTCTGGACCGGCACCGAGCAGGCCAACTTCAAGAAGGTCCTAACGGAGTTCGAGAAACGCACCGGGGCGAAGGTGACCTTCGTGCCGGCGCAGGACCCGATCATCAACTTCCTCGGCTCGAAGATCGCCGGCGGTCAGCCGCCGGACGTGGCGATGCTGCCGCAGCCGGGCGCCATCAAGCAGGCGGTGCAGAAGAACTGGGCCAAGCCGCTCGGCCCGGCGGCCCTGAAGGAGCTGCGGAAGAACTACTCGCAGGGCTGGCAGGACATCGGCAAGGTCGGCGGCAAGCAGTACGGCGTGTACTACAAGGCGGCCAACAAGTCGCTGATCTGGTACAACGCCAAGGTCTTCGGGAACGCGGGCGCCAAGGAGCCCAAGACCTGGCAGGACCTGATGAAGACGGCGCAGGCCGTGTACGACTCCGGGGTGACGCCATTCTCGGTGGGCGGCGCCGACGGCTGGACGCTGACGGACTGGTTCGAGAACGTCTATCTGTCCCAGGCGGGTCCGGAGAAGTACGACCAGCTCGCCCAGCACAAGATCAAGTGGACCGATCCGTCGGTGAAGCAGGCCCTGACGACGCTCGCCCAGGTCTGGGGCAAGAAGGACTATGTGGCGGGCGGCGCGGACGGCGCGCTGCAGACGGAGTTCCCCGCTTCGGTCACGCAGACGTTCACCGGTGGCGACCAGCCGAAGGCGGCGATGGTCTACGAGGGTGACTTCGCGCAGGTCAACATCGGTGACACCAAGGCGAAGGTGGGCACGGACGCGAAGGTGTTCCCGTTCCCGGCGGTCGGTTCGACCGCGCCGGTGGTCTCCGGTGGTGACGCGGCCGTCATCCTGAAGGACTCCAAGGCGGCGCAGGCGCTGGCCACGTTCCTGGCCTCCCCGGACGCGGCGACGATCCAGGCGAAGCTCGGCGGCTATCTCTCGCCGAACAAGAACGTGCCGGTCTCGGCGTACCCGAACACGGTCCAGCAGACGATCGCGAAGGCGCTGATCGCGTCCGGCGACGACTTCCGGTTCGACATGTCCGACCAGGCCCCGCAGGCGTTCGGCGGCACCCCGGGCAAGGGTGAGTGGAAGGACCTTCAGGACTTCCTGAAGAACCCGAAGGACGTGGCGGGGACGCAGGCGAAGCTGGAGAAGGACGCGGCGGCCGCGTACGGGACCGGGCGGTAGTCCGGCCATGGCGTCGGCAGCGGCGGCCGGGGCCCCACCGGGCCCCGCCGCGCCCCGCGGTCGCAAGAGCGTGACCGGCACCCGCAAGACGGTGGCAGCGCTGTTTTTGCTGCCCGCGCTGGTGCTGCTGGGCGCGCTCGTGGTCTACCCGATCGGGTACTCGCTCGTCCGCAGCTTCTCCGCCGACTCCGGCGGCGGGTTCGCGGGCTTCGACAACTACAAGGCGATCTTCACGGACGACGGCATCCGTACGGCGCTGAAGAACAACGTCATCTGGGTGGTGTTCGCGCCGACGGTGTCCACCGCGCTGGGTCTGGTCTTCGCGGTGCTGACTGAACGGGTGCGCTGGGGTACGGCGTTCAAGCTGGTCGTCTTCATGCCGATGGCGATCTCGATGCTGGCGGCCGGGATCATCTTCCGGCTGGTGTACGACCAGAGCCCGGACAATGGGGTCGCCAACGCGGTGTGGGTGGGCGTGCACGACACGTTCGCGCAGTCGTCGGCGTTCCCCAAGGCGCACCCGGGCCGCCAGTCGCCGCTGAAGCCGGACGCGGGCGGTTTCCTCACCTCCTCACCGGTGCACACCGGGCAGGTGGTGCGGCTGCCGCTGGTCGGTGTCGCCCCGGACCAGATGCCGGGCGACGCGAAGAAGGCGGCCGCGGCGAAGGCGGAGCCGGGGAAGGTCACCGGCACGACCTGGCAGGACTTCACGCGCGGCAAGGGCGTGGGCCGGCTGGGCGCGCCCGACCCGTCCGAGCTGGGCTACGCCGGGATGCGGATCGAGGCGGTGAGGGACGGCAAGGTCGTGGCGTCCACGACGGCCGCGTCCGACGGCACGTTCACACTGCCCGGCGCGGCGGACGGGGCACGCCTGAGGCTCCCGGCGAGCAACTTCAGGGAGCCGTACAACGGGGTCGACTGGCTGGGGCCGACGCTGGTCACGCCGGCGATCATCGGGTCGTACGTGTGGATGTGGGCGGGCTTCGCGATGGTGCTGATCGCGGCCGGGCTGGCGGGCGTGCCGCGGGAGCTGCTGGAGGCGGCGCGCGTGGACGGGGCCAACGAGTGGCAGGTGTTCCGGAAGGTCACGGTGCCGCTGCTGGCACCGGTGCTGGCGGTGGTCGTGGTCACGCTGATGATCAACGTGCTGAAGGTGTTCGACCTCGTCTACATCATCGCGCCGGGCTCCTCCCAGGACGACGCGAACGTGCTCGCGCTGGAGCTGTACCGCAAGGGCTTCTCGGAGGGCCGGCCGGGCGTCGCCAGCGCCATCGCGGTGTTCCTGCTGCTCCTGGTGATCCCGGTGATGCTGTTCAACATCCGCAGGCTGCGGCGGGAGGTCAGGCGATGAAGCCACGCGCGCCTCTGCCCTGCCGGGGGTCCGGGGGTCGCCCCCCGGGTGAGCACAGGAACATCCGCAGGCTGCGGCGGGAGGTCAGGCGATGAAGCCACGCGCGCCTCTGCCCTGCCAGGGGTCCGGGGGTCGCCCCCCGGGTGAGCACAGGAACATCCGCAGGCTGCGGCGGGAGGTCAGGCGATGACGGCTACCGCTTCGAGTGTCGGGAAGGTGGCGGCCGCCGGGGCGCCCGTGAAGGCACGGCAGTCGCTCGGGTCGAGGATCGCCGAGAAGCTGAGCGGCGGGCTGGTCCGCGTCTTCCTGATCGTGGTCGGGCTGTTCTGGCTGGTGCCGACCATCGGCCTGCTGATCTCCTCGCTGCGCGCCCCGGCGGAGATGAGCGCGAACGGCTGGTGGAACGTGTTCACCAAGCCGTCCCAGCTGACCTTCGACAGCTACCAGAAGCTGCTGGAGAACAGCGACATCACCAACTCGCTGCTGAACACCGTGCTGATCACCGTTCCGGCCACGCTGCTGGTCGTGGTGATCGGCTCGCTCGCCGGTTACGCGTTCGCGTGGATGGAGTTCCCGGGCCGGGACTGGTGGTTCCTGGGTGTGGTCAGCCTGCTGGTGGTGCCCGTGCAGGTGGCGCTGATCCCGATCGCCGAACTGTTCGGCAAGATCGGCCTGTTCGGGACGATCATGGGTGTGGTGCTGTTCCACACCGGGTTCGGTCTGCCGTTCGCGGTGTTCCTCCTGCGCAACTTCTTCGCGGAGATCCCCCGCGAACTGCTGGAGGCGGCCCGCCTGGACGGGGCCGGTGAACTGCGGCTGTTCGCGCGGGTGGTGATGCCGCTCGGCGGGCCCGCGATCGCGAGCCTCGGCATCTTCCAGTTCCTGTGGGTGTGGAACGACATGCTGGTCGCGCTGGTGTTCACCAAGTCCGGCTCGCAGCCGATCACGGTCGCCCTGCAGACGCAGGTACGGCAGTTCGGCAGCAACATCGACGTGCTGGCACCCGGTGCGTTCATCTCCATGGTGATCCCGCTGGCCGTGTTCTTCGCTTTCCAGCGGCAGTTCGTGTCCGGCGTGATGGCAGGTGCCGTCAAATAGCTGTTGAGCAGGGATTTTTCAAGGGGGCGGACCCTACCGGGACCGCCCCCTCCTCCTTGCTCGCTGTCCCCCACATGACGTACGGGCCGTAACCAAGTCACTCCATCGGCCGTTCCCGGGCAGAACGCCCGCGCCGAGCCGACCCCATGGATGTCCCTTGCCCAGGTTCAGTGTCATCGTCCCCGCGTACAAGGTCCAGGCGTACCTGTCCGAGTGCCTGGACTCGGTGCTGTCCCAGTCGTACCCGGATCTGGAACTCATCGCCGTCGACGACCGCTCGCCGGACGCCTGCGGCGCCCTGATCGACGAGTACGCCGCCCGCGACGCCCGCGTGAGGCCGCTGCACCTGGCGGAGAACCAGGGCCTGGGCCGGGCCCGCAACGCCGGGATGGCACAGGCGACGGGCGACTACCTGCTCTTCCTGGACAGCGACGACACGCTCACCCCGGGCGCGCTCAGCGCGATCGCCGACCGGATCAAGGAGACCGGCGAACCGGATGTCCTGGTCCACGACTACGCGCGCACCTTCTGGACGGGCGAGGCGGTCCGCAACCAGCTCTCCGGCCTGCTGACCGAACAGGGCCCGGCGCCGTTCCGGCTGGCGGACCGGCCGGCGCTGCTGCGGGTGCTGATGGTCGCCTGGAACAAGGCGTACCGGCGGGAGTTCGTCGAGCGTGAGGGGTTCACGTTCCCGCCGGGCTACTACGAGGACACCCCGTGGACGTTCCCGGTACTGATGGCGGCGGAGTCGATCGCCACCCTCGACCGGGTGTGCGTGCACTACCGGCAGCGCCGGCAGGGCAACATCCTGCGCACCACCAGCGACAAGCACTTCGACGTGTTCGCGCAGTACGACCGGGTGTTCGCGTACGTCGCCGAGCATCCCGAACTGGACCGGTGGCGCCCTGAGCTGTTCCGCCGGATGGTGGACCACTACGCGACGGTGTTCACCCGCCGGGACCGGCTGCCGCGCGGCAGCCGCGCCAGGTTCCTGCGCACCGCCCGCGCGCACTACCGCCGTTACCGGGTCCCCGGTTCCACCGCCCCGCGGCGCTCCCGGCTGCGGCACGCCCTGGTCCGCTTCGGCCTGCACCGCACCTTCCGCGCACTGCGGCTCGCCTCGGCCCTGCGCCGTCGTGCCGCCAAGGCCGCCGTCACGTCGGCCCGCTCGCTGCGCACGGCGGTGCTGCGGCTGCACTACCGGGTCCAGTCGCGGCTGCCGGTACGGGCCGACCGGGCGGTGTTCGCCGTGCGGGACGGGCGGGGGCACGGTGGTGACCCGGGCGCCCTGGAGGAGGCGTTCCGGGCGCACGCCCCGCATGTGCGCACCGCCTGGATCGCCCACCCCGAGCACCAGCACGCGGTCCCGCCGGGCCCGCGCCGGCTGCGTCCGGGTACGGCCGCCTACTGGACGGCGCTGGCCCGCTCCCGGTACCTGGTGAGCGACGGCGACATCGACCCCCGGCTGCGCAAGCGTCCCGGCCAGGTGTTCGTGCGGACGCCGGACGGCACTCCGCTGGGGCACCAGGGCCTCGACCTCCAGGAGCGTCCGGCGGCCGCCCGGGACACGGACTTCGCGCGCCTCCTGGACGCCGCCGACACCTGGGACCACCTGCTCTCCGGCAACCGGCACTCCACCCTGACCTGGGAGCGGGTCCTGCCCGGCCGCTACACCACCCTGGAGTACGGCCACCCCCGCGACGACGTCTTCCAGCGGGCCACCTCGGCGGACGTGGCCCGGCTGCGCGCGTCCCTCGGCATCCCCGAGGACGCGGTGGCGATCCTGTACGCGCCCGCGTACCGCGACCACCGGCGCACCCAGCGTCCGCTGCTCGACCTGGAGCGGATCGTGCGCCGGCTGGGCCCGCGTTACGTGATCCTGGCCCGCACGCACGCGACGCAGGACGGGCCGGCCGACGCGGGCACCCGGATCATCGACGTCACCGGGCACCCGAGCGTGGAGTCCCTGTGCCTCGCCTCGGACGCGCTCGTCACCGACTACGCGTCGATCATGTTCGACTACGCCAACCTGGACCGGCCGATCGTGGTGCACACCGAGGACTGGGAGGCCTACGAGGCGTCCCGGGGCACCTACCTCGACCTGCGGGCCTGCCCGCCGGGGGCGGTGGCCCGCAGCGAGGACGAGCTGATCGACATCTTCGCCACCGGGCACTGGCGCGGCTCGCGCTCCGCCCAACTGCGGGCCGCGTTCCGCGAGCGGTTCTGCCCGTACGACGACGGGCGCGCCGCCGAACGCGTCGTACGGCATGTCGTGCTGGGCGAGCGGGAGGGGCTGCCGGCGGTCGTGCCGCTCGCGGAGCGGCGGCCGGTGCCGTCGGCCGCGTCCGGGGCGGCGCGCGCCCCGCTGACCACGGTGGAGCAGCCTCCCGGGGTCCGTCCGGGCGCGGTGGAGGAGCCCTGTTCCGGGTCGCGGCCGGGCATGGCGGAGCGCCCCCCGGGCACCCGGACGGGTGCGGCGGGGCAGCCGTACGACAGCCGGCCGGGCGCCGCACCGCAAGCTTCCGGTTCGCCGACCGTCACCGAGAGCCGCTGAACGCCGTTTGACCTTCCGGGAGTTCCCGTGCCCCGCAACACGTCCCGGCCCACGCCGACCCGGCCGTCCACCTGGCGTCCGGCAGGACGGCCCGGCCGTTCCCGCGTGACGACAAGCGTGACGACAAGCGTGACGACGGGCACGACAACACGCACGACCACAGGCATGACAACAGAGAGAACAGAATGCCCCGCTTCAGCATCATCGTCCCGTCCCACGGGGTCGCCGGCCGGCTGTCCCAGGCGCTGGACTCCGTCCTCGGCCAGTCCTTCGGCGATCTGCAGCTGATCCCTGTCTGCGACAGCCCCGGCACCCCGGCCGCCGCCGTGGCCGCCGGCTACGCCGAGCGGGACTCCCGGGTGACCCCGGTCGACTCACCGCCCAGCGCCGGACTCGGCGGGGCGCGCAACGCCGGGATGCGGGCGGCGACCGGCGCGTACCTGCTGTTCCTGGACGGCGACGACGTCCTGCTGCCGGGCTCCCTGGCGGCGCTGGACGCGCGGCTGACCGAGACCGCCGGGGTGGACGTGCTGTACACCGAGCACGAGCGGGCCCCGTGGTGGGAGGGCGAGCCGACGAACCCGCTCGCCCCGCTGCTGGCCACCGCGCCGAAGGGGGCCTTCGCGCCGGCCGCGCTGCCGGGGCTGACGGGCGTGCTGCTGCCCGCGTGGAGCTCGGTCTACCGCCGCACCTTCCTCACCGAGCACGAACTGACCTTCCCCGACAGCCACTTCACCGATCTGGGCTGGGGCGGCCTGGTGACGATCGCCGCCCAGCGGGTCGCGGTGCTGCGCTCGACGGTCGTACGGCACCGGCTGCGGCGGCAGGGCAGCCGGCTGAACCTGCCGGGCCCGGAGCAGCACGCCCTGCTGGACCAGGTGGAGCTGGTGCTGACGCGGGCCGCCGAGCGGGCGCTGCCCGCCGAGCGGACCGGGCCGCTGTTCGAGCAGTTGTTCACGCAGGTGCTGAAGACGGCGTCCCGGCCGGAGCGGCTGCCGTCCGGGCACCGCGCGTTCTTCCGCCGTGCCGGCCGGCTGTACCGCCGGCACCGGCCGGCCGGGCACCGGGTGCCGGGCGGCAGCCTGGGTGTCCAGCACCGGCTGCTCGCCACCGGCGCGTACACCGCGTTCCGGGCGCTTCGCGGCGCCAACCGGGTCGCCGCCCGCGCCGCCGAGCGGCTGCCCCGCCCCCGCATGCTGCGCACCCGGCTGCGCTACGCCCGTGACCTGCGCCGCCCGCTGGACCCCGATCTGGCGGTGTTCTGCGCCTACTGGGGCCGGGGCTACGCCTGCAACCCGGCGGCGATCCACGCCAAGGCCCGCGAACTCGCCCCGCACATCCGCTCGGTGTTCCTGGTCGAGGCGGACCAGGCGCACGCGATGCCGCGGGACGTGGAACACGTGGTGATCGGCTCCCGCCGCTACTGGGAGGTGCTGGCCCGCGCCACGTACCTGTTCAACAACGCCAACTTCGCCGAGGGCGTCGTCAAGCGGCGCGGCAGCGTGCACGTGCAGACGCAGCACGGCACGCCGCTCAAGCACATGGGCGTGGACCAGTCGACGCACCCGGTGGTGGCCGCGCGGTCCGGCAGCTTCACCAAGCTGCTCGGCCGGGTGGACCGCTGGGACTTCAACCTGTCCTCCAACCGCCACTCCACGCAGATGTGGGAGCGGGCCTTCCCCGGCTCCTACGAGCACCTGGAGTACGGCTATCCGCGCAACGACGTGTACTGCACGGCGACCGGCGAGGACGTGGCGCGGATCCGGCGGGAACTGGGCGTGCCCGAGGGCAAGACGGCCGTGCTGTACGCCCCCACCCACCGCGACCACCACACCGGCTTCGAGACGGGCCTGGACCTGGAGGCGTTCTGCGCGGCGGCCGGCGAGGACGTCGTCGTCCTGCTGCGCGCCCACTACTTCTACGACCGGGGCCGCGCCCGCAGCTCCGGCCGGATCATCGACGTCACCGGGCACCGCTCCTCGGAGGACGTGTGCCTGGCCGCGGACGCGCTGGTCACCGACTACTCGTCGATCATGTTCGACTACGCCAACCTGGACCGGCCGATCGTCGTGTACGCCGACGACTGGGAGGTCTACCAGGAGACCCGCGGCGTGTACTTCGACCTGATGGCCGAGCCGCCCGGACCGGTGGCCCGCACCCCGGAGGAGCTGGCCCGGATCTTCCGCGAGGGCGAGCACGCGGGCGCGGGGTCGAGAGCGCTCAGGGCCGCGTTCCGGGAGCGGTTCTGCCAGTTCGACGACGGTCTGGCCGCCGAACGTGTCGTACGGCGGGTGCTGCTCGGCGAACCGCCGGAGGCGATCCCGCCCGTGATCCCGCTCGCGGAGCGCGTCCCCGCCCCCGCAGCCGCGTCCCTCGTGAGGAGCTGACTGAAGCCGTGCCCCGATTCAGCGTCATCGTCCCCTGCTTCAAGGTGCAGGGCTTCCTGCGCGAATGCCTCGACTCGGTGCTCGGGCAGTCCTACGAGGACATCGAGCTGATCGCCGTCGACGACTGCTCCCCGGACGGCTGCGGCGCGATCCTCGACGAGTACGCGGCCCGCGACCCGCGCGTGAAGGTGCTGCACCTGCCGGAGAACGTCGGGCTCGGCCGCGCCCGCAACGCCGGGATGCCGCACGCCACCGGCGACTACCTGTTCTTCCTGGACAGCGACGACACCCTCACCCCCGGCGCGCTGCGGGCCATGGCCGACCGGCTCGGCGAGGCCGGCGACCCGGACGTGCTGGTCTTCGACTACGCGCGCACCTACTGGTGGGGCGGCACCCGGCGCAACGTCCTCGCGCACATCCTCGCGGAGGCCGGCGACGGCACGTTCACGGTGGGCGAGTACCCGGAGATCCTCGACCTGCTGATGGTGGTGTGGAACAAGGTGTACCGGCGGGACTTCGTCGAGGCCCACGGCTTCGAGTTCCCGCCCGGCTACTACGAGGACACCCCGTGGACGTTCCCGGTGCTGCTCAGCGCCGGCCGGATCGCCACCCTGGACCGGATCTGCCTGAACTACCGGCAGCGCCGGCAGGGCAACATCCTCTCCACGACCAGCCGCAAGCACTTCGACATCCATGACCAGTACGCGCGGGTGTTCGCGTTCGTCGACGCGCACGAGGAGCTGTGGACGTGGCGGCCGTACCTGCACCGCAAGATGGGTGAGCACTGCCTGGACATCCTCGCCAAGCCGGACCGGCTGCCGCCCGGCGACAAGGCCGAGTTCTTCCGCCGTACCGCCGAGATGTTCCGCGCGCACCGGCCCGAGGGCACCCGGGCCGAGGGTGAGGTCGCGGTGCTGGAGGGCACGTACGCGATGTACCGGCTGCGCCGGCAGGCCGGCCGCGCGGGGCGGGAGGCCGGGCGGCGGGCCGCGCAGGCACGCCGGACGGCGGCCGTGCGGGGCCGGCGGGGCTGGGCCGCCCTGCACGCGCGCCGCCCGCTGGACGAGCACCTGGTGCTGTACTCGGCGTCCTCGCACCGGGGTCTGCTGGGCGATCCGGCGGCCGTCTACTACAAGGCGCAGGAGATTGCCCCGCAGTTGCGCGGGGTGTGGGTGGTCCGGGACAAGGAGGCGGCCGAGCAACTGCCGCCCGGTGTGGAGCACGTGCTCGTGGACTCCCGGCGCTGTCTGGAACTGGCCGCGCGGGCGAAGTTCTTCGTCAACGACGTCAACTGGCCCGCCACGCCGGCCAAGCGGCCCGGCAGCGTGTACGTCCACACCCACCAGGGCACCCCGCTGAAGTACATGGGCGCGGACCTGCTGGGCAAGCCCGGCGCCCGGCTCGGCTTCGACGTGCCGCAGATGCTGCGCCGGGCCGACCGGTGGGACTACAGCCTGGTCGCCAACGAGCACTCCGAGCTGGTGTGGGAGCGGGCCTACCCCTGCCACTTCACCTCGGTGCGCACGGGCAGCCCCCGCAACGACGTGCTGGTCACCTCGCGCACCGACCCGGCGGCCGGGGCGTCGTTCCGGCTGCGGCACGGCATCCCGGAGGACCACACGGTGGTGCTGTACGCGCCGACCCGCCGGGACTACCGGCGCGGCGGGCACGCCGACCGGTTCGACCTGGCCCGGTTCGCGGCCGACCTCGGCGAGGGGCACACGCTGGTCGTCCGGCTGCACCCGACGCTGGCGGCGGGGCCGGCGCGCGGGATGGGGCTGGGTGAGCTGGCGCGGCGCGGGATCGTGGTCGACGCGACCGACGAACCGCACGCCGAGGAGGTCATGCTCGCCTCGGACGCGCTGGTCACCGACTACTCGTCGATCATGTTCGACTACGCAAACCTGGACCGGCCGATCGTCGTGCACGCCGACGACGGGGAGGCGTACACCGCGAGCCGCGGCACCTACCTCGACATCACGGCCGAGGCACCCGGCCATGTCTCCCGCTCCTACCGGGAGCTGGCCTGGCTGTTCGCCTCCGGTTCGTGGCGGGACGAGGAGTCGGCGCGGCTGCGGGCCGCCTTCCGGACGCGGTTCTGCGCGTACGACGACGGGCGCGCGGCGGAGCGGGTCGTACGGACCCTGCTGCTGGGCGAGCCGATGGAGAGCCCGCCGCACGTACGGATCCCGGGGCAGGGCCGGGCGCCGGAGCGGGACGCGCTGGCCTCGGCGTAGGAGCGGTGCGGGTGCCGGTCCCGTCTCCGGGGCCGGCACCCGGCACTCATCCCTGTGTCACTCGATGACGAGGTCGACGTCGATGTTGCCGCGGGTGGCGTTGGAGTAGGGGCACACCTGGTGGGCGGCCTCGACGAGCTTGCGGCCGGTCTCCTCGTCCACGGTTCCGGGCAGCTCGACGCGCAGCGTCACCTTCAGGCCGAAGCCCTCGCCCTGCTTGCCTATGCCGACCTCGGCGGTGACGGCCGCGTCGCTGACGTCGACCTTGGCCTGGCGGCCGACGAGGCCGAGGGCGCTGCCGAAGCAGGCGGCGTAACCGGCGGCGAACAGCTGCTCGGGGTTGCTGCCCTGGCCGTTGCCGCCCAGCTCCACCGGCATGGCCAGGGCGAGGTCGATACGGCCGTCGGAGGAGACGGCGCGGCCCTCGCGGCCGTGGGTTGCGGTGGCGACAGCGGTGTAGAGCGCGTCCATGGGGGACCATCCCTCTCGGGTGTGAGTTCGGTGTGATCAGCGGGGTTCCTTGCGGTCAGTAGAGCACACAATTCAATTGCACACAACTGAATGGCTCGGGGAGTTACCCTGGGGACATGACCGAACCGGAGTGGCTCCGCCTGGACCGCCAGATCTGCTTCTCCCTGCACGCGGCGTCCCGCGCCTTCAACGGCGTGTACCGCGTGCTCCTCAAGGACCTCGGGCTCACCTACCCGCAGTACCTGGTGATGCTGGTGCTCTGGGAGCAGGGCGAGCTGCCGGTCAAGAAGCTCGGCGAGCATCTGCGCCTCGACTCCGGCACGCTGTCTCCGCTGGTCAAGCGGCTGGAGGCGGCGGGCCTGGTGCGACGTGAGCGCAGCGCGCTGGACGAGCGGTCGGTGCGGGTCCTGCTCACCGAGGAGGGGGCGGCCCTGCGGGAGCGGGCGCTGGAGGTACCGCGCCGCATCATGTCGGCCACGGGCTTCCAGGTCGACGAGATCACCGAGCTGCGCGAGCGGCTGGACCGGCTCACCACCGCTCTGGACGCGGCCGCGGCGGCACCGGGCTCCCGCTAGCCGGGGCCCGGTCCCACCGCACGTACAGCCGTACGGTCACCTCGCCGGACCTGGCCTGGGCGACCCCCACGAAGTGTGCGCCGAGCGCCGTCACCTCGGCCCGCTCGACAGCGGTCTCGGCCGGGTACCGCCCCGCCAGCAGCTTCGGGTCGCCCACCACCCACACCCGGTCGAGCCGCCGCATCCGCCTGAGCAGCACAGCGGTCCCCACCTCCCGTCCGTACAACGTCCCGGACACGGCAGCGCCCCGCGCCAGCGCGACATCCCGCACCCCCGTGAACGCCCCCGGATACGCCAGCGCCGCGTTCCGCCCGGCCCCGGGCACGAACAACACCGCGTCCCCCGCCCGCACCTCCCGCCCAGCCACCCGAGCAATCCCCGCCAGATCATCAGCCCGCCCCCCGGGCAACCGATCCTCCTTGAGCAGGGGCCACTGATGAACGAGCCCAGCCCCGACAAGCACCACACCAACCAGCGCAAGCAGGCTCCCCCTCACCGCCGGGCATCTTCCCGACAAGCCGTCGTCCGACTCCCCCGCAGACCACCCACCCAACCCGCCGCCGTCGTCCGACTCCCGCGCCGGGCGCCCCTCCAACCCGCCGCCGTCGTGTGGGCAGGCGTTCCGCAGGGCGATGGGGGTCCCCCCGCTCGAGCGAAGCCGAGAGTGGGGGAGGGTGGGCACACGACGACCACCGGGCCGCAGTCGGCCGACGGCGCGAGCCACCCTCTCCGCCCCCGCCGCCACCAGCAACGGCGCCCCGCTCAGCGCGTACAGCACGTACCGGTCCACGTACAGCGGCGAGAACAGCGAAGCGACCATCAGCACCCCCGGCGCCACCACCACCAGCGGCAACGCCACCCCCGCACAGCTCAGTTCCCCCCGCCGCCCCACAACCCCCACCGCCCCCAGCACCGCGAGTGACAGACACACCCCGTAGACCAGATCCGTCGGCCCGAGAAGCGCCCGCAGCAGCGCGCCCGCCGTCTCCCACGTCGGCGGCCGCAACCACGCCACCTGCGCCGACTGCCCCCACGACACCACCACCATCGGCACCAGCCCGGCCGTCACCGCCCCCGCCGCACACCCCCACCCCCGCCACACCCGCGCCCCGACCCGGGCCAGCGCGAGCGACCCCGCGTGGGCGAGCAGCAGCAGGACGGCGAACTCGTGCAGCCAGCAGGTGAGTCCGAGGACAGCGCCGTACCCCCACCACAGCCGCCCCCCGCCCCCACGCACCGCGCGGACGAACAGCAGCGTCGCCCCGGTCGCCCCGGCGGCGACGAGGGCGTAGGAGCGGCCCTCCTGCGCGTAGTGCCCGGCCATCGGTGTGACGGCGTACAGCAGGCCGGCCCACAGCCCCACCCGCGGCCCGACCAGCCGGGTGCCGAGTTCGGCGACCAGCCCCGCCGTGACGGCCGCCGCGCACACCGAGGGCAGCCGCAGCACCACCTCACCGGGGTGGACGGTGAGGACGGCGTGCATGAGGAGGTAGTACAGGCCGTGCACGGCGTCGACACCGTGCAGCAGCCGCCAGATCTGCGGCACCGTACGCCGCGCGACCTGGAAGGACACCGCTTCGTCGCGCCACATCGCCCCCCGGTCGAGCCCCCACAGCCCGAGCCCGGCCATCACCAGCGCCGGCGCGCCCACGGCGACGGCGTGCCGCCCGCGCGCGGAGGTCGGGGCGGGTCGCGTGTGCGGCGGCGGCCGGCGGGCTCCCGGCTCCGGGCTCGTCCGCCCGCTCGGCCGACGCGGCTGCTGTGTGACGAGAAGCCCGATGTTCACCACGGCCCGATCTTTTGCGATTAGCCAACCTTTTGCGGTTATTGACGGCGTATCGCCAGAGATACACCATCCGCCCGGCTTAGGCTCGCACGTGATGAACCTCCGCCCCCCCGAGCCCGATCCGCGTACCTCCTCCCCCGTCCGCCCGTCCCGCACCCGGCCCGTCCTCGCGCTCTCGGCCTGCTGGCTCGCCACCCGTGCGCTGATGCTGTGGCTGCTCGCGCACGACAGCGCGCCGCTGGTGGGCGGGGGTTCGGTCGGGCGGGAGGTGTGGCGGCTGTACTTCCACTGGTACGGCGTCCTGGCCCAGGGCGCGTTCCCGGCGCACGACACGCGGTGGCAGTACCCGCCCGGCGCCGGTGCCGTACTGCTCGCGCCGGGCCTGCTACCGGAGTTGACGTACTTTCAGGCGTTCGTCGCGCTGGCGCTGGCCGCGGACGCGCTGATCGCGGTGGCCCTGGTCCGCGCGGGGCGCGGGCACGGCCGGAGTCTGCTCGGCGCCGCCCTGTGGACGGGCGGCCTGCCACTCCTGCTGCACCTGCCGCTCGCCCGCTACGACGTGCAGGTCACCGCGTTCGCCGTCCTCTCCCTGTTGGCGCTGGCGCGCTTCCCCCGCGCGAGCGGCGTGCTCGCGGCGCTCGGCGCGCTGGTGAAGGTGTGGCCGGCCCTGGTGCTGCTGGGGACGCCCCGGGGCCGGGCGACACGGGCGGCGTGGACGTGGGCGACGGCGGCCGGGGCCGTCTCGCTCGGGATGTTCGCGGTCCTGTTCAGCGATCCGCTGGCCTTCCTGCGGGAACAGGGCGGCCGGGGCGTGCAGATCGAGTCGCTCGGCGGTACGGCCCTGAACCTCGCGCGGCACGCCGGCTGGCCGGGCACGGTCCGCTACCGGTACGGCGCGATGGAGCTGACCGGCCCGTACGTGTCCGCCGTCGGCACGGCCTCGGTCGCGCTGACGGCCGTCGCCTTCCTCCTGCTGGTGGTGTGGCGGCTGCGGGCGCGGCGGTGGGACGAGGCGACGCCGTACGACGCGGCCCTGTGCGCCGTGCTGCTGTTCACGGTGACCAGCAGGGTCATCAGCCCGCAGTACCTGGTCTGGCTGCTCGGGCTGGCCGCCGTGTGCCTGACCTCGCGCGTCACCGGCCAGCGGCCCGTGGCCGTGCTGGTCCTGGCGGCGAGCGCCCTGAGCACGCTCGCCTATCCGATGTCCTACGGCGAGGTGGTCGCCGGCACCTGGACCGGCTGTCTGCTGATGCTGGCCCGCAACGGGCTGCTGGCGGCGGCCGCCGTGCTGTCCTTCGTCCGGTTGTGGCGCTCGACACGCGCTGCGACCGTAAAGACAGGACCCGCGGCACAACCACTGGCCGTTTCCGACCGTCTTCAAGAACGAGCGGCAAGTCGCTCTTAACAGAGTATTACCGAACGAATCTACCTTCCGTCCTGTGGACCCCATGCTGAGCGAACCGCACGAGAAGCCCCGGGCCGGTGTCGTCGTCATCGGCTACAACGACGCCGCCCATGTGACCGAGGCCGTACGCTCGGCACTCGCGCAGGGACCCGCCGTGGCCGAGGTCATCGCGGTGGACGACTGTTCGACCGACGGCAGCGGAGACCTGCTGGACCGCCTGGCGGCCGGGGAACCCCGGCTGCGGGTGGTGCGCCGGAAGACCAACAGCGGCGGCTGCGGCACCCCGCGCAACACCGGCATCGACGCGGTCACGGCGCCGTACGTGATGTTCCTGGACAGCGACGACGTGATGCCGCCCGGCGCGGTGGACGCGCTGCTGGACGCGGCGACGCGGACGGGCGCCGAGGTGGCGAGCGGGCTGTGCGTGCGCCGGGAACTGCCCTCGGGGATCGAACAGCCCTGGCAGGCGTCCCTGTACGCGGAGCACAACACGGTCACGCACCCGTCGCGGCTGCCCCGCCTGGTCCACGACACGCTGTGCGTCAACAAGCTGTACCGGACCGGCTTCCTGCGCGAGAACGGCATCCGCTTCCTCGAAGGACGCTTCCTCTACGAGGACTTCGTCTTCACCGCGCGCGTCCTGGCCGCCGGTCCGCGCATCGCGCTGGTCCCGGACCGCGTGTACCTGTGGCATGTCCGGCGCACGGCCGAGCAGTTGTCGCTGTCCCTGGACCGGGGGCGCATAGAGAACTGGAAGGCGCGCCTCGAAGCGTGCGCCCAGGCGTACGACATCCTGCTGAACGCCGGGCAGAAGGAGCTGGCCCGGGCGGCGCGGGCCAAGTTCCTCGATCACGAACTGCGCATGTACGCCCGCGAACTGGGACTGCGCGACCCCGCGTACCAGCGCGCCTGGTGGACGCAGGCCCGCGACTACCTCGCCCGCTACGACGCCGGCGACTGGGAGATCGACGCGGGGGCGCCGGGCCGGGTGCTGGCGTCGCTGATCCTGGAGTCCCCCGAGCCGCGGGACCTGCCCCGCGTGCGGGAACTCTCCGCCCGCCCTGCCCGGCTGCTCCCGCCGTACGCCCGCGCCGAGGACGGCAGCCCCGTCTGGTCGGCGGACCTCCCCCAGATCTCCCTCGCCCCGCTGCTGTCCCGCCCCACCGGGCTCCTCCCGCTCGCCGTGGACGCCGAGCTGCGCCCCCGGGCGCGGGGAGGGCGGCTGCTGCTGCGCCTGCACGAGCTGTACGGCCGGGTGGCCGAGGCGGGACCGCGCGAGGTCACCGTGGAGTGGAGATCCCGGGACGACGGGCACGCCGCCGAGATCCATACGGTCGCCCTGTCGGCCGCGGCCGAGGGGATCTGGTCGGCCGAGGCGCCCACGGACCTCGCCGCGCTCGGGGCGGGGACCTGGGACCTGCGGGTCTCCGTCCACTTCGCGGACGGCGAGTGCCGCAAGGCGACGGCACACGCGCTCACCGGCGCCGGCCGGCTGGGCAGGCGGGTCCTGCCGAGCATCCTGCACGGCGTCCTGCTGGCCCAGCCGTACGCCACCCACTCCGGCGCGCTGGCGCTGCGGCTGGCTCCGGGCGTACGAGGCGTGCTGAAGGTGGCCCTCGGACGCCTGCGGCGCCTGCTTCACTGAGAAGACCACCGGCCTGACGAACGACGAGGAGACGACCGCACATGACCTGGCTGATCACCGGCGGCGCCGGCTACATCGGGGCGCACGTCGTACGGGCGATGGCCGAGGCGGGCGAGCGGACGGTGGTCTACGACGATCTGTCCACCGGTATCGCCGCCCGGCTGCCCGAGGACGTCCCGCTGGTGGAGGGCTCGACCCTGGACGCCGAGCGGGTGGCGCGGGTGCTCGCCGGGCACGAGGTCACCGGGGTCGTGCACCTGGCGGCCAAGAAGCAGGTGGGCGAGTCGGTGGAGCTCCCGTTGCACTACTACCGGCAGAACGTGGAGGGCCTGCGCGTCCTGCTGGAGGCCGTGACCGACGCCGGTGTGGCGTCCTTCCTGTTCTCCTCGTCCGCCGCGGTCTACGGCATGCCCGACGTGGAGCTGGTGACCGAGGAGACGCCGTGCGTGCCGATGTCGCCCTACGGCGAGACCAAGCTGGCCGGTGAGTGGCTGGTCCGGGCGACCGGCCGGGCCACGGGCCTGGCGACGGCCTCCCTGCGCTATTTCAACGTGGCGGGCGCGGCGTCGCCCGAGCTGGCCGACACCGGGGTGTTCAACCTGGTCCCGATGGTCTTCGAGAAGCTGACGGAGGGCGCCGCCCCCCGCATCTTCGGCGACGACTACCCGACCCCGGACGGCACGGGCATCCGGGACTACATCCACGTGGCCGACCTGGCCGACGCCCACGTGGCCGTCGCCCGCGCGCTGCGCTCCGCCCCGGGCGCCGACCTCACCTTCAACATCGGCCGCGGCGAGGGCGTCTCCGTCCGCGAGATGATGGACCAGATCAACGCGGTCACCGGCTACGACCGCGCCCCCACCGTCACGCCCCGCCGCCCCGGCGACCCGCCCTGCGTCGTCGCCTCCGCCGACCGCATCGCCACGGAACTCGGCTGGAAGGCCCGCCATGACGTCCACGACATGATCAGCTCGGCCTGGGAGGGCTGGGTACGCCTCCACCCGGAAGCGGCCCGAGCCTAGGGATGCAGGACGCGCGCGGACGCGGCCGTAGTCTGCCCGGATGAGCGGACCGGAGGTTGTCGAGCGGGCCGTGGGGGCCGTGGTGGGGTCGGCCGTCGGGGACGCCCTGGGGGCGCCCTTCGAGTTCGGCCCCGAGGGGGCGTTCTCGGCGCGCTTCCCCACGGCCGGGCACGGCGGCGAGATGTGCGGGGGCGGCGGCTGGGACCCCGGGGAGGCGACCGACGACACGCAGATGGCGGTCCTGGTCGCCGAGTCCCTGCTGGAGCGGGGCGGACTCGACCCGCAGGACGTGTTCCACCGTTTCCGGCGCTGGGCGGCGGCCGAACCGAAGGACATCGGCCTGCAGACGGAGGCGGTGCTGGGCTCCGGCGATCCCTGGGACACGGCGGCGGAGCGGCACTTCCGGGTGAACCAGCGGGGCGCGGGCAACGGGGCGTTGATGCGGGCGGCTCCCTCGGCCGTGTACTTCGCCCGCGCGGGCCGCGACGCCACGATGGACGCCGCCCGCCGGCTCTCCGCGCTCACCCACGGCGACCCCGCGGCCTGGGAGGGCACGGCCGCCCTGCACGAGCTGGTCCGGGTGGCCCTGGCGGGCGGCGACCCCGTGGCCGCCGTACCGGACACCCTGCGGTTCCTGCACCGCGACCACCGCACCCGCTACGCCGCCGTCCTGTCCCCCGACTGGCATCCCGGCCTGGCCACGGAGTTCAACGGCGCGGTCTGGCCCTGCCTCGGCTCGGCGGTCTGGTCCCTGCGCACAACGACGTCCTACGAGGACGCGGTCCGCGCGGCGATCGACCTCGGCGGAGACACCGACACCGTGGCGGCGGTGACAGGCACCCTGGCCGGAGCGGTGTACGGCGCCCGTGCCGTCCCGGAACGCTGGACGTCCGCCCTGCACGTACCCCTGCCGGGCTTCACCGGCCGGACGCTCCGCGCTCCCGAACTCGTGGAACAGGCAGGGCGGTTGCTCGACGGGGGCCCTGGGTCCCGGCCGTGAGGGCGGCGTGCCCTTGCCCGTTGCGGAGCGCTAGGGGGCTTCCGGCTGCTGGGCGGGCTGAGCGCCGAGGGCGTCATCGCGGACACCGCGGCCGCGCTGGCGGCGGGCGCCGAGCGGGGGGCCGGCGGCGGGCGCCGAGCGGGGGGCCGGCGGCGGGCGGGCCTTCGTGGGCGTCTCGGTCGGCGGGCACCTGGGCGTCCTCGCGGCCACCCGGCTGCCCCTGGACCTGGTCGTCAGCTGCTACGGCGGCTGGACGCTGGACGGCGGGATCCCGCTGGCCGCACCCGAGCCGCCGTTGTCCCCGGCCGGCGCCGCCGCTCTCGCAGAACACGGCACCACGGTCCTCGGCCTGGTCGGCGGCCAGGACTTCCTGATCTCCGCCGACGATTGGCAGCGCCTCGGACAACGGCTCAAGGAGGCCGGCGTGGCCCACGAACTGGTCGACTACCCCCGCGCCGCCCACGGCTTCCTGTGCTAGGACCGCCCGGAGAGCCACGATCCCGAGGCGTCAAAGGCCGCCTGGACCCAAATCCTGAAGATCCTGACCCGACTACCCGCCCGCCCCTGACGAGCCCCGCAACGGGCGCGGGGAACTGCGCAAAAACCCCCACCCACCGGCACAGCCCACACAACAGAACGCCCCCGGCCGGCCGCCGGACCCGTACCTGGTCAACTCACCCACGGTGGAGCAGCCCCGCAAGGGGCGCGGGGAACTGCGCGAGAACCCCCACCCACCCGCACCGGCCGGACAACAGAACGCCCCCGACCCCCCGGCCCAGCCGCGCGGCAGCGCTACAGCGCCCGCAGCGCCCCCGCCGTGGCGCGGGCCAGATCATCCAGGTAACCCCGAGGCAGCTTCGGGCTGCGGATGACGACCGAGCGCCAGTACAGCGGCCCGGAGATGAGGTCCAGCGCGAGGTCGGCGTCGACGCCGGAGCGGACCTCACCGCGCGCCTCCGCCGCCGCGACGACCTTGCTCGCCACCCCTTCCTGCCCGTCCCGCAGCGCCTTCTGCAGCGCCTCGGCGATATCGGCGTTGCGCGCGGCCTCGGCCTGGAGGTCGGGGATGATCTGGGAGGCGACCGGGTGCCGCAGCGCGCGCGACGTCACCTCGTAGAGCAGGCGCAGATCGCCCTCCAGTGAGCCGGTGTCGGGGGCCGGCAGGCCCATGACGGCCATCGCCGAGACCACGTCCAGGACCAGGTGCAGCTTGGAACGCCAGCGGCGGTAGACCGCCGTCTTGCCGACGCCGGCGCGGCGCGCGATCCCCTCGATGGACATGCGCGCGTACCCGACGGCCGCCAGTTCCTCGAACACGGCGGCCCGGATGGCCTCGGTCACGTCCTCCCTGAGCACCGCGGCCCCGGCCGGAGCGCGGCGGCGCGGACGCTTCGGGGCTTCACCGGCGTTCGTCGTCATGCCGACCAGCATAGGCCGTTACGACGAAACGGTTGCGTCCCGACGCGGAATGGGCCTACGCTCACGTTGCGACGATACGGTCCCGTCCCGACGTAAGAGAACGTGAAGAGAAGCGTAAGGAAACGGCGGGCGACGGACTCACCCCCTCCGGCCGGTAACGACCGGACCCCCTTCCGAGTGAAACCGAGCGAAAGCAGCGGATGTGAGCCAGGTCCTCGACACACCGCCCCCGACCCAGACCCCGGCCGCCCCGGACCTCGCGGCGCTCGCCGCCCGGCACGGCCTCTCGGTCAGCGGGGCCCGCCCGACCCTGCCCCAGTACGTCCGGCAGCTGTGGGCGCGGCGCCACTTCATCGCCGCCTTCGCCACCGCCAAGCTGACCGCCCAGTACAGCCAGGCGAAGCTGGGCCAGGTCTGGCAGGTCATGACCCCCCTGCTGAACGCGGCGGTCTACTACTTCATCTTCGGCATGCTCCTGAAGACCAAGCAGGGCGTCCCGGACTACGTCCCCTTCCTGGTCACGGGCGTGTTCATCTGGACGTTCACGCAGAGCTCGATCATGGCGGGCACCCGGGCGATCTCCGGCAACCTCGGCCTGGTCCGCGCCCTGCACTTCCCGCGCGCCGCGCTGCCGATCTCCTTCTGCCTCCAGCAGCTCCAGCAGCTGCTGTTCTCGATGGCGGCGCTGGTCGTCATCCTGCTCTGCTTCGGCGTCCCGGTCTCGGCCTCCTGGCTGCTGGCCCTGCCCGCGCTGTTCCTGCAGTTCGTGTTCAACGCGGGCATGTCGATGATCATGGCGCGGGCCGGCGCCAAGACCCCCGACATCGCCCAGCTGATGCCGTTCGTGCTGCGCACCTGGATGTACGTGTCGGGCGTGATGTGGAGCATCGGCACGGTCACCAAGAAGGACGCGCACGTCGTCACGCTCCTGCTGCAGTGCAACCCGGCCGCCGTCTACCTCGACCTCATGCGGTTCGCGCTGATCGACAGCTTCCACGCCGCCCAGCTGCCCCCGCACGTGTGGGCGCTGGCGGCCGGCTGGGCGCTGGTCGCGGGCGCCGGCGGCTTCATCTACTTCTGGAAGGCTGAGGAGACGTACGGCCGTGGCTGAGAACACCGACGGGACGAACCCCGGCAAGAAGAACACCGGCGAGACGAGCGCCGTCCCCACCGTCGTCGCCGACCGCGTCGACATCGTCTACCGGGTCAACGGCACCGGCGCCGGCCGCGGCTCCGCCACCGCCGCGCTCCACCGCATCCTGCGCCGCGGCAAGGCCGAGCAGGCGGCGGGCGTCCGTACGGTGCACGCCGTGAAGAAGGTGTCGTTCGTCGCGTACAAGGGCGAGGCGATCGGCCTGATCGGCACCAACGGCTCCGGCAAGTCGACGCTGCTCAAGGCGGTCGCGGGCCTGCTCCCCGTGGAGAACGGCCACATTTACACCGACGGCCAGCCCTCCCTGCTCGGCGTCAACGCGGCCCTGATGAACGACCTCACGGGTGAACGCAACGTCCACCTCGGCGGCCTCGCCATGGGCATGTCCCGCGAGGAGATCCGGCAGCGCTACGACGACATCGTCGAGTTCTCCGGGATCAACGAGAAGGGCGACTTCATCACCCTTCCGATGCGGACGTACTCCTCCGGCATGGCGGCCCGGCTGCGGTTCT
>NZ_JBEYVS010000038.1:0-74625 GCF_040644095.1 Streptomyces sp. NPDC047028
GGTGTTATGGGGTGCTTGCACACAGTGCACATGTCTTGTGATGCTATGACCGCTTTTGACGGATGATTGACCGAAGAAGAGGTGGCGTTGACCGTCGCCGTGGCAGAACTGGCCCATCCCCTGGCGGCCCGCCGCGTGCGCGATCCCGTGCAGCAGCTTCTGCAGATCGCCCAGGTCACGGTCGGTCAGCAGACCCAGCTCGTGATACCGGGAGATCCGGGCCGCGTAGTCCAGCGGGGCGTCGAACGTGCCCGCTGGGGGCCGCCAGGCGTTCAGCCGGCAGATCGCGCCGAGCGCGGCCCGGATGTCCGCCCGCGGCGGCGCCTCCATCGGGTGCCGCTGCGCCGCCGCCACCCGGCCCGGCATCCGCTCGATGACCAGCGTGCCGTTGTCCGGGTCCGCCGCGATCAGCCGCGGCGCCCGCACCGGCGGGCGGTGCCGGACGAACGAGCGGTATGCGGCTATTTCGTGCCTGATCCGGTCCGCCCACGCCGGCGACTGGTCCAGGAGACACTTGGCCACGGCCGTGGTCCGGCCGGTGGTCCCGACGAGGAGCACGGACCGCCCGCTGCGGCGCAGCACCTGCACCGGAGCGAACTCCGGGCAGATGCGGTGCACCGACGCGATGGCGGTGCGCAGCTGCGCCCCCTGGGGGCCGGACAAGTCGAGTCTCCCGCTGAGCGGTTGACTGCCGAGCTGCCCCGGAACGCGCCGCGGCCGGCCCGCGCCCAGCAGGGGCGCTCCCGGCCGCGCCGCCGGGTCCAGATACGGCCCGCTGCCCGCAGGGCGGGGACGCAGGGGCCGGGGCGGTGCGGACACGGAGGATGATGCTGCGTACATGGGAGATACAGATCCCTTCGTGTGCCTGCGGTGCCTGCCTGTAAGTCCTCGCGCCCTCCCGGCCCGGCCGCCCGGGCACATCCTGGGGAATGTGCCCGGCGACTCCGGGGAATCGGCCGGACGGGCCCGTCCGACGGATCCGTCGGGCGGATCCTTCGGTGGGGCGGCGACCGGGTCGGGGTGGCGCGTTCCTACTCGACACCAGATGCCCAGTGGCACACCATCTGGCGAACCCTGGCGAACCCTGGCGAATAGTCGCCCGGCAACCTCCACGGGGCTACTGTCAACTCAGCCGAGAACCTGGGGGCTTGACGTGAGCGGACAACCCAACACCCGCCTGGCGGACCTGTTCGGCCTGGCCGGCTGGTCCAAGGGCGAACTCGCGAGGCTGGTCAACCGGCAGGCGGCGGCCATGGGCCACCCCCAGCTGTCGACCGACACCTCCCGGGTGCGGCGCTGGATCGACATGGGAGAGATCCCGCGCGATCCCGTACCACGGGTGCTGGCGGCCCTGTTCACCGAGCGTCTCGGCCGTGTCGTGACCATCGAGGACCTCGGTCTGGTACGGCACGGGCGTGCGGGGAAACGGCAGGACGACGGGAATGCGGAACATCCCGACGGAGTGCCGTGGGCGCCCGAGCGGACCGCCGCGGTCCTCACCGAATTCACGGGAATGGACCTCATGCTCAACCGACGCGGCTTGGTGGGCGCGGGTGCCGCGCTCGCCGCGGGATCCGCACTCAGCGGCGCCATGCACGACTGGCTGCACACCGACCCGACCCTGAAGGCCGACGCCCCTGTTCTCGCCGACCCCCTGCACGCCGACCCCGCTGGGCTCGACCGTTACGAGGCCGCACCCATCGGGTCGCAGGAGATCGAGGAACTGGAGTGCTCGGTGGAGGTGTTCCGCGCCTGGGACGCGGCCCGCGGCGGCGGGCTGCAGCGCAAGGCGGTCGTGGGACAGCTCAACGAGGTGGGCGGCATGCTCGCCTACCACCATCCACCCCATCTCCAGCGGCGCCTGTGGGGCGTCGCCGCCAACCTCGCCGTTCTGGCCGGCTGGATGTCGCACGACGTCGGCCTGGAGCCCACGGCCCAGAAGTACTTCGTCATCGCGGCCCACGCCGCCCGGGAGGGCGGGGACCGGCCGCGCGCGGGCGAGGCGCTGTCCCGCGCGGCCCGGCAGATGGTGCACCTCGGCCGGCCCGGCGACGCGCTGGACCTGATGAAGCTCGCGCAGTCCGGCTCGGGCGAGGACCTGCAGCCGCGCACCAAGGCGATGTTCCACACCATCGAGGCCTGGGCGCAGGCGTCGATGGGCAAGGGCCAGGCGATGCGCCGCACCCTCGGCCTCGCGGAGGACCTGTTCGTCTCCGACCGGGCCGACGTCGCACCGCCGGACTGGATGCAGACCTTCAAGGACGAGGATCTGTACGGCATGCAGGCCCTGGCCTACCGCACGCTGGCCGAGCACGACCCGGGCGCGGCCGCGCACGCCCAGCACTACGCGGAGAAGGCTCTGGCGCTGCGGGTCGACGGGCGGGAACGCTCGAAGATCTTCGACCACCTCTCCATGGCGTCGGCCTGCTTCATCGCCGACGACCCCGAACAGGCCGACCGGTACGCGCGGCTGGCCCTGATGTCGATGGGCTCCAACTCCTCGCGGCGCACCTGGGACCGGCTGCGGCAGATGTACCGGCTCACCGCGGAGTACGCCGAGTACCCGAAGATCAACGAGCTGCGGGAGGAGATCAGGGTCGCCCTGCCGAAGCCGCGGGGCAAGGGCACGAGCGCCCAGGCGTAGCAGGCGGGTGCGCCGCCCGTTCGCGCCTGGCTCAGTCCGTCACCCTGGCGACCAGCACGCAGGCGTCGTCCGCGCGTTGGGCTCCGCCGAACTCCTCGACGACCGCGCGTACGCAGTCCTGCGCGGTGCGCGCCCCCGCGAAGCGTGGGGCGAGGCCGAGCAGCCGTTCCCCGGGGTCCTCGCCGGTCCGGGCCGGGACGAGCCCGTCGGTGTGCAGCAGCAGGAGGTCGCCGGGCTCCAGGGTCACCTCGGCCTGCCCGTAGACGGCGCCCGAGGTGGCGCCGAGCAGCACGCCGTCCGGTGCGTTCAGCGCGCGTCCCGTCCCGCCGCGGTAGAGCAGCGGGGCGGGGTGTCCTGCCTGCGCCCACACCAGGGTGCGGGTCGCGGGCCGGTAGCGGCAGCAGACGGCGCTGCCGAGGGCGGGGTGCACGGTCGAGTCGAGTAACTGGTTGAGCAGGGCGAGCAGGGGGCCCGGCTGGGTGCCGGCCATGGCCATGCCGCGCACGGCGCCGAGCAGGGTCGCCATGCCCGAGGTGACGGTTACGCCGTGCCCGGTGAGGTCGCCGACGCTGAGCAGCGTCTCACCGTCGGAGAGCGCCAGGGCGTCGTACCAGTCGCCGCCGATCAGCGCGCTCGTGGCGGAGGGGAGGTAGTGGGCGGCGAGTTCGAGGGTGCCGGGCCCCTGGTGCGGCAGCCGCAGCGGGCCGCGCCACGGGGGCAGTACGGCCTCCTGGAGTTCGACCGCGATCCGGTGCTCGGTCCGCGCCCGCCGGCGGTGCTGGTGCAGCGAGTCGCCGGTCTCCCGCACCGTGCGCCGACGGCGCCGCAGTTCGCTCACGTCCCGCACCACCGCCCACATGGAGGCGGTACTGCCGTCGGCGTCGAGCACGGGTTCGCCCATCATGTGCACGGTCCGCACGGAGGCGTCGGGCCGTACGACGCGGAACTCGCCGTCGATGGGCCTGGCGTCGACCAGGCAGTCCGTCACCATCCCGGTCAGCAGGGGCCGGTCCTCGTCGACGACCAGCGTGGGCAGTTCGTCCAGGGTGAGCGCGGGGGAGGCGGGGTCGAGGCCCAGGATGCGGTACAGCTCCCCGGACCAGCTCGCCTCGTCGCTCAGGAGGTTCCACTCCGCGCTGCCGACCCGGCTGAGCAGCGATCCGCACGCTGTCGGCGCGGGACGCGGGGCGGCGGCGTCGGCCGACTCGCTCGGCACCGGCTCCGGGCCGTCCCGCAGCTGCGCCAAGTGGGCGTCGACATCGTCGAGTTGACGCACGGCGAGATCGTACAGCGCCCGCTGCCAGCGGTCCTCCGGGTCCACGCCGTCGTCCGGCGTGTCCTGTCGTACGGCGTCCACCTCGACCTTGAGTCGCCGCGTCTGCGAGATCAGTGCCTCGACCGAGCCGCGCCCGGGTGGCTGGGCTGCTGGGCGGTCCGCGGAGACCGGTGACGGCATGACGCACTCCGATGGGGGGACGGGACGGCCAAGGAGAACAGGCGGGGAACGGGAGGGAAGCGGGTGGGGACCGCTACGACTCTCGCACAGCTCACGACGCGCTGTAAGGGATTCGGCGACACACGATACGGTGGTGCAGATGGCATATGCCAGAGTCCTCCCGGAGTGACTCCCGAGTATCAGTGGCGTAGGCGGGCACGGGGTCAAGTCGTAGGGAAACTAAGGGATTTGCAGGACATCGAGCCGCCAGGTCGTCGCACTCGTTCGCAGGTTCGACGCGCCTGTGTTCCATCATGGCGCCATTCGTTCGGTACCGCCCCAACTCTGACCGGAATTAGCGTCATGGGAAGGGGGCGGGACGACTCCTTATAAGCATGGACGCCATCATCGAACAGCCCATCCACGCCCGCCTCGTCACCGCCGACGACGCGGAGGTGCCCGTCCGCGCCACGCTGCGCTACACGGCGGACGATCCACTGGCCGTCTTCCTGGACTTCCCGCCCGAGGCCACCCTCGTCGGCGAAGACGTCACCTGGGTCTTCGCGCGCGCCCTGCTGGACCAGGGGTTACGCGCCCCCGCCGGCCACGGTGACGTGCGGATCCGGCCCTACGGCCCGGCGCGCACCCTGCTGGAGTTCCACTCCCCGCACGGCCTCGCCCTCCTGACCTTCCCCGCCACCGCACTGCGCCGCTTCCTGCGCGGAACGTACGGTGTGGTGGCAGCCGGGGCGGAGGACGTGGGCGCGGTGGTCGAGAGGGGGCTGAGCGCCCTGTTCGACGGGGTCTGACCGCGGATCCGGCACGGCCGGGCACCGGTGAGGCCCGGAGGCCTGGCCGGTGAGGCTCCGTCAGGCGTCCGCTTCGGCGTACAGGGCCGGGCGCTCGGCCAGTTCGACGGAGGTGCGGGCGCCGGTCCGCAGGGACCGGACCCCGGCCTCGGCCACCACCGAGGCGGCGTAGCCGTCCCACACGCTCGGCCCGCTGACCCGGCCCCGCCGGGTGGCGTCGACCCAGGCCTGCACCTCGCGGTCGTAGGCGTCGGCGAAGCGCACCAGGTAGTCCTGCGGCACCTCCTCGGCGGCACTGCCCCGGGTGGTGACCAGCATGGAGTGCCCGTCGCCGATCCGCGCGCTGCCCGCCTCGCACACGGCCTCGCAGCGCACCTGGTAACCGAACCCGCAGTTGACGAAGACCTCGACGTCGACCAGGACGCCCCGCTCGGTCTCGAACAGCACGAACTGCGGATCGGCCAGCCCCTCGGGCGCGCCCGCGGAGGAGGCCGGACGCAGCACGGTCACCGCCGTCAGCTCCTGCCCGAGCAGCCAGCGGGCGGCGTCGATCTCGTGCGAGACGGAGCTGTTGATCAGCATCTCACTGGTGAAGTGGGCGGGGGAGGACACGTTCCGGTGGGTGCAGTGCAGCATCAGCGGCCGGCCCAGACCGCCCCCGTCCAGGAGGTACTTCAGCCGCCGGTACTCGGCGTCGTAGCGGCGCATGAAGCCGATCTGCGCCAGCCGCCGGCCGAGCCGTGCCTCGGCGTCGACCACCCGGAGCGCCCCCGCGGAGTCCGGCACCATCGGCTTCTCGCACAGCACGGGCAGGCCACGCTCGAAGGCCGCGAGCACTGCCTCCTCGTGGGCGGGGCCGGGGGAGGCGACCAGGACGGCCTCGACCCCGGGCGCGTCGAGCGCGGCCACGGCGTCGGCGTGCACGGTGACCCCGTCCAGACCGGCTGCCGCCCGCTCGGCGCGGCCGGTGTCCGGGTCGGCCACCGCGGCCACCCGGGCGCCGCTGACCACCCGGTCCAGCCGCCGTACGTGGTCCGCGCCCATGTGCCCGGCACCCAGTACGGCCACACCCAGTAGGTCACCCATGCGCGCGCTCCCTCCCGCCGACGATCACGCCGTCAGCGTACGCCGGGCTCAGGGGCGTCCCGCGGGTGGGAGCGGGGCCGGTCAGTACCGCAGTACGGCGGCCATGCCGTCCGCGTCGTCGAGGGTGCCGTCGGGGACGAAGCGGACGTCGGCGCCGGTCTCCAGGCACTGCTCGACGATCTCGTCCACGATGTCCTCACGGCCGTCCAGGTCACCGGGCTCGGCCGGAACCAGGTGGTCGCCCTGGTCGCGGACGGTCGCCTTGTAGTTCTCCTCGACCGCCAGCAGCCGGACGCGGCCCTCCCGGGCGCTCTGCCACAGCTCGTCCAGCCCGGCCGCGAAGGTCCGCCGCCCCCGCGCGGAGGTCAGGTCCGACATCACGGACGTGGTGTCCTTGCGGGCCTCCGCCTCCAGCACCGGCCGCAGCGCCTGCCACACGGCCTCGGGGCCGGCGTGCGCCAGCCCGCCGTGCCGCACGAGGACCGCCGAGCCGGCGACGGTGCCGGCCTCGCCCAGTAGGGACAGCGCCGCGTCCTCACCGGTGACGTACAGCGGGCGCGGCTCCTCGCGCAGCACCGCGCTCATCGCCGTGTCCGCCTCCCGCAGGAACTGCCGCGTGCCCTCGTCGCGGAAGGTGCTCGGCAGGTCACCGATGCGCTGCTGCCGCTCGGCGTCGAAGTTCGGCTGTGCGCGGGTGAACGGGAAGCCCCCCGAGCGCTGCTCCACGACCCGGTCGACGCCGCCGCTCCAGAGCGTCACGCGGTCCGCGGAGACCGACAGCACCCAGAAGGGCTTCTCGGCGGCCTGCGCGGAGACCAGGTTGCGGGTGAGGAACGTGTCGGAGAGCACCACGCGCGCGGGGACGGTACGGGCCAGGGACCACACCTGGTGCTCGCCCGGTGCGGCGAAGATCACAAGGCCGTCCTCGGCGTGGACCAGATCCACCTCCGCCAGCGCCCGGTCGAGCTGCTCGGCCACCTCGGTACGACGCTCCCGGGTGACCGCGGGATCGGATTCCAGCCGCTTCTTGGCCTCGGCCACCATGTTGCGCAGCCGGACCGGATCCTGGCCGGTGTCCGGCTCGCGGCGGTGGGTCGGGGTCAGCACGGACACCGCCGGGTAGGGACGCGGGCGCCGCAGCTCGGCGAGGGTCGCGGGACTCAGTGCGTGCTCCATGACAGCACGATAGAGCGAATCGCCGGGTCCGGCATTCGGGGCGAAAGCCCCCGCTCCGGTAACTTCCGTTCACCGCGATGTCACACACCGTCAGCTTCGTCAAGTCCGTTGGACACGAAGCGTTTACACCCGTTCGGCATGTCGATCAAACACACTTGCTATGGTGCTACGCGTCGGTAGCAAACCGCAGCGGGGGGATCACGGGGAGTTGTCCGACCGACGACTCCCGGGGGCAGGGGGCCGAGTCCGACAGCCCGGCAACGGGGCCGGGTGGGGCTGTCTCCACGCGTCCTGCGACGCGTTCTCGCACCACGTCCTCCTCGCCCACCTACGCAGACAGGTGAGAGTCTTCCCATGGCACGTTCCCTGGTCGATTTACTGACCGCGCACGCCTCGAACCACCCTGACCGGACCGCCTACCGCCACCTCGTCACCGGCGACTGCGACGGCGAGATCCAGGAACTCACCTACGGCCGGCTGGCCACCCGTTCCCGGGCCGTCGCCGCCTGGCTGCAGGAACGAGGACTGGCCGGCGCGCGCGCCATGCTGCTCTACCCACCCGGCCTCGAGTTCATCTGCGGCTACCTCGGCTGCCTCTCGGCCGGCGTCGTCGCCGTACCGGGCGTGCCCCCGCAGGGCCGTGCGCAGAACCACCGCGCGCTGACCCGGATGCGGCGGCTCCTGGCCGACTCGGACGCCAAGGTCGTCCTCGGCGGCCGTGAGGTGATCGCCGCGCTGGACGGCATGGCCGAGCACCTGCCCGAACTCGACGGGATCGCCCGCGTCGCCACCGAGGACATACCCGACGCGGCGGCCGCCGACTGGCGCGAGCCGGAACTCGCCCCCGACACCGCCGCGTTCCTCCAGTACACCTCCGGGTCCACCGCCGCCCCGCGCGGCGTCGTCGTCACCCACCAGAACCTCCTGGACAACGAACGCGTCATCACCGAGCGCATGGGCCACACGCCCGAGGCGATCGCCGCCCACGGCAACGAGATGTTCGTCAGCTGGCTCCCCGTCTACCACGACATGGGGCTCATCGGACCGGTCCTGAACACCGTCCACCTGGGCGTCACCGCGACCCTCTTCTCGCCGCTGCACTTCCTCCAGCAGCCCGCCCGCTGGCTGAAGGCCGTCAGCCGCTACCGCCCGCACACCAGCGGCGGACCCAACTTCGCGTACGAACTGTGCCTCAGGCACGCCACCCCGGACCTCCTCGACGGCCTCGACCTCGGATCGTGGAAGGTCGCCTTCAACGGCGCCGAGCCGGTTCGCGCGGCCACCCTGCGCCGCTTCGCCGACACCTTCGCGCCGGCCGGCTTCCGGCGCGAGGCCCTCTACCCCTGCTACGGCCTGGCCGAGGCCACCCTCATGGTCACCGGCGGCACCGTCGACAGCCCGCCGACGCTGCTCGCCGCCGCCGACGGAGCACCGAACGCCGGCGAGGCGGACGCCGCCGCCGTCGGCTGCGGCCGGCCCGGCCCCGGCGTGACCGTGGCGATCGCGCACCCCGAACGGCAGGAGGAACTGCCGGAGGGCGAGATCGGCGAGATCTGGGTCGGCGGAGAGAGCGTCGCCAAGGGCTACTGGCGTAACGCCCTGGCCACCCGCGAGACGTTCCGCGCCCGACTCACCGGCCGCGAGGGAAGGTTCCTGCGGACCGGAGACCTCGGCTTCCTGCGCGACCGCGAGCTGTACGTCACCGGCCGGCTGAAGGACCTCATCGTCATCGACGGCCGCAACCACTACCCGCAGGACCTCGAACTGACCGCGGAACTCTCCCACCCCGCGCTGCGCCCCGGCTGCACCGCCGCGTTCTCCGTGGACGCCGGAGCCGACGGCGAACAGCCGGTCGTCGTCGCCGAGATCGCCTCGGACGCGGCCGGCGAGGCGGAGAAGATCACCGACATGATCCGCGGTGCCGTCGGCGAGTCCCACGGACTGTCCGTCCGCGACGTCGTCCTGGTCCAGCCGGGCACGATCCCCAAGACGTCCAGCGGCAAGATCCAGCGTGGGGCCACCCGCACGGCGTACCTGGACGGCAGCCTGGCCAGGGTGAGCGAGCCCGCCGTGGGGTGACCGTGCCCGGCGTCGGGTGGTCCCGCGTGCTGGAGCCCGCCGGGCCGCCCGGACCGTGGGCCCGCGGCGCAGGCCGTGCCGCCCCGTCGACCGGCCCGGCCCCGTCACGTACCGGGTGCGTCGTCCGTCCGCGCCGAAGGACGGACCAGCCCGCCCGACCTTCCCGCGTCCCGCCGTACACCCTTCTTCTTCGCCGTACCGTGCCCCTCCCGCCGCTACGGCCGCCCGTCCGAGCCCAAGTTCACGAGGACACCTGACCCATGCCCGAGAACGAGTCCCCGCAGCATGTCTCCGAGCCGTCCCTGACGACCTCCGAGGGCGTCCGGGACTGGCTGGCGTCGGCCGTCGCCGCGTCGGCCGGAATCGCCCCGGACACCGTCGACCCCGACCGCCCGCTCGCCGAATTCGGGCTGGGCTCCCGGCATCTGGTCACCCTGGCCGCCGAACTCGCCGCCCGGACCGGCCTTCCGCTGGAACCGTCGCTCGTCTTCAACCACCCGACGATCGCCGAGGTGGCCGGGGCCGTCTTCGCCCGGCCGCCGGCCCCGGCGCCGTCCGGGGCGGCCCGGCCGGCGCCCGCCCGGCCCGACGACGACGTGGCGGTCATCTCCATGGCCTGCCGCTTCCCCGGCGGCGCCGACGAGCCCGAGGCGCTGTGGCGCCTGCTGGCCGCCGGGCGGGACGCCATCACCGAGGTACCGCCGGGCCGCTGGAACACCAGCGGACTCCTCGATCCCGATCCCGAGGCCGCCGGCAAGGCGTACACCCTGCGCGGCGGCTTCCTCGACGGCGGCATCGACCGCTTCGACGCGGCCTTCTTCGGGATATCCCCGCGCGAGGCCGCCGCCATGGACCCCCAGCAGCGGCTCCTGCTGGAGACCGGCTGGGAGACGATCGAACGCGCGGGAATCGTCCCGGAGTCCCTGAACGGCAGCTCCACCGGCGTCTACGTCGGTCTGTACGACAGCGGATACCTCGCGTCCGCCCCGCTGGAACAGCTCGACGGGCACGTCGGCACCGGCTCGGCGGCCGCGGTGGCCTCCGGACGCCTCGCCTACACCCTCGGTCTGCGGGGCCCCGCGGTGACCGTCGACACCGCCTGCTCGTCGTCGCTGGTCGCCCTGCACCTCGCGGCGCGCGCACTGGCGGGCGGGGAGTGCGACCTGGCCCTGGCCGGCGGCGCCACCCTCATGGTCACCCCGCGCGGCCACGTCGAGTTCAGCAGGCTGCGCGGGCTGTCCCCGTCGGGCCTGTGCAGCCCCTTCTCGGCGGACGCGGACGGTGTCGTCTGGGCCGAGGGCTGCGGCCTGGTCCTGCTCAAGCGGCTCGCCGACGCCCGCCGGGACGGCGACCGGATCCTGGCCGTCGTCAAGGGCTCGGCGATCAACCAGGACGGCCGCAGCCAGGGACTTTCCGCCCCCAACGGGCCCGCCCAGGAACGAGTGCTGCGCGCCGCCCTGGACGCCGCCGGCCTCTCGCCGCACGACCTGGACCACGTCGAGGCACACGGTACGGGTACCCGACTCGGCGACCCCATCGAACTCCGCGCCCTCGCGGACGTGTTCGGGCCCGGCCGCGCCCCCGACGGCCCCCTCGGCATCGCCTCCCTCAAGTCCGCCATCGGCCACGCCCAGGCGGCGGCAGGCATCGCCGGTGTCATCAAGACCGTCCTCGCCCTCGGCCACGAACACCTGCCGCCCTCCCTGCACGCCGAACGCCTCACCGACCACATCGACTGGACCGACAGCGGCCTGCACGTCCTCACCACCGGCCGCCCCTGGCCCCGCGACCCGGGCCGCGTACGCCGGGCCGGCGTCAGCGCCTTCGGCATCAGCGGCACGAACGCCCACGTGATCCTCGAGGAGGCGCCGACCGAACACACTCCGGGGACCCGAACCGGCGACTCCTCGAACACCCCGGCCGAAGGCGCCCCGTCCGGCGAGGCTCCGCCCGCGGGGGCCGAAGTCACCTGGGCCGCCCGGGTGGAAGACGTCCCGGCCGCCCGGCCCGAGGACATCCCGCACGCCCCGTCCGGCGAGGCTCCGCCCGCAGAGGCCGAAGTCACCCCGGCCGCCCGGGCCGAAGGCGCCCCGCACGCCGAGACCGGAGACACCCCGGCCACCCCGGCCGAAGTCCCCCTGGCCGCCCCGGTCGAAGACACCCCCCTCGCCCCCGCCGAAGACACCTCGCACGCCGGGGCCGCCTCCGCCGCCCCCACCCTCTTCCCGCTCTCCGCCCGCAGCCTCTCCTCCCTCCGTGCCCAGGCGGCCCGGCTGGCCGGTGCCCTCGACGCGTGCCCCGGGCTGTCGCTGCCCGCCGTTTCGGCGACCCTCGCCCACCACCGCACCCACTTCGACCACCGTGCCGTGATCCAAGCGACCGGACGGGACGGGCTCCTCGGTGCTCTGCGTGCCCTCGCCGACGGACGGCCGGAGCCGGAGACGACGGTCGGGCCCGAGCGGGCCGCGCCCGGCGGCAAGCTGGCGTTCGTCTTCCCCGGGCAGGGTGCCCAGTGGAGCGGCATGGCCCGTGACCTGCTCGACCGCGACCCCGTCTTCGCCGACGAACTCGACCGCTGCGACGCCGCCCTGCGCCCCTTCACCGAATGGTCGGTCGCGGCGGTGCTGCGGGGCGACGCCGGCGCGCCCTCCCTGGACCGGGTGGACGTCGTCCAGCCGGTGCTGTTCGCCGTGATGGTGTCGCTGGCCGCGGTCTGGCGCGCCCGCGGCGTCCGTCCCGACGCGGTGCTCGGGCACAGTCAGGGCGAGGTCGCCGCGGCCTGCGTCGCGGGCGCGCTCAGCCTCAACGACGCCGCCGCCGTGGTCGCCCTGCGCAGCCAGGCCCTGACCGGCCTGTCCGGGAGCGGGACCATGGCCCTGATCGCGCTCCCTGAGAGCGAGGTGCGGGCAGCGCTCGCCGAGCACGGCGACACGATCTCCGTCGCGGCAGTCAACAGCGGTCGCGCCACGGTCGTCGCCGGCGCCGTGGAACCACTCCAGGCTCTGCTGGACGGCCTCGAAGCGCGCGGCGTCTTCGTCCGCCGCCTCGACGTCGACTACGCCTCCCACAGCGCCCAGGTGGAACCGGTCCGCGCCGACCTCCTCGACGACCTCGACGGCGTCCTCACCTGCCCCACCGACATCACCTGGTACTCCACGGTCACCACCGAACCCGTCACCGACGAACTGGCGGCCGACTACTGGTACACCAACCTCCGCGAAACCGTCCGCCTCGCGCCCACCGTCGAACGCATGCTCGCCGACGGCTACCGCCACTTCGTCGAACTGAGCCCGCACCCCTCGCTGCTGACGGCCCTGGGCACGGTCGGCGAGGACACCGGGCACGACCTGACCGCCGTAGGCTCACTGCGCCGTGACGAGGACGGCCCCGCCTGCCTGGACCGGGCCGCCGCCGAACTCCACGTCCACGGACGCCGGATCGACTGGCGCCGCACGGTCCCCGCCGACGAGCGGGCCGACCTGCCCACCTACGCCTGGGACCCCGAGCGGCACTGGACCGAACCCGAGACCACCGGCGGCGGCGCCGGCCTGTTCGACCGCGCCGGCCACCCGCTCCTCGGCATCCAGCTCCAGTCCGCCGACGAGACCCGCTGGACCTTCCGCGGCGAGTGGTCCCCGGCCACCGCGGACTGGCTGCCCGACCACACCGTCTTCGGCCGCACCGTCGTCTCCGGCACCACACTGCTGGAGCTGTGCCGCGCCGCCCTCGACGTGGCCCGCACCGACCAACCGGCCGACGTCACCGGCCTGCTCCTGCTCAGCCCCCTCGTGCTGCCCGCCTCCGGCACGGTCGAGGTGTCCGTCGAGGTCGTCACGGCCGGCGCCGCGCCCGAGATCACCGTGCACAGCCGCCCGCGCGGCCAGGACACCACCGGCTGGACCCTGCACGCCACCGCCTCCGCCGCCGATTCCCCGCCGCTCCCCGCCGACCCGCCCCCCTCCTGGCCCGAATCCGCCGAAGAGGCGTGGGTGGATCAGACGTACGACCGCCTCGCGGCCCTCGGACTCGGCTACGGCCCCGCCTTCCAGGGCGTACGGTCGGCGGTCAGGACCGGCGACGGCGAACTCCTCGCCCGCCTCGCCCTGCCGGCCGCCGCACGGGACTCCGCCGACCCCTACCCGCTCCACCCGGCCCTCCTGGACGCCGCCCTCCACGTGACCGCCGCCCTCGGAAAGGGCGACGGGCGCGTGCTGCTGCCCGTCGCCGTGGGCCGCTGCGCCCTCCCGCCCGGCGCCACCGGCGAACTGACCGCCCGGGTGCGCCGCACCGGCGACACCGCCACCGACGTGACGCTCGACGTGACCCTGTGGGACACCGACGGCCTCCCCGCCGGGCACCTCGCGGACGTACGCCTGCGCGCCGCCGACCCGGCCGACCTGGACACCGGCACGGAGAACGCCCGGCACCTGTACGAGATCGCCTGGACGGCCGTGACCGGGACACCCCCGCCCGTGAGCCGGGTGCGGTGGACCGTCACGGGCGACCCGGTGACGGAGGCCGCACTGCGTGGCCCGCACGGGGAACCGGGCGACATCGCCTCCGGCGCCGACATCGCCGTACGCTTCTGGCCGCGGCCCGAGCCGGACGCGGAACCGGCGGCCGCGGCCCACGTGCTAGCCGCCACCGCGCTGGCCGAACTGCAGGCCCTGATCGCCCTGCCCGCCGAGCAGGCGCCCGCCCGGACGGTCTGGGTGACGCGCGGCGCGGTCGCCGCGGTCGACGGGGACCCCGTGGCCGGGTACGCCCAGTCGGTGCTGTGGGGGCTGGCCCGCAGTGCCCGCGCCGAACACCCCGGCCTCGGCCTGACGTTGCTCGACTTCGACGACAGCGACCCGGTACCCGCCCTCACCGCCGCCCTCGCGCTCCCCGACGAACCCGAACTCGCCGTACGCGAAGCCGGCCTGCTCGCGCCCCGGCTCGTCCGCGCCCGCCCCGCCGGCAGCAGCCCCGCCCCCGTTCCGGCCGAGGGGACCGTACTGATCACGGGCGGCCTGGGGGCCGTCGGCCGGCACATCGCGCGTCTTCTCGCCGAACACGGGGTGCCGAGGCTCCTGTTGACCGCGCGTGGGGGACCGGAGGACCCCCGCGCCGGGGACACCCTCGCCGAACTGGCCGTGCTCGGCACGGCGGCCGAGGTCGTGGCCTGCGACGTCACCGACGCCGACGCCGTCGCCGGCGTGCTGGCCCGGGCCGGCGACGGCCTGCGCGGGGTGGTGCACTGCGCCGGAGTCCTGGACGACGGGGTCGTCGCCGAGCTGACCCCCGAGCGGCTGACCCGGGTGCTCGCGCCCAAGGTCGACGGCGCCGCCCACCTCCACCGGCTCACCGCCGGCACCCCGCTGGACCTGTTCCTGCTGGTGTCCTCGGCCGCCGGGGTCGTCGGCAACGCCGGCCAGGGCAACTACGCGGCCGCCAACGTCTTCCTCGACCAACTCGCCCAGCACCGGCGGGCCCTGGGCCTGCCCGGCAGCTCCGTCTCCTTCGGCGCCTGGGCCGGCGAGGGCCTCGCCGCGGCCCACGCGGACCTCGACCGGATGGCCCGCCTCGGCCACCGCGCCCTCACGCCCGCGCAGGGCCGCGACCTCACCCTGCTGAGCCTGCGCCGCGACGCCCCGCACCTCGTCGCCTGGTCCCTCGACCTGCCCCGGCTGCGCCGCACCGACGCCGCCGGAACCGCCCTGTGGCGCGCACTGCTGCCCCCGCCCCGCACCGGCCGGAACGCCGGGGACGCCCTCGCGGACCGCCTCGCCCGGCTGCCCGAGCCGGAACGCGCCGCACGCGTCCTCGCCCTCGTCCGCGACGAGGTCGCCCGCGCCCTCGGCCTGCGCTCCGCCGAGTCGGTGCGCCCCGACCAGCCGCTGCGCGACCTGGGCATGGACTCCGTCACCGCCGTCGAACTCCGCAACCGCATCGGTGCCCGCCTGGGCACCCGGCTCCCCGCCACCCTCCTCTTCGACCACCCCACCGCCGACCGGCTGGCCACCCACCTCCTCACCCATGTGCTCGGCACACCCGCACCCCGGCAGGAGCCCCGAACGGCCGCCCCGGCGCCCGCCGCCGACGAGCCCGTCGCCGTCGTCGGCATGGCCTGCCGGCTGCCCGGCGGCGTCACCGACCCCGACGGCCTGTGGCGGCTCCTCGACGAGGGCCGCGACGCCGTCGGCCCCTTCCCCGCCGCCCGCTGGGACGTGGCCGCGCTCTACGACCCCGACCCCGACGCCCCCGGCAAGTCCTACGCCCGCGAAGGCGGCTTCCTGGACGACATCGACTCCTTCGACGCGGGCTTCTTCGGCATCACCCCGAAGGAGGCCGCCGCGATGGACCCGCAGCAGCGGCTGCTGCTGGAGACGGCCTGGGAGGCGCTGGAGCGCGCCGGAACGGTCCCCACCGACCTCGCGGGCAGCACCACCGGCGTCTACGTCGGCATGTTCGGCAGCGACTACCTGGCCGGCTCCCGCCTGGACCAGCTCGACGGCTACGTCGGCACCGGCTCCGCGCTCAGCGTCGCCTCGGGCCGCCTGGCGTACACCCTCGGACTGCACGGACCGGCCATGACCGTCGACACGGCCTGCTCCTCCTCCCTGGTCGCCACCCACCTGGCCGCCCAGGCGCTGCGCACCGGCGAGTGCGACCTCGCCCTGGCCGGCGGGGTGACGCTGATGGTGACCCCGCAGACCTTCGTGGAGTTCAGCCGGCTGCGCGGCCTGTCACCGACCGGCCGCTGCCGCTCCTTCTCCGACGACGCCGACGGCGCGATCTGGGCCGAGGGCGCGGGCATGCTCGTCCTCAAGCGGCTCGCCGACGCCGAGCGCGACGGCGACGAGGTGCTGGCCGTGCTGCGCGGCACCGCCGTCAACCAGGACGGCCGCAGCCAGGGCCTGTCCGCCCCCAACGGTCCCGCCCAGGAACAGGTGATCCGGCGCGCGCTGGAGCGGTCCGGGCTGGCACCCGCCGACCTCGACCACATCGAGGCGCACGGCACCGGCACCACCCTCGGCGACCCGATCGAGGCGGGCGCGCTGACCCGCGTCTTCGCCCCCACCCGCCCCCCGGAGCGGCCCCTGCACCTCGGCTCGCTGAAGTCCAACGTCGGCCACACGCAGGCCGCTTCGGGCGTGGCCGGCCTCATCAAGGTCGTCCAGTCGCTGCGCCACGAACGGCTGCCCCGCACCCTGCACGCCGGCACGCCCAGCCGGCACGTCGACTGGGTGGACAGCGGGCTACGGCTGCTGCACGAGCCGGTCGCCTGGCCGGCCACCCCGGGACGGCCCCGCCGGGCCGGAGTCAGCGCGTTCGGCATCAGCGGGACCAACGCCCACGTCATCGTCGAGGAGGCCCCGGACCGTCCGGCAGCACAGCTGGACGGCCCCGGCGAGGCCAAGGCCCCCGAGAACCCCGAACCGCCCCACGGCAAGCGGCTGTTCGTGCTCTCCGCGCGGGCCGAGAACGCGCTGCGCGACCAGGCCGCCCGGCTCGCACGCCACATCGCCGACGGCACCCCGCTCACGGACGTCGCCCACACCCTGGCCCGGCACCGCAGCCACTTCGCCTGGCGTACGGCGGTCGTCGCCGGCGACCGGGACGAACTGCTGTCCTCCCTCAAGGCGGTGGCCGCCGGACGCCGGCCCGTGCCCCCGCCCCGCGTCGAACAGGCCGGCAAGGTCGCCTTCGTGTTCTCCGGGCACGGCGGCCAGTGGACCGGCATGGGTCTGGAACTGCTCGGCCAGTCCGTGGCGTTCCGCGCCGAGCTGACCCGGATCGACGAGGCCGTACAGCGGCACGTCGGCTGGTCGGTGCTCAACGTGCTGCGCGCGCCCGAGGAGTTCTCCCCGCTGGAGCGCACCGAGTACCTCCAGCCGGTCCTCTTCGCCGTCAACGCGGCCCTGGCCGCCGCCTGGCGGGAACTCGGCGTCACCCCGGACGGGGTCGTCGGCCACAGCCTCGGCGAGATCGCCGCCGCCTACACCGCCGGCGCCCTCACCCTGGACGAGGCGGTGACCGCTGTCACCGGACGCGCCGAGGCGGTCGTCCCGCTCGTCGGGCACGGCGGGATGCTCGCCGTGGAACTCCCGGCCGCAGAGGTCGAGGACCTGCTCGCCCCGTACGCGGACCGGCTGTTCGTCGGCGCCGTCAACGGCCCCCGCGCCACGGCGGTGTCGGGCGACGGCGACGCGCTCGCCGAACTGCGCCGACTGCTGGACGAACGGGGTGTGCCCGCCCGCGTCCTGTCGACGCCGTTCGCCTCGCACACCCCGCTCATGGATCCCCTGCGCGACCGGCTCCTCGACCGCTTCGCCGGCATCCGCGGCACCCGCACACCGACCCCGCTGTACTCGTCCGTCCTGGCCGAACCGGTCGCCGGGGACAGCCTGGACGCCGCGTACTGGTTCGCCAACCTCAGCCGCCCGGTCCGCTTCGCGGACACCGTCCGCCGCATGCTGGACGACGGCTACCGGTACTTCGTGGAACTCAGCCCGCACCCCTCGCTCCTGCCGTCGATCGAGGCGGTCGCGGCGGAGGCCGGCATGGACGCGGCCGGCGTCGGCTCGCTGCGCCGCGGCCGCGACGGCCACGACGTCCTCCTCGGCCGGCTCGGCGAGCTGTACGCCGTCGGACATACCCCCGACTGGACGGCGCAGTTCCCGCACGGCGGCCGCGCCGACCTGCCCACCTACGCGTTCGCCCGCGAACGACACTGGCTCGCTCCGTCCGCCTCCGGCAGCACCGGAGGCTCCCCGCTGCTCGGCACCCACGTCCAGGCCAGCGACGAGCCCGGCCGCGACCTCTTCCAGACCGAGATCGACCTCGACGACAGCCGCTTCGCCTACCTGACCGACCACCGGGTCACCGGCGAGGTCTGGCTGCCCGGCGCCGCCTTCCTCGACCTGGCCCTGGAAGCCGCCGACCAGGTGTCCGGCGACGCGGCCACGGAACTGGCCGACGTGCGCTTCGTCCAGCCCCTGCGCCTGGACGCCGGCCGGCCCGTACGGCTCCAGCTCGTGCTGCGGCCGGCGGCGGACGGCTCCCGCGACTTCACGATCTCCTCCACGCCGGCCGGCACCCCGCGATGGCAACTCCACGTCACCGGACGGCTCGTCACCTCCCCTGGACAGCAGCCGGACGACGGCCCGGTGCTCGCCGCGCTGCGTGAACGGTGCGCCGAGCCGGTGGACCTGCCCGCCGTCTACGCCGGGCTCGCCGCCCTCGGCATCGACTACGGCCCCGCCTTCCGGGGGCTGGAGGAGGGCCACCGCGACGGCACCTCGGCGGTCGCCCGGCTCGCCGCCCGTCCGGCCGCCGGCCACCTCCTGCACCCCGCCATCCTCGACGCCTCGTTCCACGCCGCCGCGCTGCCCGCCGACGGCCCCCGGGGCCGGGCGTTCGTGCCCGCGGGCGCCGGACGGCTCCGGTACACCGGCCGGCGCACCGCACCCGCGTGGGTCAGCTGCGACCTGCGCTCGGCGGCCGGCGACACCGCCACCCTGGACCTGCGCCTGTGGGACGAGGACGGCCAACTCCTCCTCGCGGCGGACGAGTTCCGGCTGGCCGCGCTCTCCCCGCTGGACGGCGCCCTGTTCGAGACCCGCTGGCAGCCACGCCCCGAGGCCCAGGAGCCGCCCGCCGAAGGCGGCTGGCTACTCCTCGCCGACGACACCGGAGTCGCCGACGGACTGGCCGGCGAACTGGCCGGACGCATGGCCGGCTCGGCACCGGTGGTCGTGGGGCGCAGGGGAGCGGCGTACGGCGTCGAGGGCCCCGGCCGGTACGTCCTCGACCCGGCCGACCCCGCCCAGCTCACCCGGCTCCTCGACGAGGCGTTCGCCGACGTCCCGCCCGCCCGCGTCGTCCAGCTCTCCGCGCTCGACGCACCGGCCGTCCACGACGACCGCACCGCTGACGCGGCGGCCCGGCTGTGCTGCCTGACCACCCTGCACCTGGTCCGGGCCCTCACCGAACGGCCGCACGGGCACGGCAAGGCACCGCGCCTCTTCGTCGTCGTACGCGGCAGCCAGGCCGCCGGGGACGGCATCGGCGGCGCCGACGCGGACAGCACCAGCGGCGAGAACACCACCGCGGACAGCGCCGCCGTCGCGCATCCCGAGCAGGCCCTCGCCTGGGGTTTCGGGCTGGCCGTGGCCCAGGAGCACCCCGAACTGGCGACCACCCTGGTCGACCTGCCCGCCGAGGGCGGTACCGACGCGCTGTGGACGCAGCTGTGGCACGCCGACGACGAACGCCTCGTCGCCCTGCGCGACACCGGACGGCTCGTGCCGCGCCTCGCCCGCACTCGCCCCGACGACGCCGGACACCCCGTCCGGACCGACGGCGTGCACCTGATCACCGGTGGCCTCGGTGGCCTCGGCCGGGTCGTCGCCGAACGGCTCGCCCGCCGTGGCGTGCGACGGCTCGCGCTGCTGAGCCGCGGCACCCCCGACGCCGCCGCCCGCGCGTGGATCGGGGACCTGGAACAGCGCGGGGTCACCGTGCACCTGGCCCGCGCCGATGTCGCCGACCGCGTCGCGCTCACCGCCGCCCTGGACGCCGTACGCCGTGCGGCGGGCCCCGTCGCCGCCGTCGTGCACGCCGCCGGTGTCCTCGACGACGCCACCCTCGCGGGCCTCACCGAGGACCGCGTCCGGCGTGTCCTCGCTCCCAAGGTGCTCGGCACCGCCCTGCTCACCGAACTCGTCCCCGAGGCCGACGACTTGGTGCTGTTCGCGTCGGCCGCCGGCCTGCTGGGCTCGGCCGGACAGAGCCCGTACGCGGCGGCCAACGCCTTCCTCGACGCCTGGGCCCACCACCTGTCCCGCAGCGGACGGCGGGCGCTAAGCCTGGACTGGGGCGCCTGGGCAGGCGTCGGAATGGTCGCCGAGTCCGGGACCCGCGCCGCCGGGACGAGGCGCTCCGGCCTGATCGCCTTCTCCGCCGAGGACGGCGGCGAACTGTTCGAGCGCGTGCTGGGCACCGCCCGGCGCCAGCTCGCCCCGATCTCCCTCGACTGGGACCTCCTCGCCCTCGACCCGGACGCCGCGCGCGACCGGCCGATCCTGGCCGACCTGGTCACCGCCCCGGCCGGCGGCGGGGACACCGACGACCTGGTGCGCAAGGTGTTCGCGGCCGCCCCCGGGCCGGACCGCGCCGAGTGGCTCGAAGGCTACGTACGGGCCCGCGTCGGCGAGGTGTCCGGCGGTGCCGTCGACGTGTATGCCACCACGGCGCTGAAGGAACTCGGCCTGGACTCGCTGATGCTGGTCCGGCTGCGCAACGCCTTCGCCCGCGAGCTGGGCGTGGACCTGCCGGCCGCCGAGGTGTTCTCCGCCGCCGACATCCGCGGCCTCGCCCGCACCCTGGCGGCGGCCCTGCCCGAACACGCCACGACGGACGCCGGCGACGAGCGTCCGCACGGAGAGGTGCCGGAGACGGACCTGCGGCCCGCGACCCGGGACGTCGTACGGCTCCTGCGCAGCGCCCGGCCGGACATGCCCGACGCGGCCCATGGCGTCGGCCTCGCCGTACGGCTCACCGCACCCACCACCCGGGAAGCCCTCACGGGCATCCTCGACCGGCTCGCCGCCCGGCACGCCGCCCTGCGCACCGCCGTCGTCACCGGCCCCGACGGCGGACGTCTGCTCCGGGTGGACCGCGAGCCGCCGGCCCCGCTGCTGCTCTGGACCGAGGACCTGAGCGAACCGGACCCGGCCGAGCGGCTCCGGCTGCTGCTGCAACCCGCGTTCGACCTGGCCCGCACGCCGCTCTGGCGGTTCGAACTCGTCGACGGCGACCCGCGCGGCCAACTCCTCCTCTACGGCGCCCACCACGCGGTCAGCGACCTCCAGTCGCTCCTGCTCGTCGCCGCCGAGATCGACGCCGAACTCTCCGGCACCCCGCTGGACGGCACCGTCACCAACCGGGACATCGACCTCCTCGTCGAGGCCCAGCAGGGCGGCGGCGACCGCCCCGGCGACGACTGGCGCGCCGCATTCGAAGGCAGCGAACGGCTCGACCTCACGCTCGCCCGGCCCCGCCCGGACACCCGGTCCTACCGGTCCGGCAGCGTCACCGTGACCGTTCCCGACGGGCTCATGGAACAGGTCGCGGCCGCCGCGAGCCGCCTCGGTGTCACGCCCGCGGCGTTCTGCCTCGGCACCCTCACCGTGCTGCTCGCCAGGAAGCGGGAGCGTGAGCGGTTCGTGCTCGCGGTGCCCGTGGACACCCGTATCCACGCGGACGCGTTCGGCGCGGTCGGCTTCTTCGGCGTCCCCGTGCCGTTCCCCGCCGAGGCCGCGGCGGGGGAGCGGGTCGCCGACGTGCTGCGCCGCACCGACGGCCGGCTGGAGCGGATCCTCGCCAAGGGCGCCATGTTCTCCGACGTCCTCGCCACCCTCGCCCGGCAGGGCCTGCACCGGCCCGACGCACCGCTCGTCGAGGTGTACTTCAACTACGTCCGGTTCTCGGGCCGGCTGACCCACCTGGACGTCCTCCCGGCCGGCCCCGGCCATTCCGACCTCGACCTGATGATCACCATGACCCCGGACGCCGGCACGGTCCGGCTCGACCACAGCCTCGACATCCTCGACGCCGGCACCGCGACCGAACTCGGTGAGGAGTTCCTGCGGTTGCTCGCCCGGACGGCCGAGGACGCGGACGACGTCGTACGCCCGACCGGCCCGACCGGCCCGACCGCGCGGCCCGGTGTCGCCCTCGCCGCCACCTTCGCCCTCGGTAACCTGCCCCTGATGTGTGAGGCGGCGCTGGAGGAGGACGCAGGGCGGGCGGCCGAGGCGCCGTACCACCAGGTGCTCGCTGCTCTCCAGGATCCGGCCGGCGTCCTCGCCGACCCGGCGAACACGCTGTCCGCCGTCCTGCTGCGCGCCACCGACCTGGAGCGCTTCGGCACCGTGGACGACACGCTGCTCGCCGAACTGCGCACCGCCTACCCGGCCGCGCTGAAGGCCCTGGCCGAGCGCACGCGCAAGCCCCTGGTCGTCGGGGTGCTGCCCACCGCGCGTCTGGAGGACCGCTTCCGCGACTGGGAGGACGGCGTCCTCGCCGACCTGGCGGACGTGCCCGGCGTCGCCGTGCTCGGCCCGGACGACTGGACCCGGGACCACCCCGTCGAGGACCCGTTCGACCCGCGCACCGAGCGGCTGGCCCACCTGCCCTTCACCCCGGCCTTCCAGGCGGCCGTGGCCCTGCGGCTGGCCGAGGTGGTCCGCGCGGTGCGGCGGCCCGCACCGAAGGTCATCGCCGTCGACGGCGACGAGACCCTGTGGGGCGGCGTGGCCGGGGAGACCGGCCCCGAGGCGGTGGACCTCGCCGGCTCCCGCGCCCGGCTGGCCCGCCGGCTGCTGCAATGGCGCGACGCCGGCGCGCTGCTGGCGCTCGTCAGCAACAACGACGAGGCCACCGTCCGCGCCGTGCTCGACCGGCCCGACAGCCTCCTCAAGGCGGAGCACTTCAGCGTGCTCTCCGCCGCCTGGGGCCCCAAGCCGGGCCGCCTCGCCGAAGCCGCGCGCACCCTCGGTCTCGGTCTGGACAGCTTCCTCTTCCTGGACGACAACCCCGCCGAGATCGCCAAGATGCGCGCGGCCCTCCCGCAAGTGCTCTCCGTGACCTGCCCGGCCGCCGGCGAACTCGACGCGTTCCTCGGCCGGTTGTGGCCCGTCGTCCCGGCCGCGGCCACCGCGGAGGACGCCCTCCGGGCCCGGTTCTACGCACAGGAACAGGAGCGGGACGCCGCCCGGGAGGGGGCCGGGTTCGCCGAGTTCCTCGCGCAGCTGGACCTCGAGGTCGACATCCGCGAGCTGACCGAGGCGGACACGGAACGCGGCGAACAACTCGTGCGCCGCACCAACCAGTTCACCCTGCGCGCCCGCTCCGCCGACGGCTGCGATGTCACCCGCTGGCGCGAGCAGGGCGAGGTGTGGACGGCCGCCGCCCGGGACAGGTTCGGCGACTACGGCCAGATCGCGCTGCTCGCGCTCCGCGCCGACGGCGACCGACTCGACGTCCTCGCCTGGCTCATGAGCTGCCGCGCTCTCGGCCGGGGCGTCGAGGAACGGCTGCTCACCCGGATCGCCGACCGGGCCGAGGAACTGGGCTGCGCCGAGGTGCGGCTGACGGCCGAGCACACCCCGCGCAACGCCCCCGCCCGCCGGCTGCTGGCCGCGCTCGGCGGCGGTGACCCCGAGGACGAACGGCTGGAGGTCGTGGCCACGCCCGGCCGGCTGCGGGCCTTCCGCTCCTGGGAGCAGCAGCAGTGACTGACCGGACCGCGCACAACCTGAAGGGCTCTCATGCGTGACATGAACGAGGACCCGGCGTACGGCGCCCAGCGGGCGCTCGCCGAGTCGATCGAACGGGGCGGCGGCCCCGGCATCACCGACCTGCTGGCCAAGGTACGCGCGGCGAACCCGACCGGGGCACCGGCCCCGCCCGCCGCACCGGCAGGCGGCGAGGCACCGGCCCGCGCCGAGCGGACCGCTGTCGCCGGGGCACCGGCCACTGCCGAGACGCCGGCCGCCGCCGACGACGTACGGGACCCGGCCGAGCATCCCGCCTTGGCTGAGGCGGTGGTCCCGTCCGTAGCGTCGGCTCAGGCCGCACGGTCCGGCTCGGCCGAGACGTCGGCTCAGGCTGAGCAGGGTGCCCCTGCGGTGGGGCGGGCCGAGCAGGTGGGGGCACGGGCTCCGGGGGATGCGCCGGCTCGGGCCGAGCAGCCGGACACCGCCGACCACGCTGACCTGGCGGCGGTGTCGGACCCGGCCGAGCGTGCCGCCCCGGGTGGGGTCTCGGCGCGCGCCGAGCAGCCGGCTCCTGCCGGGACGCCCGCCCCGGCTGAGGTGCGGGCCCCGGCCGCGCAGTACAGGCCTCCTGGGCAGCTCTCATCCTCAGGGGAGGTCGCCCCTCTTGAGCGCCCCGATTCCGCCGAGGCGTCCGCTCCGGTGGCGGTGCCGGTTCCGCCCGGCGCACGCGTCCCGGTCGCCACGCCGGACGCCGACGGCCTGGTGGCCGTCATCGTCGCTGCCGCCGGGCGGCATCTGCCCTCCGGGCGGCTCGCGGCCGACGCCGACTTCTTCGACGCTGGTGGGACGTCCGTCGACGCCGTGGAGCTGGTGGCCGAACTGGAGGCCGAGCTGGGCATCGAGGTCGACCTGGACGAGGTGTTCGCGGACGCCCGCCCGATGAGTCTGGCGCGCCGCTGGCTGCCCCTGCTCGGCGGACCCATACCCGTGGCGGCGCCGCCCCAGCCCCCCGCCGTCCCGGAAGGAACCGTTGCCCTACCCGGCCCGGTCGCTTCAGCCGGCCTCTCCGCGTCCGCACCCGGTACGGCCGGTACGGCCGGTCCTGCGGCTCGGGTGGCCTCCGGAAGTTTCCCGGCGACCGAGTCGGCGACCACCGGCACGCCCGCGCCCGTGCGTCCGCCCCACACCCGGGCCCGCCAGGAGGACCTCGACCGCATCCTCGCCGACCTGGCGCTCGCCGACCGGCTGCCCTTCACCGACGTGCCCGAGCCGTTGCCGCCCCGCCGCGTCCTGCTGACCGGGGCGACCGGGTTCCTCGGCAGTCACATGCTGCTCGACCTGCTGCGGCACAGCGACGCCCACGTGTACTGCCTGGTCCGCGCTGACGACGAGGCGGCGGCGGCCACCCGGCTCGGCGAGCAACTGCGCAGCTACCGGCTGCCCTGGTCCGGCGAGGTGCGCCGCCGGATCACCGTGCTCCCAGGCGACATCCGCCGGCCCCGCCTCGGCCTGGACGAGGAGCGCTGGCTCACCCTCGCGCACGAACTCGACAGTGTCGTCGGCGTGGCGGCGGCCGTGGACTTCCTGCGCGGCTATCACTCGTTGCGCGGCAGCAACGTCCTCGGCGCCCTCACCCTCGCCGAACTCGCCGTGACCGGACGGCCCAAGCCGCTGCACCACATCTCGTCCATCGCCGTCTTCAACGAGGTCGGCATCACGGCGATGGGCGAGGACGACCCCCTCGCCCACGTCGACCGGCTCGTCTCGGGCTACGACCAGTCCAAGTGGGCCGCCGAGGTCGCGCTGCGCCGCGCCCGCGACCACGGACTCGTCGTCACCGCGCTGCGCCCCGGCGGAATCGGCGGCCACACCCGCACCGGCGCCTACAACCCGCAGGACCTCAGCAGCGGCCTGATCTCGGCGTTCGGCCGCCTCCGCACCGTACCGGTGTTCCGCAGCCTGAACGCGGCTCCGGTGGACTGGGTGAGCCGGGTCGCGGTCGCCGCGGTCCTCGAACCCGACGCGTGGGGCTTCGACTACAACCTCACCGGCGTGCCCAACACCCTCGACGACGTCGTCCGGGACATGGCGTTCGGCGGCATGCACGTGCGCGTCCAGGACTGGGACGAGTGGCGCACCGACACCCTCGCCCGGCTGGAAGCCGAGCCCGTCCCCCAACTCGCTTTTCTGTCCCGCGTGTTGCAGAGCCCCACCGCGCTCAAGCTGTGCGAGGCGACCCTCACGGGCCCCGCCGCCGGAACCGAACGCACCGACGCCCTGGTCGCCGCCCTCGGCCTCGAACCCGCGGCCCGCTACGACGCCCGCGCCCAGCTGAAGACCTTCGAGAAGCTCGCCGACGACGGGCTGGCCCGGCTGCCTCACAAGGACGACCAGCCCTACCTGTGGTTCGCCGAGACCACCGAGGGAACGGTCGGCCCGGTCGGCGCGAGCGCCGACGTGCCCTGCTCGATGGCGCTGACCCTGTCCATCGCGAGCATGTACCAGCTGGTCACGGAGCGCCGGGTCGACGTCACCGGCGCGGTGACCTGCACCGCCGTCCATCCCGGACCGCTCACCGTGGAGCGCGGCGACGTGTGGGTCCGGCCCGAGGAGGGCATCCCCCAGCAGCACGGCATGCGCCACCAACTCCTGTGCTACCGACTCGCGTTGCGCGACGCCGACGGCGGCCGGTGGTGGCTGGAGGGCCGCAAGTACGCCCGGGCCCGCCGCGACCTGTGGCGGCAGACCCGCGCGCTCACCGTGGAGATCGGCCGCGAGGGCGAGGCCGCGAGTCTGCTCGGCGAGGTCGTCGTACCCGCCGACTCCTACGTCCGCGACCAGATCGACGGAATCCGGGTGGACCCGCGCCTGACCGCCCGGGAGAAGCGTGCCGCCAAACTGACCTGGCTCGCCTGGTTCGGCCTGGAGATGGGCCGAGGCCTCGCCGCCCCGTTCGCCCGGGCCGCAGCGGACCTGCTCGACCTGCGCCGGACCCCGACCCTCACGGAGCACCAGCGATGATCTTCAAGGCCACCCCCGCCCGGACGGCCCGCCCCGCGCTCCGCAAGGTGCGCACCGGCGCCGCCCTGCGCCCCCTGCGCCACCGCCTCGACCCGGCCCGCGTCGAGGACGTCCCGTTCCGCGCGAGCGACGGCGTCCGGCTCGGCCTGACCCGCGTCGACGGCGGTACGCCGGACCGGCCCGCCGTCCTGCTGCTGCACGGACACACCGCCTCCGCAGACATGTTCACGCTGCCCGAGACCCGCAACCTCGTCGACGTCCTCCTGAGCGACGGCTACGAGCCCTGGCTGCTGGACTGGCGGGGCAGTTGCCGGCTGCCGTACAACGAGTCGGGCGGCCGCTACACCTACGACGACGTCGCCCTGTACGACATCCCCGAGGCCGTCGCCCGCATCCGGGAGCGCATCGGGGACCGGCCGCTGTTCGTGGTCGCCCACTGCATCGGCGCGCTGTCCCTCTCACTGAGCATGACGGCCGGGCTGGTGCCGGGTCTCGCCGGTGTCGTGACCCAGGGCGTGTTCCTCACGCCCAAGCTGGCGGGCCGGACCTCGCTCAGGATGTCCGTGGCGGGAGAGCTGCTCAAGACGCGGATCGACCACATCCCGGTCGACTTCCGCAGGGTCGGCCTGTGGTCGAAGTACACGCCGCTGTTCGCGCTCGCCTCGCGCGGGGCGGGCTGCCCGGACCCCACCTGCCAGATCCTGCACAACTCGGCCTGGGGGAGCGGCGCCTCGCTGTTCCGGCACGAGAACCTCGCCGAGGCGACCCACGACCGGCTCGCCGAACTGCTCGGTCCCGCCCCGCTGTGGATCCTGCCCCACCTGCGCCGGATCGAGCTGGCCCGCAGCGTGGTCCGCTGGCACGACACCGACCACCGCTACCGGGCCCTCCCGCCCAACGCGCTCGACGCCGCCGGCCGCATCGACACGCCGCTGCTGCTGCTCTCGGGCAGCGACAACGGGCTGTGGCTGGACTCGCAGAAGCTCTGCCACCAGGTGCTGGTCCACCGGCAGCCCCGACTGGACGTTTCCTACACCGAGATCCCCGGCTACGGCCACCTGGACACCTTCCTGGGCCGGGGCGCCGCCCTCGACGTGTTCGGGCACATCCTCGAATTCCTCGGCGCACACCGGTGACGATCACCGCACCGGCCGTCTAGCCTACCCGTCAGTAACCCATGTGACCCCAGGAGGCGCCCCATGCCGCAGCTCGACGTCGACGGCGCGAGACTCACCTACGACGACGAAGGCCCCCGCGACGGCGTCGGCGCGCCCCTGGTGTTCGTACACGGCTGGACGGCCGACCGGCACCGCTGGGACCACCAGACCGAGCACTTCTCCGCCGGGCGCCGGGTGATCCGCCTGGATCTGCGCGGGCACGGCGAGAGCGACGGTGCAGGCTCGCCCACCATCGAGGCCCTGGCGGCGGACGTGCTGGCCCTGCTGGACCACCTCGGCGTGGACCGCTGCGTCCTGATCGGGCACTCCATGGGCGGGATGATCGCCCAGACCATCGCCCTGTCCCATCCCGAACGGGTCGAGCGCCTGGTGCTGGTCAACTCCATCAGCCGCATGACCTACAGCCGGGGCCGGGGCCTGCTGATGGCGGTCTCCACGCTGGTGCCGTTCAAGCTGTTCGTCGCCGCCAACATCCAGCGCGCCTTCGCCCCCGGTCACCCCCGCGAGGAGATCCGGGCATGCGTCGAGGCGTCCGCCGCCACCCCGCGCGAGGTCGTCATGACCTGCTACGGGGCGATGCGCGCCTTCGACGTCCTCGACCGCGTCGGGGAGATCCGCGTTCCCACCCTGCTGGTGCACGGCTACCACGACATCCAGCTGCCGGTGGCGCAGATGCTGCGCATGGCGAAGGCCTACCCCGACGCGGTCGTCCGCATCGTCGACGCCGGCCACGAACTGCCCCTGGAGAAGCCCGCCGAGCTGACCGCCGCCCTGGACGCGTTCCTCGCCCCGAAGGAGTGACGATCCGGGCCTTGGCGAAGTTTTTGCCCGTGGCCGGTTCCGGACGGGACCGGCCCGGTACGACCGCCGACGCTCGCCCTCGCGCGGGCAAAACGCGGCCGAAACCGGGTGGGAGCGGCAGCCGGCCGTGCCGTGACCGCGTTGACCGCCACGGGCGCCTGACGGAGGCTCGCCACATAGGTGCTTGATACAACTGGTTTGGCGGCCCTCCCCGTCCCCTGCGCGTCACGGAGACGGCCGCCCGCCCGAGGCAGGAGGAAGCGCGTATGTGCGGCATCACCGGCTGGGTCTCCTTCGACCGCGACCTGACCACCGAGGCCACGACCCTCCAGGCGATGACCGAGACGATGGCCTGCCGCGGCCCGGACGACCGCGGCACCTGGGCCGAGGGACCCGCCGCCCTCGGCCACCGCCGGCTCGCCATCATCGACCTCCCCGGCGGCCGCCAGCCCATGACGGCGCGGACGCCCGAGGGAACCGTCGCCCTCGTCTACTCCGGCGAGACCTACAACTACACCGAACTGCGCCGTCAACTCACCGACCGCGGACACCGTTTCACCACCGACTCCGACACCGAGGTCGTGCTGCGCGGCTACCTCGAATGGGGCGATGCCGTCGCCGAACGGCTCAACGGCATGTACGCGTTCGCCATCTGGGACGGCCGCCACGACAAGCTCGTGATGATCCGCGACCGCATGGGCATCAAGCCGTTCTACTGCCACCCCACCCCCGACGGCGTCCTGTTCGGCTCCGAACCCAAGGCCATCCTCGCCAACCCGCTGGCCCGCCCGCGCGTCGGCCTGGACGGCCTGCGCGAGCTGTTCGTCCTCGTGAAGACACCCGGCCACGCCGTATGGGACGGCATGCGCGAGGTCGAACCCGGCACCGTCGTCACCGTCGACCGCTCCGGCCTGACAACCCGGGTCTACTGGAGCCTTCAGACCCGCCCGCACACCGACGACCGCGACACCACCATCGCCACCGTCCGCGAACTCCTCGACGACATCGTGCGCCGCCAGCTCGTCGCCGACGTCCCGCGCTGCACCCTGCTCTCCGGCGGCCTCGACTCCTCCGCCATGACCGCGCTCGCCGCCGGACAGCTCGGCGAACACGGCGAGCGGGTCCGCAGCTTCGCCGTCGACTTCGTCGGCCAGGCCGACAACTTCATCGCCGACGAACTGCGCGGCACCCCCGACACGCCCTTCGTGCACGACGTGGCCCGCCTCGCCCGCACCGACCACCAGGACATCGTCCTCGACGCCGACTCCCTCGCCGACCCCGCCGTACGCGCGCAGGTGATCCGCGCCCGCGACCTGCCGGCCGGCTTCGGCGACATGGACGCCTCCCTGCTGCTCCTCTTCCGAGCCATCCGCGACCAGTCCACGGTCGCCCTGTCCGGCGAGTCCGCCGACGAGGTCTTCGGCGGCTACCTGCAGTTCTTCGACGAGGAGGCCCGCCGCGCCGACACCTTCCCCTGGCTGGCCAGCTTCGGCCGCCACTTCGGCGAGGACGCCGGCATCCTGCGCGGCGACGTCACCAAGGCCCTGGACCTGCCGGCGTACATCGCCGACGGCTACCGCACCGCCGTCACCGGCATCCAGCGCCTCGACGGCGAGAGCGACTTCGAGTACCGCATGCGGCAGATCTGCCACCTGCACCTGACCCGGTTCGTCCGTGCCCTGCTCGACCGCAAGGACCGCATGAGCATGGCCGTCGGCCTGGAGGTCCGCGTCCCCTTCTGCGACCACCGCCTCGTCGAGTACGTCTACAACACGCCCTGGTCCCTGAAGTCCTTCGACGGCCGCGAGAAGAGCCTGCTCCGGGAGGCCACCGCCGACGTCCTGCCACGCTCTGTCTACGACCGTGTCAAGAGCCCCTACCCGTCCACCCAGGACCCGCGCTACGCCCGCGCCCTCCAGGACCAGGCCAAGGACCTGCTCTCCCGGCCCTCCCACCGCGTCTTCGACCTCGTCGACCGGGAGAAGGTCCAGCGGGCCGCCGACCGCGACACCCCCGTCAGCGCCCAGGCGGACCGGCGCGGCCTGGAACGCACCCTCGACCTCGCGGGCTGGCTGGACCAGTACTCCCCGGAACTGACCCTGAGCTGAGCCCGCCCACGCGGCGCCCCGGATCAGTCGCCGGTGTCCGGCACCGTGCTCCAGGGCGTCACGTCGGCCGGGCACGAGCTGCCGGACGGCGGCAGGGTGCCGTACAGCAGGAAGTCGTCGATCTTGCGGTGCACGCACTTCGACGAGGCGTAACCGGTGTGTCCCTCGCTCCGGTTGTCCAGGACCACCGCGGACGAGCCGAGCCGCCGGGCCGTCTCCACGGTCCAGCGGTACGGCGTCGCCGGGTCCCCGCGGGTGCCGACGAGCAGCATGAGCGGCGTGTGGACGTCCTTCACCCGGTCGCGGATGAAGTCCGTGCCCCTGGGCCGGCCGTAGCACATCAGCAGCTGGGTCAGCCGGTACTCGCCGAACACCGGCGACGCCTGCTCGTAGGCGGCGCGCAGGTCCTTCAGGTCCTTGGTGATCCGGGCCGCCGTCGGCCGGTCCGGATCGTCCGCGCAGTTGATCGCCATCAGCGCGGCCGGCAGGTTGTCCGCGGGCACGTCCTGCGGGGCGACCAGGCCGCCGTCCTTGCGGCGCGGCAGCGCGAAGGCACCGGAGGAGAAGCTCTCGATACGGCGGGTGTCGCCGTCCTCGACGAGTGAGCCGAGCGCCCGCTCCAGCGCCGGCCACAGCTCCTTGCTGTACAGCGCCTGCCCGATCGCGCCCACCAGGTCCTGACCGGAGAACGAACCCCCGAAGTCCCCGGGCACCGGGTTCTCGTCGAGGGAGCGCACGAGCCGTTCGACCTGCTCGCCGGCCGCGCGCCGGTCCTGGCCGAACGGGCAGGCGACGTCGGTCACGCACCAGTCGAGGAAGTCGTCCAGCGCCGTCTGCTGTCCTTCGGCGCCCGCGATGCCCTGCTCGGACAGCGGCTCGGTCAGCGTGTCCACGCCGTCCAGCGCCAGCCGGCCGACCTTGCCCGGGAACTCGGCCGCGTACACCGCGCCGAGCCGGGTGCCGTACGAGAACCCGAGGTAGTTCAGCTTCTTGTCGCCGAGGGCCCGGCGGATGACGTCCAGGTCCCGGGCGGCGTCCACGGTGCCGATGTGCCGCAGCACCGGGCCGGAGTGCCGCACGCACTGCGCGGCCATCTCCCGCAGCTGCTTCAGCAGGGCCTGCGGGTGATCGAGGTCGGTGCTCGGCCGACCGGCGTCGGAGGACTCGTCGTCCTCGCTCTCGCCGCAGCTGACGGGGGAGGAGCGGCCGACACCGCGCGGATCGAAGGTGACCACGTCGTAGCCGTCGGTCAGGTCCATGAACTGCTTGCCCGCGGCGGCGAGTTCACTGACGCCGGGACCGCCCGGACCGCCGAAGTTCAGCACCACCGAACCCCGCGACGCCCCCGTGGCCCGGTACCGGGCCAGCGCCAGGTCGAGCGTGCCCGTGCCGGGCCGGGCGTAGTCCAGGGGGACCGTCACCTTTCCGCACTGCAGGTCCTTGGGCATCTCCGGGCCCTTGCAGGCAGCCCATACGATCTTCTGCCGGTAGAACCGGGACAGGTCCGGGCCGGGGTGCCCGGCGGCGCCCACGGGCGGACCGGCCGTGAGCAGCAGGGCCAGCGCGACGACCGAGGAACCCGCGCAGCGCCGCACGGCGGACCGTGGGGACAGCTTGGCCAGCATCGATCGCCTCCCGGGGCGCCCGCAGCGGACCTGGGACGGCGCCCTCGGCTCACCATAAGCGGGCCCCGGGGGGCCCGCCTCCGGGCGAGCGGGGCTGTCCGTGATGCCGTATTATGCGCGGTTTTCCGTATGTGCCGTCCCGTTCTCCGTCCTGATCTCCGTCCCGTCTCCGCCCCGACGATCATTCGAGTGCTTTACGCGCGGTTCGAAGGACCGTGTCCTCCGATGGAGTGAAAGGCGGACAAGCCATAACCCGGATGGTGCAGTCACGGTTTGAGGAGGTGCGGGTGACAACCCGTGACCATCACTGGAAGGCAGGGAACCTATGAATCGGGCCACCCGAAACGGTGTGATCGCAGCCGTGGCGGCCTCCGGCGCGATGGCTGTGGCGCTGCCGGTGTCCTCCGCGTTCGCGGCCGACGGCGCGTTGGCCGACGGCTCCGCGACCGGCTCGCCCGGGGTGATCTCCGGCAACACGATCCAGCTTCCGGTGCACGTGCCGGTGAACGTGTGCGGCAACACCGTGAACGTGGCGGGGCTGCTCAACCCGGCCGCCGGCAACACCTGCGCGAACACCGGTTCCGCCGCGAGCGACAAGGCCGGTCACCACCGCGCGGCCGGCGCACACGGTGCGACGACCCGGAACGGCGGACCGGCCGGCCACGGCGGTGCGACGGCCGAGGGCGTCACCGAGGGGTCGCCCGGCGTGCTCTCCGGCAACGGCGTGCAGCTCCCCGTCCACCTCCCGGTGAACGTCAGCGGCAACTCGGTGAACGTGGTCGGCATCGGCAACCCGGCCGACGGCAACGTGTCGGTGAACACCTCGCAGCCACCCACACGTGAGACCCCGGCTCCCGTCAAGGCGCACCCGGCTCCCCGTGCCCTGCACCCGGTGGAGTCCGGCCCCATGCTGGCGCACACCGGCGCGGACGCGACGGCCCCCGCGCTCGCGGGCGGCGCCGCTTTCTTCCTCACGGGCGTGGCCCTGTACCGCCGCTTCCGCCCCTCCCGGAACGGCTGACACGCTCCCCGGAAAAAGACCCCATCGGCACGGCCGGTGGGGTCTTCCGCTGCGCGCACACGAGGGTTCACGGGCCAACCCGGCGTCGCGGCCGCGTCGTTGAGACACCACGTCGTCCGGACCCGGCATGGCGCGGACACCCGGTGATCGGGAAGGATGCCGTGGGGGAGCGGCCCCGCGGCCGTCCCCGTCCCGCCGCCCGAACGACTGACCGCCACGGAAACGGAGCGCAACCGATGACCTCCCCGGCCCCCCAGGACCTCGTCGTCACGCAGGCCACCCTCGCCGACTGGCCGGTGATCAGCGGATGGGCGGCGGCGGAGGGGTGGAACCCCGGAGTGTCCGACGGAGCCGCCTTCTTCGCCCAGGACCCCGACGGATTCTTCCTCGGCCGGATCGACGGGGAGCCGGTCTCGGCGATCTCCGTCGTCACCTACGGCACCGACTACGCCTTCCTCGGCTGCTACCTGGTCCGCCCCGACCTGCGCGGCCACGGCCACGGCCTCACCACCTGGAAGACGGCCCTCGCCCACGCCGGCAACCGCACCGTCGGCCTGGACGGCGTCGTCGCCCAGCAGGACAACTACCGTCAGTCCGGCTTCGAACTCGCCTACCGCACCGTCCGCTTCACCGGCACCGCCGCCGAGGCCGCCGTCCCGGCCGGCGTCCGCCCCGCCGGCCCCGCCGACCTGGCCGCCGTCACCGCCTACGACAGCGCCTGCCACCCCGCCGACCGCCCCCGCTTCCTCGCCGAGTGGCTGACCGGACCCGGTCATCGCGCCGTCGTCCGGTACGACGGCGACCGCCTCGCCGGCTACGGCGTGATCCGCCCCGGCCGCGACACCCTCCGCATCGGCCCGCTCCTCGCGGACACCGCCGACGACGCCCGTGCCCTGTTCGCCGCCCTCACCGCCGACGCGGCCGGCCGCGAGGTCGCCATCGACGTCCCCGAGCCCAACGCCGCGGGTACCGCCCTGGCCGAGGAGGCGGGCTTCACCGCCTCGTTCGAGACGGCCCGCATGTACACCGGCCCGGTCCGCGAGCACGCCCAGGAGCACGTCTTCGGCGTCACCACCCTCGAACTCGGCTGACGCCCCGGCTCCGAAATCGTGTTGCCCCCCGCCGTCACGCCTGGTGGAGTGGCCCGCGATGAACCACGCAGAGACACTCGCGCGCTACGACCGCGAGATGCGCCGGGGCGCCCGGCCCGACGGCCCCGGCGCCCGCGTCGAGCGCGCCGGAGCGGTCGTACGCCAGATCGCCGACGCACAGGGCTGGAACGGGGTCCTCTGGTCCGGCCTGGACGAGACGACCGCGGACCGGGCGATCCACGAACAGATCGCCCGGTTCACCGCGCTGGGCCGGGCGGACTTCGAATGGAAGGTCTACGGCCACGACCGGCCCGCCGACCTCGGCCGGCGCCTCACCGCCGCCGGCTTCCGCGCCGAGCCCGAGGAGACGCTGCTGGTCGGCGAGATCGCGGACCTGGCCCTGGACACCGAGCCGCCGGCCGGCATCCGTCTGGCCGAGGCCACCGACGCGGCCGGCGTCGACCGGGTCGTCGATGTGCACGAGAAGGCCTTCGGCACGGACGGCACCCGGCTGCGCCACCGGCTGCTCGCCCGGCTCGCCGCCGCCCCCGGCACGGTCGTCGCCGTCGTCGCCCTCGCCGGGGACGAACCCGTCAGCGCCGCCCGCATGGAACTGGTGCCCGGCACTCACTTCGCCGGACTGTGGGGCGGCGGCACCGTCGAGGCGTGGCGGGGCCGGGGCCTGTACCGCGCCCTGGTCACCCACCGCGCCCGCGTCGCCGCCGCCCGGGGCTACGACTTTCTCCAGGTCGACGCCTCTCCGATGAGCCGCCCCATCCTGGAACGCCTCGGCTTCCACACGCTGACCACCACGACGCCGTACGTCTACGGCCCCTGAGCACGGGTCGGCGCCGTACGTCCCCGGCTCCTGACCCACCGGTCAGCGCCGCGCCCCCCGGGACCGGTCCAGCGCGGCCACGCCCACCGCCGCCAGGGCGATCTGGATGAGCCACTCGATCCAGTCGGGCCCCTTGGTGTCGGCGACCCCGAGGGCGCCGGCGATCGCCGAGCCGATGAAGGCCGCCACGATGCCGACCACGATCGTCCACAGAATGCCGATGTGCTGCCGTCCGGGAACGACCAGGCGGCCCAGCACACCGATGACGATGCCGATGACGACGGCACTGATGATGCCCGATATCTCCATGTCCACCCCTCTGCGCGGTCTGCTCCGTCCCTGAGCCATGTGCCCGCTGAGTCCGCGAGCACGCCGCCGCGCATATTGCCGGGACTTTCTGTTCACCCCCCAGTCATGCCATGTACCTTTCAATCAATCGACGCGTGTAGAACCCTCGAGCGATTTCTACGCGCGCAGATGCGGGCGTCCCCACCGCCCCTCCCCACCCCCTCATGGAGGTTCGCCGGATGCTTGGATCCAGGAGATCCCCCCGTACACTCACCACCGCCCTGGCCGGTCTCGGACTGTTCCTCACGTCCGCGGCCCTCCAGTTCGGCGCCGGTACCACCGAGGCCCACGCGGCCACGACCCACCGGATCCTGTTCGACAACGCCCACGCCGAGACGGCCGGCAACGCGGACTGGATCATCTCCACCAGCCAGCCCGACCCGCTCGGCCAGGACTCCTCCCCGTCGGCCGAGACGGACTGGACCGGCGCCCTCTCGTCCTGGGGCGTCGCCCTGCAGAAGACGGGCGACTACAGCCTGAAGACCCTCCCGTCCGGATCGAGCCTCTCCTACGGCGGCTCCTCCTCGACCGATCTGTCGAACTTCGACACCCTCGTCCTCCCGGAGCCGAACACCCTGTTCACCGGCGCCGAGAAGACCGCGATCATGAACTTCGTCAAGAACGGCGGCGGACTGTTCATGATCTCCGACCACACCGGAGCCGACCGCAACAACGACGGCGAGGACGCCGTCGAGGTCCTCAACGACCTGATGACGAACAACAGCGTCGACTCCACCGACCCGTTCGGCTTCTCGATCGACTCGCTCAACATCGCCTCCGGCTACCCCGCCGCGATCAGCGACAGCAGTGACCCGGTCCTCCACGGCTCCTTCGGCACCGTCACCAAGAGCCTCATCGCGAACGGCACCACCGCCACCCTCAAACCGGCCGACGACTCCGGGGTGAAGGGCCTGGTGTACCGCTCGGGCTACTCGGGCAACACCGGCGCCTTCTTCCTCACCAGCACCTACGGCAGCGGCCGCGTCGCCTTCTGGGGCGACAGCTCACCGATCGACGACGGCACCGGCCAGTCCGGCAACACCCTGTACGACGGCTGGAACGACTCCGGCGCCACCAACGCCGCCCTTGCCCTCAACGCCACCGCCTGGCTGGCCGGTGAGGGCACCACCGGCGGCGGAGGCGGGGGCGGCGGCACCGGCACCTGCACCGCCGGCCAGCTCCTCGGCAACAGCGGCTTCGAGTCGGGCAACACCACCTGGAGCGCCTCCAGCGGCGTCATCACCAGCGCCGGCGGCGAATCACCCCGTTCCGGCTCGTACTACGCCTGGCTCGACGGCTACGGCACCGCCACCACCGACACGCTCTCCCAGCCGGTGACGATCCCGTCCGGCTGCTCGACGGCCTCGTTCGGCTTCTACCTCCACGTCGACACCGCCGAGACCTCCACCAGCACGGCTTACGACACCCTGAAGGCCCAGGTGCTCAACAGCTCCGGCACGGTCCTGAAGACCCTGGCGACCTACTCCAACCTGAACGCCGCCTCGGGGTACACCCGGCACGCCTTCGACCTCAGCGGCTACGCCGGGCAGAACGTCACCCTGAAGTTCACCGGCACCGAGGGCTCCAGGCTCCAGACGTCGTTCGTGCTCGACGACACCGCACTCGACGTCGGCTGAGCGGGGAGGAGGGTGGGCCGCCCCCGGCCCACCCTCCCTGCTCCCGGTGGGCGGGGGGTCAGCCCGCCGGGGGGGTGTGCTCCGGCGCGTTCCAGCCGGAGATCCTGACACGCACCGATCCGAGCAGATCGGCCGTGCGGTAGGTGGCCGCCAGCGGGGCCCGGTCATCTTCATGCCCGAGCGGGCACGACCCCGACACGCAGCCCCAGGGGACCTGAGCGGCACAACCGTCCCCGGAGGTAGTAGAGTTAGGGCAGTCGTCGTCAGCCTCCCCGGTCCGGACCAGTGTCCGCCGGGGAGGCTTTCGTTCATGACCGAGACCCACCATCCTGACGTCCGTGTCCGCCCCGCGACCGCCGCGGACCGGCCCACCGTGGAGCGGCTGTGGCCGCTGTTCCGCCACGACCTGTCCGAGTTCCGCGGCGTGCTCCCCGCGGCCGACGGCACGTTCCGCAGCGAACGCGTCGGCCACGCCTTCACCGGGCCGGGCTGGGCGCCGTACCTGTTCACCCGCGGCGACAGCCCCGCCGGGTTCGCCTTCGTACGTGCGCTGGACGCCCCGGTCCGCGTGCTGAACAGCTTCTTCGTCGTCCGGGGGGCCCGCGGGTCGGGTCTCGGACTCCGGGCCGCCCGCGAGGTGCTGACCCGGCACCCGGGTCCCTGGACGATCGCCTACCAGCACGACAACCCGGCCGCCGTCCGGTTCTGGCCCCGGGTCGCCCAGGACCTGGCCGGGGACACCTGGACCCACGAGGCCCGCCCGGTACCCGACCGCCCGGAGCTGCCCCCGGACCTGTGGATCTCGTTCACCGTGCACGCGCCGCGTCCCGCACCGGCCGGCGGCGACGGCGGTGGTGCGGAGGGAGCGAGGAGCACGCATCGTTGAACTGTCCCGCGTTCCACCGCGCGAACACGGGACGACCTGAAGTGAGCGAGCCGAGGCGGGCCATGACCGACGAACCGAGTTTCGTGTACGTCACCTACATCGCGAGCAGCGTTGAGCGGGTCTGGGCCGCGCTCACCGACGCCGATCTGACGGCCGCCTACTGGGGGCACCGCAACGTCTCCGACTGGCGGCCGGGCTCGCGCTGGGAACACGTCCGGGCCGACGGCTCGCGCGTCGCCGACGTGGTCGGCAGCGTCGTCGAGAGCACACCGCCGGCCCGGCTGGTGACCACGTGGGCCCCGCCCGGCCGGGCGGAGGGCGAGGACCGGCATTCGCGGGTGACCTTCGAGATCCGGCCGTACGAGGACGTCGTCCGGCTGACCGTCACCCACGCGGAGCTGAGTGGCGAGGACGAGTACGAGGTCGCCGCGTCCGGGTGGCCCGCCGTCCTGTCCAACCTCAAGACGCTGCTGGAGACCGGCCGGACCCTCCCGCAGGCGCCGTGGCGGATGCCCCGGAACTGAGCGCGCGGACGCGTGGACACGCCGGAGGCCGGCCCGCACAGGCGGGCCGGCCTCCCGTTCCTCGTGCCCTTCCCTTTCGCGTGTCGCCGTTCCTGCGGCTCTCCTCGTGCCGCCGTCCCTACGGCCGCGCGGCGCTCCTCGCGGACGCACCGGCGCACAGCGCCCCGAGGACGACGGCCAGCGCGCCGATGACGATGTTGTTGACGATCACGCCCGTGTCCGGGCTGCTGCCCACGATCCAGGGCGCGATGATCATCCAGACGCCCAGGGCGCACATCGCCCAGCTGAGGCCGTACATCCGCGCGGGTGCCGTGGTGAACCCCAGCGCCAGCAGGCCGATCGCGATGCCCATGATCAGGTTGTGGACCACGAGGGGCGGCTGGCTCGCCGTGTAGTGCACGATCCACGGTGAGGCCGCGCAGTACAGGCCGAGCAGGAACACCGGCCCGTCCACGAGTGCCACATCACGGCCGCCGAGCATGCGGGCGTAGCGCTCCCGCATCTCGGAGACATCGGGGTGGCTGCTGATATCGCCCCTGTGCGAGACGTTGGCCATGACTCGTCTCCTTTGACTGGCAGGCCTGACCGCGTGTTCGGTGCGGTATGCGGTAAGCGCCGCTTACCATCCATTCTGCTCTTATTTCTTCTTTATGTGTAGAGCTCGGGGCCGAACCCGACGGGCACCCGTGGCAGCCCTCGCGAAGATTTCCCGGGCGCGGTGTCGATCCGGCGTGGAGCCGTTCGTGTAGGAGGTGACTACCAGCCCCGGAGCACACAGCCCCGGCGCACACGGCCCGGCGCACACAGTCCCGGCACACTGAAAACACCAGGAGGACGTCATGAAGCACTACCTGCTCAGCGTGGTCCAGCCGGCCGGCGCGCAGCCCCCCGCCCCCGACGAGTTGGAAGCGATCATGCGCGACGTCCGGGCCTTCAACGACGAACTGCGCGACGCCGGCGCCTGGGTCTTCGCCGGCGGCCTGCACGGTCCGGACACCGCCACCCTGCTGCGGCCCAAGGACGGCGACGTGCTCATCACCGACGGACCGTACGCCGAGGGCAAGGAGTACCTGGGCGGTCTCTGCCTGATCCGGGCCGCCGACCTCGACGAGGCGCTGGCCTGGGGCCGCAAGGCCGCCCTCGCCACGACCCTCCCGATCGAGGTGCGGGCCTTCGTGGACGAACACTGATGGACCCGGCCCCCGACGTCGAGGCCGTCTTCCGCGCCGAGTACGGGCGCGCGGTCTCCGTCCTCGTCCGCTTCCTCGGCGACATCGACCTCGCCGAGGAAGCGGTCCAGGACGCCTTCACCACCGCCGTGCGCACCTGGCCGGACACCGGCGTGCCGCCGAGCCCGGCCGGGTGGATCATCACCACCGCCCGCAACCGCGCGATCGACCGGCTGCGCCGCGAGGCCACCCGCGACGCCCGGCACGCCGAGGCCGCCCTGCTGCACACCCCCGGCGCCCCGCCCGAGGAGGGCCCCGTGCGCGACGACCGGCTCCGCCTGATCTTCACCTGCTGCCACCCCGCGCTCGCCCCACAGGCCCGGGTGGCCCTCACCCTGCGCCTGCTCGGCGGGCTGAGCACCGAACGGATCGCCCGCGCCTTCCTGGTCCCCGAACCCACCCTCGCCCAGCGCCTGGTCCGCGCCAAGGCCAAGATCCGCGACGCGGGCATCCCCTACCGGGTGCCGCGCGACGCCGATCTGCCCGACCGGCTCGCCGGCGTCCTGGCCGTCGTCTACCTCGTCTTCAACGAGGGCTACGGCGGCGATCCCGCTCTGTGCGAGGAGGCCCTGCGTCTCGGCCGGCTGCTCGCGGAGCTGATGCCGGACGAACCGGAGGTCACCGGCCTGCTCGCGTTGATGCTGCTGACCGAGGCCCGGCGGCCGGCCCGGTACGGCGCCGACGGCGTCCTCGTGCCGCTGCCCGAGCAGGACCGCGGCCGGTGGGACCGCGAGCACATCGCCGAGGGTCAGGAACTGGTCCGCCGCTGCCTGCGCCGCGACCGGCCGGGGCCTTACCAGATCCAGGCCGCGATCAACGCCGTGCACAGCGACGCGCCGACCGCCGCCGCCACCGACTGGGGGCAGATCCTGCGGCTTTACGACCAGTTGACGGCCGTCGCCCCGTCTCCGGTCGTCGCGCTGAACCGGGCGGTGGCCGTCGCCGAGGTGACGGGACCCGGCCCGGCGCTGGACCTCGTCGACGCCCTCGACCTCGACGGCTACCACGTGCTGCACGCCGTCCGCGCCGACCTGCTGCGGCGCCTGGACCGGCGCACGGAGTCGGCCAAGGAGTACGCGCGGGCCGCCGAACTCGCCGACAGCGACGCCGAACGCGGCTACCTCCAGCGGCGCCTCCGGGAACTCGGCCGCCCCGTGGATACGTGACCCTCGCCACGCCCGGAATCACTTGGGAACCTGAAAGGTTGGCATTTACATCCGTCATGCCCGACCCTTCGAGAACCCAGCGCCCGGGCCGACCCGGCCCGGCAACCCCAGCGAGGCACCCGTGAACCAGCAGCACACCTCCGAGCAGCCCGCCGACATCGTGGCCCGGCTGCGCGCCACCTTCCGTACCGGGCGCACCAAGCCCGTCGAGTGGCGCACCGGCCAGCTGCGACGCCTGCGCGCGATGCTCACGGAGAACGGCGCCGACCTCGCCGCCGCCCTCCACGAAGACCTGGGCAAGAGCGGCACCGAGGCGCAGCGCACCGAGATCGGCTTCACGGTCCGGGAGATCGACCACACCCTGGACCACCTGGAGGAGTGGCTGCGCCCCGAGCCCGCCCCGGTCCCGGCCCACCTCGGGGCCGACGCGACGGCCTGGACGCAGTACGACCCCCTCGGCGTCGTCCTCGTCATCGCCCCCTGGAACTACCCGGCCCAGCTGCTGCTCGCGCCCGTGGTCGGCGCGCTCGCCTCCGGCAACACCGTCGTCGCCAAGCCGAGCGAGCTGGCCCCGGCCACCTCGGCCGCCCTGGCCCGGCTGATCCCGTCCTACCTCGACATCGACGCGGTCGCCGTCGTCGAGGGTGGCGTACCGGAGACCACGGCCCTGCTCGCCGAGCGCTTCGACCACGTCTTCTACACCGGCAACGGCACGGTCGGCCGTGTCGTGATGCGTGCCGCCGCCGAGCACCTCACCCCCGTCACCCTCGAACTCGGCGGCAAGTCCCCGGTGTTCGTGGACCGGGGCACCGACCTGGACGTCGTCGCGGACCGTTTGGCGCGGGGCAAGTTCCTCAACGCGGGCCAGACCTGCGTGGCCCCCGACTACGTCCTCACCGACCCGGAGACCGCCCCGGCGCTGGAGGTTGCGCTGGTCCGGGCGGTCGAGGCCGTGTACGGCACCGATCCCGCGGCCTCGCCCGAGTACGGCCGGATCGTCAACGAGCGGCACTTCGACCGGCTCGGCGCGCTGCTCGGCTCGGGCCGCGTCGTGATCGGCGGGGGCAGCGACCGTACGGCCAGGTACCTCGCGCCGACCGTGCTCGCGGACGTCGACCCCGCCTCGCCGGTGATGCGGGAGGAGATCTTCGGACCGATCCTGCCCATCGTCACCGTGTCCGGACTCGACGCGGCCATCGACTTCATCAACGACCGTGACAAGCCGCTCGCGCTGTACGTCTTCTCCGACTCCGAGGAGACCCGGGCGCGCATCGCCGCCGAGACCTCCTCCGGCGGCCTCGGCCACGGACTGCCGCTGGCCCATCTCACCGTCTCCGACCTGCCGTTCGGCGGGGTGGGGGAGAGCGGCATGGGCAGCTACCACGGCCGCTACTCCCTCGACACCTTCAGCCACCGCAAGGCGGTCCTGGCCAAGCCGCTCAACTGACCGTCCCTGGCGAAGGCTTGTGCGATACTCCGCCGATGCCCACTGAAACGATCAATGCTGAAGCCTCCGGTACCGTCACGCTCGGAGATCTGCCCGTCCACCGCCTCGGCCTCGGCGCGATGCGGCTGACGGGCAGCGCCGCGTTCCATCTGGGCACCCCGAGCGACCGCGATCGCTCACTCGGCGTGCTGCGCCGGGCCGTGGAACTCGGCGTGAACCACATCGACACCGCCGCCTTCTACTTCTCCGCCCTGCGGTCCGCCAACGAACTGATCAACGCCGCCCTCGCCCCGTACGCCGACCACCTGGTCATCGCGACCAAGGTCGGCCCCTTCCGCGACTGGTCCGGTGAGTGGGCCACCGCCGCCCGGCCGGACCAGCTGCGCGGCCACGTCGAGGAGAACCTGCGCCAGCTCGGCCGCGACCACCTCGACCTGGTCTACCTGCGCCGGATGAACCAGGCCTCCATCGCCGAACACTTCGGCGCACTCGCCGAGTTGCGCGAGGCCGGGCTGATCCGCCACCTGGGGATCTCCGCGGTGCACCCGCAGCACCTCACCGAGGCCCTGCGGATCGCGCCGGTGGTGTCCGTGCAGAACCGCTACGGACTCGACGCCCCCTACCCCGAGGGCCAGGAACTGCTGCGGATGTGCGGCGAGCGGGGCATCGCCTTCGTGCCCTACTACACCGTGGCCGGCGAGGGCGGAGAGCGCGGCGCGGCCGAGGCCCGCCAGGACGAGGAGGTGCTGTCCGTAGCCCGCGCCCACGGAGTGAGCCCCGCCCAGGTCCGCATCGCGTGGATACTGCACCAGGGCCCCCACGTCCTGGCCATCCCCGGCACCGGCGACCCGGGCCACCTCGCGGAGAACGTCGCCGCGGGCGCCCTGCACCTCACGGCGGACGACCTGAACCGCCTGAACGCAGTCCGCGCCGGCAACGCCTGACCCCGCGCCGCCGCCCGCAGGGCCGGCCCGGCGGGAACCCGCCTCCGCCCGGCACGCGCGGCGACGGCGCCGTCACACTCGGGCCGCCGTCCCCGGCGCGCATCACGGCCAGGCGCCGCACCAGCCGGCCCGGTGCGGAAAGCGGCGCCTGGAGGCCCGCGCTGAACAGGACCAGGGAAAGAAGGAGCTGGGTGCCCGCGCGGGCCGGTTCGGCGGGCGCGGGCGGCCCGCGTGCGCCGCGGCCACAGCCCGGCGCGGCAAGCGGCTCCGCCGCCCCCGCGCACCGCGCTCGCCCGCCGCCAGGCCGGCGCGGGGAGGGCCGTACGCCGGCGAAAGCCGTACTCCTGCGTCAGGCCGTACGTTCTCCCCAGGCGCGGGAGAGGGTGGCCGGGCCGGCCTGACGGACACGGTGCGGGGAGCCCCGCGGCACCCGATCCTTCGGCCCCGCCGGCAGCCCCTCTCATAATGGGCAGGCGGGCGCACAGCCGTGCGACCGTGCGCTGACTACAATCGCGTAGACAGTGTTCCGGACCGCGCACGAACACGGGGTGAGGAACCTTCCCATGACCGACGCCAAGGACGAACGCCGGCCGGCCGGTGAACTCGAAGCGAGCGTCATGGCCGCGCTCTGGGCCGCCGGTGCGCCCCAGACGCCCGGCCAGGTCCAGCTGACCCTCGGCGCCGGCCTCGCCCGTACGACGGTGACGACCATCCTGACCCGGCTGCACGACAAGGGCGTCGTCCGCCGGCAGCGCCAGGGCCGCGGGTACGCCTACGTCCCCGTCCAGGACGCGCACGGCCTCACCGCCCGCCGCATGCACAGCGAACTGGACCGCGACACCGACCGCGAGACCGTCCTCGCCCGCTTCGTCGCCCAGCTCAGCCCCGACGACGAGCGCATCCTGCGCGACCTCCTCGAAGCCGCCGAGTGATGACCGCCCTGCTCCTGCTGCCGCTCCTGCTGCCCTGTGCGCTCCCGGGGCTCGCCCGTCGCGCCCTGGACCGGCTCGCGCCCGCCGTCGCCCTGTGGGTGATCACCTGCTCCGCGGTCGTCCTCGCCGGCTGCTCGCTGGCCGCGCTCGGCGCCTTCGTCCTCAACGGGCTGCTCAAGCTGCCGCTGTTCGCCGCGTTCGGAGAGCTGGTCCACCCGCTGCGCACCGCCTCCGACGTCTTCGTCGTCCCGGCCGCCGCGACCTCCGTCGGCGCGCTGGCCGTGTGCGGCTGGACCCTGGTCCGCTCCGTCCTGCACCAGACCCGCGCCTTCCGCGCGGCCCGCAGCCAGGCCGGGCGCGGGCCCGCCGCGGGCGACCTCTGTGTGGTGGACTCGCCGCGCCCGGACGCGTACGCGCTGCCCGGACGCCCGCACCGCATCGTCGTCACCACCGCCATGCTGCGCAGCCTGGACGGTCCGGAACGGGAAGTGCTGTTCGCCCACGAGCGGGCGCACAACGCGGGCGGCCACCACTACTTCCTCGCCGCCGCCGAACTCGCCGCCCACTGCCACCCCGCGCTGCGCTCGGTGCGCGAGACCATCCGGCTGGCCGTCGAGCGAGCCGCCGACGAGGCCGCCGCCGGGGCCGTCGGCGACCGCCGCCTGACCGCCCGCGCCATCGCCCGCGCCGCCCTCGCCGGCCAGGCAGCCGGCGGGGCAGCCGGCTCGGACCGCCCCGGCTTCGCCGCCGCCGCGACCTCCGGGCCCGTCCCGCGCCGCGTCCAGGCGCTCCTGGCGGCACCCCGGGTCCCGCGCCGCACGGGCAGGACGGTCGCCGCGCTCCTCCTGGCCTGCACCGCCGTCTCGTGCGTGGCCTCTGTGGCGGGAATGGCCGAATTCCACCACCGGGTGGAGGTCGCCCAGGGAGAAGAACGCCCCTGACGGCGCCGGTGCCGGTCACACCGCCCGCCGCACTGTCGGCGCGCATGTCCTGCGACCCCCTCCGCATCAAGGACTGGCGCGCTCGGGGTTTTACGTATAACCTCTCCCGCTAACCACCTCCCCGGAAGGCCCCGATGAGACGTATCGCCCTGGTCACCCTCGTCGTCGACGACTACGACGCGGCGATCCGTCATTACACCGAGGCCCTCGGGTTCCGCCTGGCCGAGGACACCGCGCGCCCCGACGGCTCCCGCTGGGTGGTCGTGGAACCGGGCGCCGGCGCCCACGGCGGCGGCACCGCGCTCCTGCTCGCCCGTGCCAAGGGCGAGGAGCAGCGGGCCCGGGTCGGGGACCAGACCGGCGGCCGGGTCGGGTTCTTCCTGCACACCGACGACTTCGCCCGCGACCGCGCCCGGATGACCGCCGCCGGCGTCACCTTCCTGGAAGAGCCGCGCCACGAGCCGTACGGCATCGTCGCCGTCTTCCAGGACCTGTACGGCAACCGCTGGGACCTGCTCCAGCCCGCCGACTGAGCCCGCCCGCCGTACCGGACCACCCACGCTCCGAGCCACACCGCCCCGAGCGGCACCGCTCCGAGCCGCACCGCTCCGAACCACCCGCTCCACGAAAGCCCGACGAAAGACAGACACGCCATGACTGCTACGCGCGTAGAAGCCGATGTGATCCGCCGGCTCCCCAAGGCCGTCCTGCACGACCACCTCGACGGCGGCCTGCGCCCCGCCACCGTCGTCGAGCTGGCGGCCGAGGTCGGCCACACGCTGCCCACCACGGACCCCGCCGAGCTGGCCGCCTGGTACGTCGAGGCCGCGAACTCCGGCGACCTCGTCCGCTACATAGCCACCTTCGAGCACACCCTCGCCGTCATGCAGTCCCGCGCCGGCCTGCTGCGCGTCGCCGAGGAGTACGTCCTCGACCTCGCCGCCGACGGCGTCGTCTACGCAGAGGTGCGTTACGCGCCCGAGCTGAACACCCGCGGCGGGCTCTCGCTCGGCGAGGTCGTGGAGGCCGTGCAGGAGGGCCTGGCCGCCGGCATGGCCAAGGCCGCCGCCGCGGGCACCCCGGTGCGGGTCGGCACCCTGCTCTGCGGGATGCGGATGTTCGACCGGGTCGGCGAGGCCGCCGAACTGGCCGTCGCCTACCGGGACGCGGGCGTCGTCGGCTTCGACATCGCCGGCGCCGAGGACGGCTTCCCGCCCGCCGACCACCTGGCCGCCTTCGAGCACCTGCGCCGTGAGAGCGTGCCGTTCACCATCCACGCCGGGGAGGCGCACGGCCTGCCCAGCATCCACCAGGCCCTCCAGGTGTGCGGCGCCCAGCGCATCGGGCACGGCGTGCGGCTCACCGAGGACATCGTCGACGGCAAGCTCGGCCGGCTCGCCGCCTGGGTGCGCGACCGCCGGATCGCCCTGGAGATGTGCCCCACCTCCAACCTGCAGACCGGCTGCGCCACCTCCATCGCCGAGCACCCGATCACGGCCCTGAAGGACCTCGGCTTCCGGGTCACCCTCAACACCGACAACCGCCTGGTGTCGGGGACGACGATGACCCGGGAGATGTCCCTGCTGGTCGAGGAGGCCGGCTGGAGCGTCGAGGACCTGCGCACGGTCACGGTGAACGCCGTCAAGAGCGCGTTCCTCCCGTTCGACGAGCGCAAGGCCCTGATCGAGGACGTCGTGCTGCCGGGCTACGCGGCCGCGCTCTGAGCGAGCCCCTTGAGGTAGGCGGCCTGTCCGACGTGCTGGAGGTCGTCGGACAGGACGCTCACCAGGCGCACCCCCAGCGTGACCGGCGGGTCCCAGCGCTCGTCGACGACCCGCTCCAGGTCCTTGGCGGCGAGGGAGCGCAGTGCCCCGAGGCTCTGCTCGTGGACGGCGTCGTAGTACCCGGCCAGCAGGTCGGCCGACTCCACCCGCACCTTCGCGACCTTCGCGGAGCTGTGCCCGTAGCCGGTGTCCTGCCGGGGCAGGTCGAGGCCGAAGCGCTTCTCCCAGCCCTGGGAGAGCCATACCTGGTCGAGGTCGAAGGCGCCGGCGAGGTGGTCGTCCTGCACCCGGGTGAGGTGCCAGACGAGCCAGGCGACCGAGTTGGCGTCGGGGGCCGGGCGGTGGTGCAGTTCGTCCGGTCCGAGGCCGTCGAGGACGGCGTGGACGTCTTTCCGGATGCGGTCGTAGCCGTCGATGAGGATGTCCTTGGCATGCATGGGTCCACGATCGCGCATCGCCCGCGCTCACGCGTCCTGAATCAGCCCCGTCTCCAGCAGCGTGATCAGCGCGCGGGCCGCGGGGCTGGTGGCCCCCTCCGGGGGCAGCAGGGCGACCGTCTCGTACGCCGCCTCGGCCGCCGACTTCAGTGGGAGCGCGGTGAGGGATGGCCGCTTGTGCCGGAAGTGCCGGGGTACGACGGCGATCCCTAGGTTCTCGTCGACCAGGTCCAGCAGACTGTGCACGTCGTTGACCTCCAGCGCGACCGTCCGCCGCACCCCGGCCCGGCCGAACGCGGCGTCGGTGGTGCGGCGCGGGCCCCAGTCGGGGTGGAAGTCGACGAACACCTCCCCGGCCAGATCGTCCGGCGCGAGCACCGACTCGGCGGACGCCAGCCGGTGATTCGGGTGGCACAGCAGCGTCATCGGCTCGCTCGTCAGCGCCACCGACCGCAACTGGTCGGTGTCCGCCTGGGTGCGATAGGCGAACGCCAGGTCCAGCCGCCCGGCCGCGACCTCCTCGGCCAGCGCCCCGGACCCCGCCTGCCGCAGCCTGATCTCCACGTCCGGGTGCCGGCCCCGGAACGCCGCCAGCAGCCGGGCGACGTGCACCCCGGCGATGCACTGCTCGGTGCCCAGCGCCAGCGTGCCGCGCAGCACCCCCTGCACGGCGGCGACCGCCTCGTGCGCGGAGCGCACCTGGGCCAGGATCCGCTCGGCCTCCCCCAGCAGCGCGCGGCCCGCCTCGGTGAGCGTCACCCTGCGGGTGGTCCGCACGAACAGCGGCGCCCGCAGCTCGCGCTCCAGTGCCCGGATGGACGCCGACAGGCCCGACTGGGACACCATCAGGCGTTCGGCGGCCCGGGTGAAGTGCTGGTCCTCGGCGACCGCGACGAAGTGCTGGAGATGGCGCAGTTCCATGATTGAGAAGCCTAGCCGCACAATTCCATCGGATTCTTCCGTTGGACCACTGCCCGCCGGGAGGGGAAGAGTGGGAGCGGTTCCCGGGACGAACTGAACCCCGGGAGCGGGAAGACCGTGTGCCGACCCCTCTGGAGACGCGTTGTACACCGCACACCCCGACCGTTACGCCGAGATGCCCTACCGGCGCACCGGACGCAGTGGACTGAAGCTCCCCGCGCTGTCGCTCGGCCTGTGGCACAACTTCGGCCCGGACCGGCCCGTCCAGACCCAGCGCGCCATCCTGCGCCGCGCCTTCGACCTGGGCGTCACCCACTTCGACCTGGCCAACAACTACGGCCCGCCGCCCGGCGCCGCCGAGACCACCCTCGGCGCCGCCCTGCGGACGGACTTCGCGCACCACCGCGATGAGCTGGTGATCTCCACCAAGGCCGGCTATCTGATGTGGTCCGGCCCGTACGGCGAATGGGGCTCGCGCAAGCACGTCCTGTCCTCGCTCGACCAGAGCCTGACCCGTATGGGCCTGGAGTACGTGGACGTCTTCTACTCCCACCGCCCCGATCCGCGGACACCGCTGGAGGAGACGATGGGCGCCCTGCACACGGCGGTCCAGCAGGGCAAGGCGCTCTACGTCGGCCTCTCCAACTACTCGGCCCAGCAGACCCGCGACGCCGCCGGCATCCTCGGCGAGCTGGGCACCCCGCTGCTCATCCACCAGCCGCGGTACTCGATGTTGGACCGCCGGCCCGAGAGCGAGGGCCTGCTGGACACCCTGGACGACCTCCAGGTCGGCTCCATCGTCTACTCCCCGCTGGAGCAGGGCCTGCTCACCGGCCGCTACCTCGACGGCATCCCCGAGGACTCGCGGGCCGCGAGCGACAGCCCCTTCCTGGACTCGGACGCGGTGACCGAGGACCTCGTCGGCCGGTTGCGCGCCCTCCACGAGATCGCCGGGTCCCGCGGCCAGACCCTCGCCCAGCTCGCCCTGGCGTGGGTGCTGCGCGGCGGCCGGGTCACCTCCGCGCTGGTCGGCGCGAGCAGCGCGCGGCAGCTGGAGGACAGCGTCGGTGCGATCCGCAACCTGGACTTCGAGAAGGAGGAACTGGAGCGGATCGACGCGGCGCTGGGCGGCTGACACGCCCGCCTGACCGGTCGCCTGCCACGGCCGCCTGACGCGGGCGGTCGGCCCGGGCTCAGGCCCCGGCGGGCACCCGGTCCAGGAAGCCGAGGACCTGCCGGATGCGGCCCTCCCCGTCCAGGGTGATCACGTCGAAGCCGGCCACCGGCGCCGTACCGTCCGCCTCGTTCACCAGCTCCCAGGCGAAGCGGGCGGTGTCGTGGTGCCCGTCCACGGTGCCGAGCGGACGGAAGGAGAAGCCGGGGAACTGAGCGTGTGCCGCCGCGATCACCGCGGCGATCTCCGCGTGCCCTCGCACTTCGGCGAGCGGGTCGGTGTAGCCGCCGTCGGCGGCCCAGGCCGCGGCGACCGCCTTCGTCAGGGCCTCCGGCTCGGTGGCGTTCCAGGCCTCGAAGTAACGGGCCACGGCGCTCTCGTAACGGTCGGTGTTCACGGACATGGCGAATCAGCCTCCATCGAGGTCGTCACTGCTGGTCGGGAGCCGGATCCGGGGTTCCGTCGATCCGGTGTGACCACCATGCCGGACGGCCGTGGGGCGGGTCGATTACCTCCCAGGTCATGCCGGGACGGCCCTGCGCCCCGGGCATTACGGCCGAAAAGGGCGGTGAATATGCCAAGAGACTGGCCGGAAAGTCATGGTGACACTGTTTCAGCAGTGGCGATACTCGAACGCCAGAGGCACTTCACCGCACAACAGCCGCACGGAGAGCGAGGGTCGGCCGGCACACCAGCGAGGCGACGGGGGAGTGAAGGGTGCACGACGAATTCCTGTGCCACGTCACCGGATACGGCACGTGCGAGGGGCGGCGCATCGGCGTCCCGCTCGGCACCTACCGCGCGCCGACCCTGGCCCTCGCCCTGTGGTGGCTGCGGGACCGCGCCTCGTGGATCGCCGAGCGGCTCGACCCCAGCCCCGAGGCCCCCGCCTTCCCGCCCGGCGCCCTCGTCCCCGTCGCGGACACCGTGGCCGACGTCCCCGCGCTGCTGCGCTCCTGGTGCGCCGACGACGGCCAACAGGACCTGGTCGCCGAACAGTTGGCCGCAGGGCGGCTGGTGCGGATCGCGGCCGGTGACGACACCACCGAGTACGAACTGCTCGCCGAGTCCGTCGACGCCCTGCGGATGCAGCGGACCGTCCCGCCGCTCGTCGTGCCCGTGGCCTGACACCCGCCGGGCGCCGCGCAAGCAGCCCGTACGCCGCTCCCAAAGGGGGCGCATACCCGGTCGTATCGGTAAAATTCTGGCCATGGTGGAGCGGCCGGTCGCCGCGACGGCGGCCGAACTCGTGCTGGAGACCGACAGGGCCTCCACAGTGATCACCCCGGGCCACGACTACCACGTGGGCCGGGACCCGCTGAGCGACATCGTCCTCGACGACGACCGGGTCTCCTGGCACCACGCGGTGCTCCGCTGGGACCACGACCACTGGCTGCTGGCCGACGCGTCCAGCACCAACGGCACCTACGCCGACGGCCGCCGCGTCCAGGAGTGGGGCGTCGGCCCCGGCACCGTCCTCCACTTCGGCAGCCCCGCCGACGGCCCCCGCGGCGTCCTGGTCAGTCCCGACCCGCCCGCCCCGGACCGCCCGGCCACCGTCTCGATGCCCGCCCTGACCGGGACCTTCCGGCAGCCGACCACCGTACGGCCGCTGCCCGCCCGCGGCGTCCGCATCGGCCGGGCCGACGACAACGACCTGGTGGTCGACGACCTGACCGTCTCCCGCCGGCACGCCGAACTGCGCGCCCACCCGGACGGCACGTACGAGATCGTCGACCTCGGCAGCGACAACGGCACGTACCTCAACGGCAGCCCCGTCACCCGCGCCCCCGTGGGCCCCGGCGACATCGTCGGCGTCGGCCACTTCGCGTTCTCCCTGTCCGGCGACGTGCTCCAGGAGTACGTCGACACCGGCGAGGTCTCCCTCGACGTGCAGGACCTCACCGTCGCCGTGGACGGCGGCCGCAAGATCCTCCTCGACCACGTCTCCTTCCCGGTGGGCGAGAAGTGCCTGCTCGCCGTCGTCGGACCGAGCGGCGCCGGAAAGTCCACACTGCTGCGCGCCCTCACCGCCCAGCGCCCCGCCGACCGCGGCACGGTCCTCTACGACGGCCGCGACCTCTACCACGACTTCGCCGAGCTCCGTCAGCGCATCGGGCTCGTCCCGCAGGACGACATCCTGCACCCGCAGCTCACCGTCCGGGCCGCGCTGTCCTACGCGGCCGAACTGCGTTTCCCGCAGGACACCGCGAAGACCGAGCGGCGGGCCCGCGTGGACGAGGTGATCCGGGAACTGGGCCTGGAACAGCGGGCCGGCCAGCCCGTGCACAGCCTCTCCGGCGGGCAGCGCAAGCGGGTCAGCGTGGCCCTGGAACTGCTCACCAAGCCCTCCCTGCTCTTCCTCGACGAGCCGACCTCCGGCCTCGACCCCGGCATGGACCGCTCGGTGATGCACATGCTGCGCGGCCTCGCCGACGACGGCCGCACCGTCATCGTCGTCACCCACAGCGTGCTCAGCCTCGACGTCTGCGACCGGCTCCTGGTGCTCGCGCCCGGCGGCCGGACCGCCTACTACGGCCCGCCCGACGACGCCCTCGCCTTCTTCGGCTTCACCCAGTGGCCGGAGGCGTTCGAGGCGTTCGACCGGGACCGGGACCGCGACTGGGCGGGGGAGTACCGCGACTCACCGCACTGCCGCCGCTACGTCACCGAGTCCACCACCCAGCCACGGCACCCCGGCGAGAGCGCGGTCGCCCCCGTGCCGCCGCCCCGGCCGCGGAGCTGGGGCGCCCAGCTCTCCACCCTGACCCGCCGCTACGCCGCCGTCCTCGCCGCCGACCGCACCTTCCTCGCCGTCATGATCGCCCTGCCCTTCGTGATGGGCGCCATGGCCAGGGCTCTCGCCGGCAGCCGGCTCACCCAGCAGACCGCGATGAACGCGCTGCTCATCCTGTGCGTCGGCGGAGTCCTCACCGGCGCGGCCAACGCGGTCCGCGAACTCGTCAAGGAACGCGCCGTCTACCGGCGTGAACGCGCCGTCGGCCTGTCCAGATCGGCCTACCTGATGTCCAAGGTGGTGGTCCTCGGCACGATCACGGTGGCACAGGCCGTCGTCCTCACCCTCGTCGCCCTGCTCGGCGTCGACCTGGGCGTCCCCGGTGGCCGCGGAGTGCTGCTGCCGGCCCTGGCCGAGATCATCCTCGCCGTCGCCCTGCTGGCCTTCACCGCGATGATGCTCGGGCTGCTGGTCTCCGCCCTGGTGCGCAAGGAGGAGGTGACGATGCCGCTGCTGGTGCTGCTGGCCATCGTCCAGGTCGTCTTCTGCGGGGCGCTGCTGAGACTGCACGGGGTGCCCGGCCTCGAACAGCTCTCCTGGCTGGTGCCCTCCCGCTGGGCGCTCGGCGCCATGGCCGGCACGGTCGGACTCGCCCGGCTCGTGCCCGGCAGGCTGACCGCAGACCCCCTCTTCCGGCACTCGGCCGGGATCTGGCTGCTCGACCTGGCGATGCTCCTGGTGCTGTCGGCCGTCTTCGCCTCGCTGGTCGCCCGGCTGCTGCGCCGCGCCGAACCCGCCGTGATGCGGAAGTAGGCGCCGCCATGACGACGCCGAGCCCCGGCTTCCGGCCCACGCATGTCGTCCCCCCGAACGGCATGCCCGCCTGGGAGGAGCCCGATCCGGCACGGTCCACCGTGTCCCTCGACGCCCTGCTGCCCGTGCTGCTGGAGGAGTGGCTCGGCGACTGGGCCCGCATCCGGTGCGCCAACGGCTGGGGCGCCTGGGTCGACGGCCGCCTGCTCGTCGCCGTGCCCCGGGACCCGCCCGCGACCCCGGACCCGGCCGGCACCACCGCCGACCCGCAGCCCCTGCTGGACCGCGTGACGGAGGCGCTGGCCGGCTACCGCGCCGCGGTGGCCGAGCTGGCCGCCGGCGGGCTGGACGGGGAGTCCTTCCGGGACCGCACCGGCGGACTGCGCATCGGGATCGTCGTCGACGGCGAGTCGATGTGGCTCTACGACCCGGACGAGGAGCGCTGGCTCTACGGCGACGGACACCGCCTCGGCACCTACGCCACCGACCGGCCCGAACCGAGCGCCGAACCCCGCGAACACACCCCGACCCGGGTGGTCGCCCCGGACGGCGAACGCTGACGTCCCGGCCTCGCGACGCGTCCTCTGCCGCCGCCCGGCCCCGCTACCGCGGCGCCCGGTCCGCCGTACCGGGGTGTGCGCGGTCCGCGGTCCGCCGGTGCAGCGGCCGGGCCAGCAGAGCGCCCAGGAAGCCCATGACCAGCCCCCACAGCGCGCCCAGTCCGACGGCCGGCCCGAGGCGGGGCTTGAGGAACACTTCACCGGACAGGCCGCCGCCCAGGTCGCCGATGCCGAACAGGGACAGGCCGTAGTGGGCGGAGATCCGGCCGAGCAGGCAGATCATGAGCACCGTCAGGGCGAGGGCGACGGCCATGCGTACCGCGTGCTGCCAGGCCCGGACGTCGGCCGGGGACCGGGCCGCCATGCGGAAGGCCACCGCCAGCAGCAGCACCGCCGCCACCGGCACCAGCCACCACGACCGGCTGTCGTAGTCGGCGAGCGTGCCCACGTTCACCGTGGAGACCTCGGGCGTACGCAGCACCTGGTCCAGCACGTGCGGCATCGGAAGGCCGAACGGTCCGTCCACCCTGCCGTTCCAACTGGCGCCGAGCCCGATGGTGAGCGCGGGCCAGACCACGTTGGGCAGGCCGAGGAGGATCACCGCGAACCGCTCGGCCACATGTCCGTGCGTCGCCGCCGTCACCAGGGCGACGACGATGCCCACGACGACGTAGACGAGGAGCAGGACGACCATGGCCTGCGCCGCCGGGCGCACCGAGCGCTGGTGGCGCGCGAACCGGCCCGGCACCGCCGCGCCGCTCGCGACGAGCAGCGCCAGCACCAGCACTCCGGCCAGCCAGAGCAGGCCGAACAGCAGGGTCAGCGGCACGTCCGTGGTGAACCCGACCCGCGGTTCGGCGCCGAACAGGCCGGAGATGTCGTTGAGGACGCCCTCGCCGAGGTTCACCGCGAAGGTCTGCCGGGCCGCGAACGCCAGACCGATCAGCGCGAGCAGCCACAGCAGCGCGATCCGGCCCGCCCACCCGGCCAGCTCCCCGGCCGGGGCGACCGCCCGCCTCCGCAGCGGACGCAGGAACCCCGCCCCGAGCACCAGCGCGCCGGTCAGCGTCACCGACAGCGGCAGCACGTTCAGGCCCGCCCGGCTCTCGGCGAGCGCGCCCGCGTTCCCGGCGAGTTCGACGCTGCCGCCGACGGACGTCACCACCGTCGCCGCCACCACCCGGCCGAACGCGCCGTCCGGCAGGTCCGCCGCGCCCGCCGCCCACAACCCCAGCGCGGCGACCACGAACATGGCGACCAGCGTCGTGAGGACCAGGACGAGGGCCCGCGCCCAGCCGTGGCGGGACATCGGCCGGCCGGAGACGGTTGGAGGGCTCACGCTGCCACGCTAAGCAGCGACCCGGCGCCCCGCCCGCCGGGTGGGCCGTCCGCGTCGGCTTGCGAGCGCACCGGAACCGGAGCACACAATGGGCTGATTGTGCATAAGTGCGGCATAGCGGATTAATTGTGATGTTCGTGAGAAAAGCCGCATACAGCGACGGGAAGAAGTGCTCGTGAGCGTCGAACCTCCGTCTTCCGGCCGCCCCACCGGCCCACCCTCCGGCCCCCTGTCGGGCGGCAACCGGCCACCTCCCGCCGGGCCGCCGCCTCAGTCGCCCGGCGGCAGCTCCATGGCCGGCGGCCCCGAGCCGCACCGGCCGTGGTGGAGGTCCGTGCCGCGAATCGCCGCCGTCACCGCTGCCGTGGTCGCGGCCGTCGTCCTCGCGGTGGTCTTCACCCGTCCGGACGGCGGGTCCTCGGCCAAGGGCGGCGAGGTGTTCCTGCAGTCCGCCGCCAAGACCGGCCCCGACCCCTACACGGAGTCGACCGCGAAGGACAGCTCCGTCCCGCCGCCGCCCACGTCCGGGGAGTCCTCGTCCGCCCCGGCCAACGCGGTGCGCGGCGTGGACGGTGGCGCCCCCGGCCTCTACGGCGGCACCCAGAACAGTTCCAGCTGCGACGTCGAGAAAATGATCAAGGACTTCCAGGCCGACCCGGCCAAGAACAAGTCGTTCGCCTCGGTGGCCGGCGTCCAGCCCTCCGGCGTCCCCGCCTACCTCCGCTCGCTCACCCCGGTACAGCTGCGCGTGGACACCCGTGTCACCAACCACGGCTACCGCAACGGCGCAGCCACCAGCTACCAGGCCGTCCTCCAGGCGGGCACCGCCGTCCTCGTCGACGGACACGGGGTCCCCCGGGTCCGCTGCGCCTGCGGCAACCCGCTGACCCCGCCGGTCGCCCTGAAGACCACGCCCAAGCCGACCGGGGACCACTGGGCCTCGTACCGGCCCTCGAACGTCGTCGTGGTCACCCCCGCGCCGCAGATCATCAAGGTCTTCGTGATCTACGATCCCGGTCACCACTCCTGGTTCCACCGGCACCGGGGCGACCACGGGCGCCACGACCAGCACGTCAAGCCGCCGAAGGTCCCGCTCTACCCCTGGAACCCGCCGGGCCACCCCGGCTGCGCCAGCCCGGGGACGACCGGGAAGCCGGGCTCCTCGCCGATGCCGTGCCCGCTGTCCAGCAGCCCGTCGGCGTCGTCCTCCTCCCCGTCGTCCGAGTCTTCTTCGGCCTCGTCCGAGTCCTCCTCGTCCGAGTCGTCCTCCTCCTCGTCGGAGTCGTCCGGGTCGAGCACGCCGCCGTCCGAGTCGTCGAAGTCCCAGGCGCCCACGTCCGAGACCCCGACCTCGGCGTCACCGTCGTCCAGTTCCCCGACCTCCTCCGGGCCGCCGTCGTCCTCCCCGGCTCCCGGGACGAGCAGCCAGACGACGACGTCCGGGTCCTCGGGGTCGTAGGGACCGCCGCCCACGGTGGTGTGAGCCGTCGCACGCCGTGGGCGAACACGCGTGGGGACTGCGCGGCCCGGCTCGGGGTACGAGGACTGGTGCAACAGCCACCGGCCGGACCGGGCTTCCGAGAGAGAAACGCATGACCGACGACGTGAGCGGGGCAGTGATACCGACTGGCTTCGACATACCCGTGGAACCGCTGCGCCGCGCGACGCACTACACCGGGGAGCCCGGCTGCATCGCCGAGGCGCGGGCCTTCGCCGCACAGTTCCTGGAGCAGCTGAGGACCGAGTGGTGCGCCGCCGTCGACGGCCGCACCGACGGGGAGGTGCAACTGGTGGTCAGTGAGCTGGTCACCAACGCGGACCGGCACAGCAACGGCCCGTACATCCTGGAGCTGGAGGGCTCGGACAGCGCGGTCGTCGTCGGCGTCTACGACAGCAGCGCCGCGCTGCCGTACCTGTACCCGAAGGACCCCGAGCGCATCGGCCGGCACGGTCTGGAGATCGTGCACGCGATCGCCGCGGAGGTCACGGTCGAGCGCGTGCCGGTCGGCAAGCGCGTCCGGGCCCGCGTCCGCCTGAGGCCGGACGCGGGCCCGGACGCGACGGGCTGATACGTCGAGCTGAGACGACGGGCACGACGGCCTGAACCAGGCGCGCGCCCCGCCCGGTGCCGGACGCCCGGCGTCAGGCGCAGCCGAGTTCGCCCAGCATGCCCTGCCGCAGCCGGGTGATGATCCGCTTGATCAGCCGGGAGACGTGCATCTGGGAGCAGCCGAGCTGTTCCCCGATCTCCGCCTGCGTGGCCTCCTCGACGAAGCGCATGTGGATGATCTGCCGGTCGCGTTCGCTGAGCCCGGCCATCAGCGGGGCCAGCGCGTGGAAGTCCTCCACGAGCCGCAGCCCCTCCTCCTCCACACCGATGAAGTCCGCGAGGACAGCCTCGCCGTCCTCGGACCCGTCACCGGTGAGTGCGGCGTCCAGGGAGGCGGAGTTGTACCCGTTCGAGGCGAGCTGGGCCTCGACCACCTCGTCCACCGAGATGTTCATCAGCGTGGCCAGTTCCTTGACCGTGGGGTTCCGGTCCAGCCTGCTGGACAGCTCCTCGCGGGCCCGGGCCAGCTCCACCCGCAGTTCCTGCAGCCGCCGGGGGACGTGCACGGCCCACGTGGTGTCGCGGAAGAACCGCTTGATCTCACCGACGATGTACGGCACGGCGAAGGAGGTGAACTCCACCTCCCGCGACAGCTCGAACCGGTCGATGGCCTTGATCAGGCCGATCATGCCGGTCTGGACGATGTCCTCCATGTCGTCGCCGCGGCCCCGGAACCGTCCGGCCGCGAACCGGACCAGGGACATGTTCATCTCGATGAGGGTGTTGCGCGCGTACTGGTACTCGTGCGTGCCCTCCTCCACCTCGGTCAGCCGGCGGAAGAACTGGCGGGACAGCTCCCGTGCGTCACGCGGGGCGACGGAGGCGGGGTCGGCGATGCCGGGCAGGGGCGCCCCGCCCGTCGCGTCCTCCGCGGTCTTGTCGACGACATCTGCTTCCGACCGGATCCCGGCGGTGTTCATTACCTCTCCCACGAAAGTCACGGTTCGACAGCGGGCCTCGCGGCCCCTTCGTCCGACCCTCCTGACCGGATTGCACGTGTGGCCGCGTGTACCCGGATCTCAGCGGTTCATGCATGTGTGCTGAGTCGTACACGGGGCGGGTACCCCCGGTGACCCCACGCATGCGCCCGCCGTCCGGGCCTGGCCGGAATACGCCGCTCCACGGTGATTCCACCGAGAGCGGAACGCCACGCGGCGCCCGCGCCGTCCGGGCGCCCCTAGGGTGAGGGCGTGAGCGACGAAGCGCGAGTGATCCCCCTGCGGCCGGTGACCGCCCCTGAGAGGGAGCCCGGAGCGCGGGGCGAGCCCCTGTGGCGCGATCTGGTCGGTGAGGTCCTGCGCCGCGAACGCCGGGCCCAGGAGCGGACCCTCAAGGAGGTCGCCGACGAGGCCCGGATCTCCCTGCCCTACCTGTCCGAGATCGAGCGCGGCCGCAAGGAGGCCTCCTCGGAGGTCCTGGCCGCCGCGGCGCTCGCCCTCGGCCTCGGGCTCGGCGACCTGCTGTCCCGCGCCCAGGGCGAGCTGGCCCGGCGGGCACGCCGGACCGCCGTGCCCCGCAGGCCGTACGACGGGCTGTGCATGGCCGCCTGACCGACGGCCCGGACCGTGGGGCCGTCCGGATTGTTTTCCGGGCGCCGATGAGTTCCGCGGCGCGGACCGGTCGATACAGGTGACCAGGTTCCACGCCCAGGAGGTACTCATGACCACCGACGGATTCACCACGTGTCTCTGGTTCGACGGCAAGGCGGAGGAGGCCGCGCATTTCTACGTGTCGGTCTTCAAGAACTCGAGCGTCGGCCACGTCACCCACTACACCGACGCCGGCCCCGGCACGCCCGGTGACGTGCTCACCGTGGAGTTCACCGCGAACGGCCAGAGGTTCCTCGCGCTGAACGGAGGCCCGCAGTTCACCTTCAGCGAGGCGGTCTCCTTCCAGATCATCTGCGAGGACCAGGAGGAGGTCGACCACTACTGGGCCAAGCTCACCGAGAACGGCGGCGAGGGCGGCCCGTGCGGCTGGCTCAAGGACCGGTACGGGCTGTCCTGGCAGGTCGTACCCCGGCGGCTGACGGAGATGGTGGCCGACCCGGACCAGGAGAAGGCGTCCCGCACCATGAGCGTCATGATGGGCATGGGCAAGCTCGACATCGCCGCGCTGGAGAAGGCGTACCGGGGCGAGTAGCCCGGCACGGGCGGCGGCCGCGCCGGGCCCCGGATCAGGTCCGGCGCCCGGCGCGGCCGCCATGGCCCAGGGGGCGTCAGACCCGGTCGGCCGCGATCAGCAGGTATTGGAAGCTGCCGTTGCGGTAGGCGTCGAGGAAGGTGTCCTCGACGCCGGTGACCAGGTGGTCGGCCTCCTTGCGCAGTTCCCAGTACGGGATCGTCGCGGCGGTCAGGTCCTCGACGTGGACCGGGACGAGACGGTTGCGGGCCATCGCCCGGAAGTACTCCGAGCGCGGGTGGATGTCGCAGATGTAGTGGGCGTTGATCAGCGAGACCTCGCGGGACGCCCGGCCGTAGGTGTCGTTGTAGCAGCCGGTGATCACCACGTACCGGCCGCCCCGGCGCAGCAGCCGGGCGTGCTCGGCGAACAGCAGGTCCAGCTCGACGTACATGGTGGACTCGTTGTTCCAGGAGGCCGCGTACGCGCCCGTCTCGAACCCGGTGTCGAGCATGTTGCGGTGGTGGTAGCGCACCCGGTCGTCGATGCCCCGCCCGCGGGCCTGCTCGTTGGCGAACCCGGCCTGCTTCGCGGAGATCGTGACCCCGTCGGCGTGGCAGCCGTACCGCAGGTGGGCCACGACGCTGCCGCCGCCGCGCCCGCACCCGGCGTCGAAGACCCGGTCGGTGGGGGAGAGCGGTCCGAGCCGGCCGGCGAGCAGTTCGGCCTGGGCCTGCTCCAGACGGTGCAGCTCGGCGGTGACGAGCTGCCGGCGCCGCTCCGGGTCGGCCTCCTCCAGCATCGACCGGTCGGCCTCACCGACGCCGTAGTGATGGTGGTACAGGTCGTCGATCCTGCCGAGCTCGAGGTTGACCGGGTTCTCCTCGGCGTTCCAGTAGTCCGCGACGCGGGTCTGGTACGTGGACTGGGCGGGGATCGGCGCCGGCGTCGTCCGGGTGGGGGCGGTGGTCAACGGTGGTTCCTCCTGGCGTGTATGACGGCATTTCATGGGCGTGACGGCTTCACCAGTAGTCGGGCAGGTGGTAGCGGTGGGTGTTGGTGGCGTGCCACTCGTGGTTGCCGGAGACCCAGGCGGCGAGCCCCTGGGCGTAGCGCTCCACGAGGGGTGAGGTCGCAGACAGCAGGGCCGCCTCCTCCTCGAAGGCCTCCATGATCCGGTTGTGGATCTCGACGGATCTCAGATAGGCGGCCTTGAGCCCGCAGCGGTCGTTGGCGGCGACGACCTGCGGGAGATTGAGGTGGGCCGGGTCGTTGGCCAGCTCCTTGGTGAAGGAGTACAGGTCGTTGACGATGGTCGTGGCGTTGCAGGCCAGCGCGGTGATCCGCTGGATCTCGGGGCGGGCGTAGACCTGCTCGGGCAGTTCGTATCCGTCCACCGCGTCGACGATCGACAGGCAGGGCCGGAAGTTGTTGAACTGCCGCATCACCAGGTACTCCCACACCTGGGGCCGGTGCCGGGTCTCGGACCAGGCGGCCTCGGCGAGGTACCCGAGGTGCAGCCGTGCCACGTCGTGCACGAACCGGTCGGTCTGGCTGGGCGTGGCGAGGACGGCGAAGTCGTTCAGCGCGAAGTGGTAGGAGCGCAGCGGACCGTCGGCCCGCATGCCGTGCCGCCACTCCTCCTCCAGCTCCGGGATGCCGTGGTACGGGTCGAGGGCGGACTGGGCGAGGATCAGCCGCCCGCCGAGGCCCCGCGCGGAGCCGCCGCGGTCCTCGCAGTAGCAGTCGTCGACGATGTTCTCGGCGAGCAGCAGCTTGCCGGCGACCGTGAGGCGTTCCAGGTCGGCGGCCCCCGGGTGCTGGAGCACCACGGCCCGGCCGAACTGGAAGCCGGTGAAGTCGCCCAGCCAGGCCGCCGGGAACAGGTCGAGCCGGCGGGCCCAGTCCTCCACCCTGCGGTCGACCTCGGCGACCTTCTCGGGATCGGCGGGCACGGCCGGCCGGTAGAGCAGGCCGGGGATCGCCCCGGTGCGCCGGGCCCGAAGGCTGTGCGCCAGGTTCGGGGGGCCGGGCAGACGGTAGGCGGCGGTGGATGCGTTCATGACGTGCTCCGGGCCCTCACTCGGCCGTCCGGCCGATCTGGACGTTCTCCAGGATTCCCGCCGCGTCAGGCACGAGGATCGCCAGCGAGTAGTAGGCCGTGACGAGGTAGTTGATGATCGCGGCGGAGTCGATGCCCATGAACCGGACGTTCAGTCCGGGCTGGTGCTCCTCCGGGATGCCGGTCTGGTAGAGGCCGACGACGCCCTGGTCGGCCTCGCCGGTGCGCAGCGCGATGATGCTGCTGGTGTGGTCGCCGGCGACCGGGATCTTGCTGCACGGGAAGATCGGCACACCGCGCCAGGCGGGCACCTCGTGCCCGTCGACGCTGGCGGTGCCGGGCACCAGGCCGCGCCGGTTGCACTGCCGGAAGAAGGCCGCGATCGCCTTCGGATGGGCGAGGAACACCCGGGTCTTGCGGCGCATCGACAGCAGTTCGTCCATGTCGTCCGGGGTGGGCGGGCCGGTGAAGGTGCTGATCCGCTGCCCGTGGTCCACGTTGTGCAGCAGCCCGAACTCCCGGTTGTTGACCAGTTCCCACTCCTGGCGCTCGCGGATCTCCTCGATGGTCAGGCGCAGCTGCTGGGCGGTCTGGTCCATCGGGTCGTTGTAGAGGTCGGCGACGCGGGTGTGGACGCGCAGCACGGTCTGGGTGAGGGACAACTCGTACTCGCGCGGGGCGAGTTCGTAGTCGACGAAGCCGCCGGGCAGGGTCTGCTCTCCGACGTGGCCGGCCTGCACGGGAACGTCGGCCTCGCCCTTGCGGTTCATCGGCAGGCGCTGCCGCTCCACGTACGCCTGAAGGTGCGCCGCGAGCGAGGGCACCCGGTCGGTGAACTCCTGGACCACGCCCCAGGGCAGCGCGAGCACCACGCAGGCGGTCTCGGCCCGGACCGAGGTCAGCCACAGCGGGTCGGTCTGGCCGACCGCCTCGTCGCCCATCTGGTCGCCGTCGGAGACGACCCCGATGATCTCCTCGTCGCCGTACTTGCCGCTGGTGAACCGGGTGAACCGGCCGTGCACGACCAGATACGCCTCCGTGACGGGCTGGCCGGCCTCGAACAGCACCTGTCCGGCGCGGATCTCCCGGGGCCGGAACCGGCCGGCGATCTCCCGCAGCACCTCCAGGTCGTCGTAGCCGCGCAGGATCGTCAGCTCGGTCAGCGTCTCGGGGATGACCCGGATGTCGTCGGCGCCGTTCTGCTCGAAGTGCACCCGGCCGCGCCCGGTACGCAGCTGGAGGCGCCGGTTGACCCGGTAGGCGCCGCCCTTGACGTCCACCCACGGCAGCGTCTTCAGCAGCCATCGCGAGGTGATGGCCTGCATCTGGGGTTCGGACTTGGTCGTGGTGGTGAGCTGACGTGCCGCCCGTGTGCTGAGACTGGTGAGCGAGCCGTCGGCGGACGGGTCGGGGGCGGGTTCGTCGAGGGCGGAACCGGTGGCACTGTCCGGTGTGGACACATTCCCTCCTTCGGAGCGGTGAACGAACAGGGGGGACCCGGATCGATCGGTGGTGAGCGTGGTGGGGATGCGCTCGGACCCAAGCCAAACAGTCACGGGAGGCGCCTGGTACGGCGCGAAGGGGGCGGATCCGCCCCCCGGAGTCGTAAACAGGTCGGGCGAGGCGCGGCGCACGCGGCCGCACGCCCGGGCGCCGGTGCAGTGCTCTCGCGAGCGGGGACGATCAAGGGCGGGATGCGGTTGGATCATCGCGCGCGGGGGATCATGGGCGCCGTGCGTCCGCGGCGCCCGGTTCGGCGCGCGGGCCGGCGGCGGGGTGGCTAGCGTGAAGTCCGGGGACACATCCGGACCGAGCGAGAGGGCCCGACCATGGCCGTGCAACCCGAGGGAACGCCCTGCTGGGCCGATGCGATGTTCAGCGACGTCGAGGGAGCCAAGAGGTTCTACGGCGACGTCCTCGGCTGGACCTTCGGCGACTCGTCGTCGGAGTACGGGAACTACACGCAGGCCTACGCGAACGGCAAGGCGGTGGCCGCCGTGGTGCCGCCCATGCCCGGTCAGGAAGGCCAGTCGCAGTGGTGCCTGTACTTCGCCTCGCCGGACGCGGCGGCGACCGCCGACAAGGTCCGCGCCAACGGCGGCGAGGTGCTGATGGAGCCGATGCGGGTCGGTGACTTCGGCACCATGTGCCTGGCGCGCGAGCCCAGCGGCGCGGTGTTCGGCGTGTGGCAGGCGGGCGTGCACGAGGGCTTCGAGGCGACCGCGACCCCCGGCGCCTACTGCTGGGCGGAGGTGTTCACCCGCGAGCCCGAGAAGGCCGACGGCTTCCTGGCCGCCGTCTTCCCGTACCGGATGAAGGAGATCGAGGACGAGGCGGTCGACTTCCGGATGTTCGACATCGGCGAGGACACCGTCCTCGGCCGGATGCGGATGACCGACGACTTCCCGCCCGAGGTGCCCTCCTACATCAACGTCTACTTCACCGTGGACGACTGCGACGCCGCCGTCGCCCGCGCCGGCGAGCTGGGCGGCGTACTCCGCTTCGGCCCGATGAGCAGCCCCTTCGGGCGGTTCGCGGCGCTGAGCGACCCGCAGGGCGCCAACTTCTCGGTGATCGACATCACGACCACCGAGGGCGAGATGCCGAGGATCAAGGACGCCTGAGCCCGCCCGGACCGAGGGCCCGCGCGGTCATGGCATGATCGGGCGCATGCGTGAACGTGTGGTGGCCGCGTGCGACGGGGCTTCGAAGGGAAACCCCGGACCGGCCGGATGGGCATGGGTGGTCTCCGGCGACGACGAGCGGACCCCGGCCCGCTGGGAGGCCGGCCCGCTCGGCCGGGCCACGAACAACATCGCCGAGCTGACGGCGCTGGAGCAGCTGCTCAGCGCCGTCGACCCGGACGTGCAGCTGGAGATCCGGATGGACTCCCAGTACGCGATGAAGGCCGTCACCGCGTGGCTGCCCGGATGGAAGCGCAACGGCTGGAAGACCTCCGCCGGGAAGCCGGTCGCCAACCAGGACCTGGTGGTCCGCATCGACGCCCTTCTGGACGGCCGGTCCGTCGAGTTCCGCTACGTCCCCGCCCACCAGGTCGACGGCGACCCGCTGAACGACTTCGCCGACCGCGCCGCCAGCCGGGCCGCCACCATGCAGGAGGCGGCGGGCAGCGCGCTGGGCTCCCCGGAGCCGCCGGCCTCGCCCGACACCCCGGCCCGCTCGCCGCGCGCGAAGACCTCCCGCCGCGGTGGGACGGCCGGCGGGTCGGGCGGGTCGTCCCGCACCATCAAGGCCAAGTTCCCCGGCCGCTGCCTGTGCGGCCGGGGGTACGCGGCCGGCGAGTCCATCGCCAAGAACGCGCAGGGCTGGGGCCACCCGGAGTGCCGCGGCGCCGACGCCTGATCAGGTCGGCGGGATCACTCGTCGTCGAAGGTGTAGAACGCGGTGTGGTCCAGCAGATCCGCCGGGCGCACGTCGTTCCACGGCTTCATCGTCTCGTCCAGGTCGACGACGTCCGGCGTGCCCCCGGTCGGCACGTAGCCGGCGTCTGGGTGGCGGCGCCGCCACTCGGCCCACAGCTTGTCGACGAAGGCGTGGTGCAGCCAGAACACCGGGTCGTTGGGGGAGGCCCCGGTGGCCATCTGGCCGCCCACCCACACATGGACGCGGTTGTGCAGATTGACCCCGCGCCAGCCTTCCAGGTGGTTGCGGAAGCCGTCCGAGGCACTGTTGTACGGCGGCATGTCGTACGTCCGTATCGACAGAACCGACTCCACCTCCGCCCGCGTCGGCAGCTCGCGCACGCCCGCGCCGAGCGAACGGCGCAGGAACGTACGGCCGTCCACGCGCACGCTGACCGGCCAATTGCCGGCGGCCGCGGCGAACGGGCCGTCCATCACCCGGCCGTCCGAGGCGCGCCCGGTGCCGCCGAGGAAGTCCGGCGCCCACAGCGCGGCGCGCACCGTGCGGTCCGTGCTCCAGTCCCAGTAGGGCAGCGCGACGGCAGGGTCCACCGACTGCAGTGCCCGCTCGAAGTCGAGCAGGAATCTGCGGTGCCACGGCAGGAAGGACGGCGAGCGGTGGCCGGTGCGTTCACCGGAGTCGGTGTCGGCCATGATGAAGGCGTTGTGGGTGCGGACGAACGCGTCGTAGCGTCCGCTGCGCTTGAGTTCGAGGACGGCGCCGGTGAAGCGCCGTTTCTCGTCGGCGGTCAGGGCGGCCTGGTTCTTGCGTACGGTCATGGGTGCGGTGCTCCGGATCGTCCGTGCGATCGGCTGTGCGACGGCGGTCGGTGGTGGTCAGTTGGCGGGGAACGGCAGCAGGGCGGCGCCCCGCAGTTCGTCGACCGCGGCGCGGGCGGCGGCGAGCGGGGTCGGGACCGGGTCGTAGTGGCTGATGACGCTGATCCAGGTGCCGTCGGCGTTCCGCATCAGATGCAGCGGCACCCCGTCGACGAACACGGCGTAGCCGCCCCCGTGTTCGTGGTGGTGGCCGCTTCCGGCCGCCGGGCGGCCCTGTATCCGGCGGCCGTGGTAGACCTCGTCGAACGACTCCGGTGCGCTGTGCCGGTGTTCGGGTTCCTGGGGACGTGCGGCGGCGCGGGCGCCGGGTGCGAGCAGGGTGCCGGCTCCGGCCGCCGCGGCGAGGGCGGCGGCGGTGGAGAGGGCGCGGCGACGGGTGGGTCCGGGCATACGGGTCCTCCTGCGGGGGGTGTGGGAGTGGTGACTCCGCATGCCTACCGGGACGCTTCGCGGGGGAGGAAATCGCCCGGACCCGGTTGGTCTCGATCCGGACAATTAGCCACATGTCATACAGATTTGAACGAAGATGATCTTGCCCGCGCCGTGAGCCGGTGCCCACCGGAACGGGCAATTCCTTGCCGTGGCGCCCCACTTTCCGGCGATCCTTCGCGCCCGGCGCCCGCCCGGGTGACGCGGCTCACCGACCCGGATTGACGCGATCCGGAAGCCCGGCACCCCACCCCCGCTCCTGCTACTGTGCGATGCCGATCGACCACATCGGGTGACTGTCAGGGGTGTGCTGCGTGAAGGTCGTCTGTGCCGGAGGAGGGCCCGCGGGCCTGTACCTCGCGATCCTGCTCAAGCTGCAGGACCCGTCCCACGACATCACCGTCCACGAACGCAACCCCGAGGGGTCGACCTACGGCTGGGGGGTGACGTACTGGGGCGGACTCCTCGACCGGCTCCAGGCCCGCGACCCCGAGTCCGCGGCCGCGATCGAGGAGCACTCGGTGTGCTGGAGCGACGGCGTCGCCCACGTCCGCGAGCTGACCACCCGTCACCAGGGCGACGAGGGCTTCGGCATCGGCCGGCACCGCCTGCTGGACCTGCTCGCCACCCGGGCCCGCGCGCTGGGCGTACGGCTGGAGTACGAGAGCGAGCTGACCGAACCGCCCACCGACGCCGACCTCGTGGTCGCCGCCGACGGCGTGCACAGCCTGCTGCGCGGCCGGCACGCCGCCCACTTCGGCACCGACCTCGCCGCCGGCCGCAACCGCTACATCTGGCTCGGCACCACCAAGGTCTTCGACGCCTTCACCTTCGCCTTCGTCGAGACCCCGCACGGCTGGATCTGGGCCTACGGCTACGGCTACAGCGCCGAGCACAGCACCTGTGTCGTCGAATGCGCCCCCGAGACCTTCACCGGGCTCGGCCTGGACCGCGCGGACGAGGGCGAGCAACTCGCGCTGCTGGAGAAGCTCTTCGCCGGCGTCCTCGACGGCCACCGGCTGATCGGGCGCCCCTCGGCCGGCGGCACCGCGCCCTGGACGACCTTCCGCACCCTCACCAACCGCACCTGGCACCGCGGCAACCTGGTCCTGCTCGGCGACGCCGCCCACACCACCCACTACTCCATCGGCGCCGGCACCACCCTCGCCGTGGAGGACGCCATGTGCCTCGCCGACGCCCTGCGCGACCACACCGCCCTGCCCGACGCCCTCGCCGCCTACGAGCGGCGGCGCCGGTCCGACCTGCTCTCCGTGCAGAGCGCGGCCCGCTACAGCGCCCAGTGGTACGAGAACCTGCCCCGCTACATCCACCTCCCCCCGCACCGGATGTTCGCCCTCCTCGGTCAGCGCCACTCGCCGCTGCTGCCGTACGTGCCGCCCCAGCTGTACTACGGCCTCGACAAGGCGGTGGGGCGGCTGGAGGTGCTGCGCCGGCTCAAGCGGTGGGCCGGACCCAAGGCCGCGCGGGCCCTGCACGCCCGGTCGACGTCCGCCAAGTGACCGGCCGTCGCCCGTAGCCGGCGGCGCCGGGAAGCGTTGGTGAAAAGCCATTCACCCGATAAGGTGAATTGTTATTCACCTCGCACCCCGTGCCGTCCGCAGGAGCGCCGATGGACCACCCCGCCCCGATACCCCAGTCCCCGGCCGGCCCGTCCCGGCTGCGGGACCGGCTCACCATCCCGGTACTGGCATCGGGCGGCATCCTCATGGCCGTCATGCAGACCGTCGTCGTACCGCTCCTGCCGGACCTGCCCCGGCTCACCGGTTCGTCGGCCTCCGCCGTCTCCTGGACCGTCACCGCGACCCTGCTGTCCGGTGCCGTCCTCACCCCGGTCCTCGGCCGGGCCGGCGACATGTACGGCAAGCGGCGGGTGCTCACGGCGGCGCTCGCCCTGATGACCGTCGGCTCGGTGATGTGCGCGCTGTCCTCCGACATCGCCGTGATCATCACCGCCCGCGCGCTCCAGGGCGCAGCCGCCTCCGTCGTCCCGCTCGCCATCAGCATCCTGCGCGACGAACTGCCGCCCGAGCGCCGGGGCTCGGCGGTCGCCCTGATGAGCTCCACGGTCGGCATCGGCGCCGCCCTCGGCCTCCCCCTCGCCGCGCTGGTCGTGCAGTACGCCGACTGGCACACCATGTTCTGGCTCACCAGCGCCCTCGGCGCACTGGGCGTCGCGGCAACCTGGTGGGCGGTCAAGGAGTCCCCGGTACGCGAACCCGGCCGCTTCGACGTCCTCGGCGCCCTCGGCCTCACCGTCGCCCTCGTCAGTCTGCTGCTCGGCGTCTCCCAGGGCGGCCAGTGGGGCTGGACCAGCGCCCGCGTGCTCGGGCTGTTCGCCACCACCATGATCGTCATGGCCCTGTGGTGGTGGCAGCAGCTGCGGACCGAACGGCCCCTCGTCGACCTGCACCTCGTCACCCGCCCCCGGGTGGGCCTCTCCCACGTGGCCGCACTGCTCACCGGCTTCGCGTTCTACGCCAACTCCCTCGTCACGGCGCAACTCGTCCAGGCACCGAAGGCCACCGGATACGGCCTGGGCCTCTCCATCGTCGCCACCGGCCTGTGCCTGCTGCCCGGCGGCGTCACCATGCTCCTCTTCTCCCCCCTGTCCGCCCGCATCTCGGCCGCCCGCGGACCCAGGATCACCCTCGCCCTCGGCGCCGCCGTCATCGCCTGCGGCTACGTCGTCCGGATCGCCGACAGCCGCGACCTGTGGATGATCATCCTCGGCGCCACCGTGGTGTCCACCGGCACCACCCTCTGCTACTCGGCACTCCCCACCCTGATCCTGCGCGCCGTCCCGGCCGCGCAGACCGCCTCCGCCAACGGCGTCAACGTGCTCATGCGCACCATCGGCCAGGCCGTCTCCAGCGCCGCGGTCGCCGCCGTCCTCGTTCACCACAGCAGCCTCGTCGGGCGGATCCCGGTGCCCACCCTGCACGGCTACCTCATGGCGTTCGCCATGGCCGGCGCCGTCGCCCTCGCCGCCTGCGCGGCGGCCCTGACCATCCCCGGCGACGGCCCGGCCGGCGGCGTCCGCCGCGCCCGCGGCGCCTCCCGGGGCGCGCGCGACGGGGCGATGGAGGGAGCATGAGTGCCGTGAGCACTCCACCCGGCCCCGCGGCCACCGCCCCCGCCCGGCGCGACGCCGAGGCCAGCAAGGCGGCGATCCTCAAGGCGGCCCGCTACCTGCTGGCCCGGCACGCCCACGCCGACATCACCCTCAAGGCCGTCGCCGAGCGAGCCGGCGTCAGTCCGCCGCTGATCCTTAAGTACTTCGGCAACAAGGACGCCCTGTTCGCCTGCGTCATGTCCTTCGACACCGACGCCGACGACCTGCTGGACGCGCCGCTCGACGCCCTCGGCCGGCACATGGTCCGGCACGTCCTGGCCAGCCAGCGCGACCGCGGCGCCGACCCGCTGCTGCGCATCGCCTTCGCCCCGCTGCACGGCGAGCACGGCGACGTGCTGCGCGCCAACTTCCGCGCCCAGGTCACCGAACGCCTGGCCGCTCGCCTCACCGGCGCCGACGCGGGCCTGCGCGCCGAACTCGCCGTCGCCGGCCTCATCGGCCTGGGCGTGATGTACGGCATCGCCCGCGGCCCGCACCTGCACGGCACCGACGCGGACTCCGTCGCCGACCGCTACGGACCGGCCATCCAGGCGCAGTTGACACCACAGACCGGAGCGTAGGGCCTTCCGCCGGTCTCAGCCCCGCTCGCCCTGACCGGTGAGCAGGCCCTCCGCCGACGCGCGGAACGCCGCCACCAGCCGGCTGGTGTCGTCCGCCCGGGTGGCCAGCGCGACATGGCTCGGCTCGACGCCGTGCAGCGGGACCGCCACCAGGTCGGGACGGATCGCGATGCCGCACACACCGGGCGCAATGGCCAGGGTCTCCCCGGACGCGACGAGTTCGAACTTCTCCTCGAAGGCGCCGACGTACGGGCCGTCGGGCGCCGGACTGCCGTCGGGACGCGGGTCGACGCGCCAGAACGCGTCCCAGAGCGGATCCGTGACCCGGGGCAGGGGCTCGTCGGCGATGTCGTCCAGCGTGACCGACTCCTTGCCGGCCAGCCGGTGGTCCCGGGGGACGACCAGCACCCGCGGCTCGTCGTAGAGCACCGTGACGCGCAGCCCCTCGGTACGGAACGGCAGCCGGGCCACCAGCGCGTCCACCCGGTGCTCGACCAGGGCCTCCCGCGACTCCTGCCAGGGCACGTGCACCGACCGCACCTCGGCGTCCGGGAACCTGCGCCGCATGTCCCGGACGGCCGGAGTGACGTACAGCCCGCTGATGTACCCGACGGTCAGGAGGCTCGGCTCGGCCGCCGCCCGGGTCACCGCGGCCGCCTGCGCCGCGCTGCGCAGCAGCGCCTTGGCACGCGGCAGGAACACCTCGCCGGCCTCCGTCAGCCGGGTTCCGCGCGGTGTCCGGTCCAGCAGCCGCGCGCCGAGCTGCTGCTCCAGCCGCCTTACCTGACGGCTCAGCGACGGCTGGGTGAGGTGCAGCGCGGCGGCGGCACGGCCGAAGTGCCGGTGCTCGGCGACGACGGTGAAGTAGCGCACCAGCCGGAGATCGAACTCCGCGGTGGAGACTGAGTCGGGCATGCCCCGAGCGTAACGCCCAGGTATCACCCGCCACCCCTTCATATGCGCCTTGAACTGCTGTGATGCCTGAACCGTATTGCCCGATGCGCAACAGGCCTTGGACGGCGGGCCGCGTGCGGCCGAAGGATGGAAGCACACCCCTTCCACCGTTCGAGGAGCACCTCACCATGCGTGTTTTCGTCACCGGCGCCACCGGGTTCGTCGGGTCGGCCGTGGTCGCGGAACTGATCGGCGCCGGACACGAGGTCGTCGGCCTAGCCCGGTCGGACCGCGCCGCCGCCGCGCTGAGGGCCGCCGGGGCCGAGGCCCACCGGGGAAGCCTGGACGACCCCGGAGGGCTGGCCCGTGCGGCGGACGCCGCCGACGCGGTCGCCCATCTGGCCTTCGTCCACGACTTCACCGACATGCCCGCGGCCGGCGTCACCGACCTGCGGGCCGTCGAGGCCATCGGCACCGCCCTGGCCGGCTCCGGCCGCCCCTTCCTGGTCACCTCGGGCACGGCGATCTCCGCCCTGGGGCGCCTGATCACCGAGGCCGACGGGCCCGCGCCCGGCCTGCACCGGACCGCCTCGGAGCAGGCCACGACCGCCCTCGCCGAGCGCGGTGTGCGGGCGTCCGTGGTCCGCCTCGCCCCCTCCGTGCACGGCCGCGGCGACCACGCCTTCGTGCCCATGCTCATCGAGGTCGCCCGGAAGAAGGGCGTGTCGGCCTACATCGGGGACGGCGCGAACCGCTGGCCGGGCGTCCACCGTCGCGACGCCGCCCGCCTCTACCGGCTCGCCCTGGACGCCGCACCGGCCGGCGGCCGGCTGCACGCCACCGCCGAGGAGGGAGTACCGCTGCGGGACATCGCCGGGGTCATCGGCCGGCACCTCGGCGTGCCCGTCACCGGCCTCACCCCGCAGGAGGCCGAGGGCCACTTCGGCTGGCTCGCCCGGTTCGTGGCGGCCGACAACCCCACCTCCAGCGCGCTGACCCGCGAACTGCTCGGCTGGGAACCCCGCGAACCCGGACTCCTCGCGGACCTCGACGACGGCCACTACTTCGAGGACCGGGACGCCGCCTAGAACACTGGAGCACCGCCTGGAGGACCGGAGCACCGCCTGGACGGGACCCGGTCGGCAGACATTGCGGAGCGGCTCGTCCACGCGGGCCGCCCGCCGGATGTCAGACTGGCGCCATGGACGAACGCGGCATCGGCAGGTCGGGTCAGTGGGCCTCCGTCATCGGACTCGGCACCTGGCAGCTCGGCGCCGACTGGGGCGCCGTCGCAGACAAGGAGGCCGTCCTGGAGGCGGCGGCCGAGTCGGGCGTCACCTTCTTCGACACGGCCGACGTCTACGGCGACGGACGCAGCGAGGACACCATCGCCACGTTCCTGGCCACCCGGCCCGACCTGCACGTCCTGGTGGCCACCAAGATGGGCCGCCGGGTCGAGCAGATCCCGCAGAACTACGTCCTGGACAACTTCCGCGCCTGGAACGACCGGTCCCGCCGCAACCTCGGGGTGGACCGCCTGGACCTGGTGCAACTGCACTGCCCGCCCACCCCGGTGTACTCCTCCGACGAGGTGTTCGACGCCCTGGACACCCTGGTCGAGGAGGAGCGCGTCGCGGCGTACGGGGTGAGCGTGGAGACCTGTGCCGAGGCACTCGCCGCCATCGCCCGGCCGCACGTGGCGAGCGTGCAGATCATCCTGAACCCGTTCCGGATGAAACCCCTGTACGAGGTGCTGCCAGCCGCCCGGGAGGCCGGCGTCGGCATCATCGCGCGGGTCCCGCTCGCCTCCGGCCTGCTGTCCGGCAAGTACCGCAAGGACACGGTGTTCGCGCCCGACGACCACCGCACCTTCAACCGGCACGGCGAGGCCTTCGACCAGGGCGAGACGTTCGCCGGCGTCGACTACGAGACCGGGGTGGAGGCCGCCGCCGAGTTCGGCGCGCTCGCCCCCGAGGGCTACACGCCGGCCCAGCTGGCGCTGCGCTGGATCATCGAGCAGCCCGGTGTCACCACGGTCATCCCCGGCGCCCGCGACCCGGAGCAGGCCCGGGCCAACGCGCGCGCGGCCAAGCTGCCGCCGCTGCCCGAGGAGACGTTCACCGCGATCCGCGACCTGTACGACCGCCGGATCCGGGACCGGGTCGAACATCGCTGGTAGCGCCGCCACGCCCGTTTGAACGAACGGCCGCGCGGTTACACGCACCGCATGAGCCAGGAGGGCCGGCGCACGGGGCGTGACGAGACCGACGACGAACGGGCAGACCGGATGTGGGTCGAGCTCATCCAGGAGGTCCGGGTGGCCCAGACGGGCGTGCAGATCCTGTTCGGTTTCCTGCTGACCGTCGCCTTCCAGCCCAAGTACGCCGACCTGGTCCCCACCGACCAGGTCATCTACATCGTCACCGTCGTCCTCGGCGCCTGCGCGACCGGCGCCCTGATCGGCCCGGTGTCCCTGCACCGCCTGGTCTCCGGCAGGCGGGTCAAGCCGCAGGCGGTGCGGCTGGCGTCCCGGATGACGCTCGTCGGTCTGGCGCTCCTGCTCGCGACGATGACCTCGTCCCTGCTGCTCATCCTGCGTGTGGCCACCCACGGCTATGTGCCCTGGCTGGTCGTGGCCGTCGTAGCCTGGTACCTGACGTGCTGGTACATCCTGCCGCTGTGGGCCCGCCGCGCCTACTCCCGCGGATCCGGCGACTGAGCGTCCCGGCCGCGGGTGCTCAGCCCGTGGAGAGGATCTCCGCGAGGACGTCGTCGGCGCGGAACTCCTCCTGCCCGGGCGGCACCAGCTCATGGGTGTCGCGCAGGAACGCGGCGACCGCGGGCGCCCACGCGGACACAAGGGCCCGCTGCCGGCCGCCGTCCGGCCGGACGTCCCCGAGGAACTCCATGCGCAGCTCCCGCCACATCCCCACGGAGACGGGACGCAGCCGGACGTCCCCGACCCCGACCGCCCGGTGCAGGCCGTCGGAGAGCATCTCCCGGTCGAGCCGCCAGCGGGCCAGTGCCTGACCGTCGTAGGCGAACACGGCGGTGACGGCGAACGGGTCGTCGGCGTCGTAGCTGAGGTGGGCGAGCACCGAACACCGGTCGGTGCCCCCCGCCCGCAGCTGCACCACCAAGGTCTTGTGCACGAACGCGTTCACACGAGGGCCTTTCGAGAAAGCGGCGTAGGTCTCCCGAGTACCCCCGCCGGGCGAATGATGCTCCGCCGTCCGGGTCAGCCGAAGGCCTCGCGGAGCGCGGGCAGCAGGGTCTTCGCCGACCAGTCCAGGTACTCCGGCTGGCTGTCGCCGCCGATCTGCACCAGGGCGATCTCCCCGAACCCCGCCTCGGCATAGGGCCGTACGGCCTCGACGAAGGCGTCCGGGTCGTCACCGCACGGGATCGAGGAGGCGACGTCGTCGGTGGTGACGAACTGGGTGGCGGCCTCGAAGGAGTCGGGGTGGGGCAGTTCGGCGTTGACCTTCCAGCCGAGCCCGAACCAGCGGAACTGGGCGTGGGCCCGCTTGACGGCGGTGTCCCGGTCCGGGTCGTAGCACACCGGCAGCTGTCCCACCCGGGGCTTGCCCGTGCCGCCGTGCCGGTCGAACGCCTCCAGGAGTCCCGCCTTGGGCTCCGTGGCGATCACCAGGTCCGCCTTCCGCCCGGCGAGGGCGCAGGACTGCTCGCCGGAGACGGCGATGCCGATCGGCGGGGGCACGTCCGGCAGGTCCCACAGCCGGGCCGAGTCCACGTCGAAGTGGGCGCCGTGGTGCGTCACATGACCGCCCTCGAACAGCGCGCGGATGATCCGCACCGCCTCGTCCAGCATCTCGTGCCGCACGTCCACCGGCGGCCAGCCGCCGCCCACCACGTGCTCGTTCAGGTTCTCCCCGGCGCCCAGCCCGAGCCGGAACCTGCCCTCGGAGAGCAGTTGCAGTGACCTGCCCCACGGTTTGGGTTCCAGCTGCGGTGGCTAACTGGCAGCGTGGATGGTGTCTTGTGCGGAGAGTAGTTCGTACTCGACGGGAGTGC
>NZ_JBEYVS010000039.1:0-18544 GCF_040644095.1 Streptomyces sp. NPDC047028
CCGGAGGTGCCGACGGTCCAGGTGAAGGAGGTCGCGCCGGTGGCGCCGGTGGAGTCCTTGGCGGTGACGGTGACCTGGTAGGTGCCGGCGGTGGACGCCGTACCCGAGATCAGGCCGGTGGAGCCGTTGATGGACAGGCCGGTCGGCAGACCCGTGGCGCTGTAGGTCAGGGCCGCACCCGCGCTGTCGCTCGCGTGGATCTGCAGGCTGACCGAGTCACCGGTGGTCGTGGACTGGTTGCCGGGGTTGGTGACGCTCACCGTGTTGCCGCTGCTGGTGCCGGCGGTGAACGCGGCGGTGCCGTTGGGGGTGCCCCAGCCGGTCGGGCCGTCGTAGCCGGTACCGGCGGTGCAGAAGTACGACGGGGAGCAGGAGCCGTTGTTGCCGCTCGTCACGTCGAACAGGTTGCCGGTGTGCTGGTAGGGGTACTTCGCCGGGTAGTCACTGCCGCCCGGGGTGCCCGCGAGGGCGTAGACACCGGCCATGATGGGGGAAGAGGCACTCGTCCCGCCGTAGACCGCCCAGCCGGAGCCGCCGTAGGTGTCGTAGACCGCCACGCCGGTGGCCGGGTCGGCGACCGCGGAGACGTCGGCCTCCATGCGCTTGGAGCAGCCCGTGTCCGTCTGCCAGCTCGGCTTCGGGTCGTAGGCGGAGCAGCCGGAGCCGGTGCCCTCGGTGGAGTTGGTCTTCCACACCGACTCCGACCAGCCACGCGAGTTGGAGGACTGGTTCAGCGCGGTGCCGCCGACGGCCGTCACGTACTGGGAGGTCGCCGGGTACTCGGCACCGTAGGCCTCGTCACCGGAGGAGACGGTGATCGCGACGCCCGGGTGGTTGAAGTAGGAGGCGTCGCTGGAGGTCTGGGTGGAGTCCTCACCGCCGCCCCAGCTGTTGGAGACGAACTTGGCACCGAGCGTGACGGCCTCGTTCTCCGCGGCGCCCAGGTCTTCCATGCTGGGCTGGTCGGCCTCGACCAGGATGATGTGGCAGTTCGGGCACACGGCGCTGACCATGTCGATGTCCAGCGCCTCCTCCCCCGCCCAACCCGAGTCGTCCGTCGGCAGGTTGGTGGTGGAGCCGGTCTCGCTGACCTGCTTGAAGCAGCCGTTGGCCTTGGTGCAGGCGGACAGGCCGAACTGCGAGCGGTACGTGGCCAGGTCCGACTCGGCGTTGGGGTCGTTGTAGGCGTCGACGATGCCCACCGTCATGCCCGAACCGCCCGTGGAGGGCAGCTTGTAGGCGTCGTGCAGGTTCGCCGGGGACAGGCCGGAGGGAGCGGCGGCGGCGAGCGCCGAAGCCAAGCGCTGCTTGATGTCCGTGCGGCGCTGCGCGAAGCAGGACGCCTGGCCCGGCCCGGCGGTGGCGCACAGGTGCTGGGTCGGCACCTTCTGGCCGGCCTTGCCGGTGGAATGGAACACCTGGCGCTGCGGGTCGGTCAGGGCCGTGGCGTTCTGCGTCGCGGGCGTGGCGTGGTGCGCGGAGGTCTGTGCTGCGTTCTGTGCGGCGGTGTGCGCCGTGGCCGGTATGGCGCCGGCTATCGGTGCCGCGGCGAGGCCGGCGACGGTGAGGCCGAGGGCCGGGACGGCGACGGCGACGAGTCTGCGCAGACTCGGTCTGCGCCCGCTCGAGCGTGACTCACGCATGGGGTACTGCCTCCATGGAAGTGGGGATCCTCAACTGGAAGGGCAGCCCGTGACAGGCGCGTAGCGGCGGTGGAACCGCGCACGTCATGAGCACAGCATCACCCGGCCCTGACACGCAGAGTGAACGTGACATGACAGGATGCAGTGTGAACGTACTCCCCGCCGCCCTGACCCGCGCCAGACTCAGGCAGAGTTCTTTGCCTCTCCGTGGGACGGGATTGGCCTCCCCGTGACGGACCGGGCGCGCCGACCTGATGACACGTCAGCTCTGCGAGTCAGTCCATCGCTTCTGGAGTCAGCGCCGCGATCTGCGAGTCGATCACGGCCCATGCGGCGGCCGGAAGTCCGGTGAGGTCGGTCGAGCGCAGGGCGTGCCGCGTCTCGTCGGCGTCGGCGTCGGGGCTGTACGGGATGGCGGCGGCTACGACGTCGTACCCGTGGCGGACGGCGATCCGCAGGAGCGGGCCGTTGCCGTCGCCCTCGGCGTGCAGGGCGGACGCGACCACGAGCGGTGGTGGGCCGCCGGCTTCGCCGGGCAGTTTGCGGTACGCGCAGGCGAGCGGCGTGCGCCAGCGCAGGCTGAGCAACACGGGCCGCTTGGCCAGCAGTTCGGCCAAATCCGTCTCCCGGACGCCGTCGGGTTCCAGCACCGTCGCCCGCGCGTCCAGCACGAGCGCCGCGGGCAGGAGGCAGCGCAGGGTGCTGCCGACGATGTTGCCGCCGACGGTGGCGGTGCGCCGTACGGCTCCGGTGCCGACGGAGGCGGCGGCCAGGCGCAGCACGTCCGGCACCCGCCCGTCGATCCGCCGCAGGACGACCGCACCGCCGACGGTCTCCCGCCCCAGTACGTTGGCCTCCGACAACTCCCGCAGGGACACGGCCAGTTCGGGAAATCCCTCGTGCTGCCAGGTCGCCCAGACCAGGGTCGCCCCGCCGACGGGCACCGCTCCCTCGGCCAGGCACTCCCGCGCCTCGGACACCGACGTGGGCAGACGCACCAGCACGGCGCCCCACCTTCCCCTCCACGGACACGGACAAGGTCGTCAGTCAGGGGAGTCTTCTCGCCGGCGCGGGGGCGCGTACAGGGCTCACACCAGCACGCGGCGAGGGCGTGGCGGGGCACGGCTCGCGACCGCCGCCTGGCCCCCCGGTGCAAGCCCGCCGCTCAGCCCGCTGCCGTCCCCTGCGGGCCGCCCTCCCCGCGCGTGAACCTGTGACTCCGCTCCACTTTGGCAATGTGCAGGGTGTAGCTCTCGTACCACTGGGCGCGCCCGCGCTTCTGTGCCGCACGGTGCTCGGCGTTGCCGCGCCACTGGGTGAGCGCCTCGGCGTCGCGGAAGTACCCGACGGTGACGGACAGCCCGCCGGGAGTCCGCGCGTGATCCATCCCCAGGTACCCGGGGACGTCCTTCACCAACTCCTCCATACGTGCGCTGGTTTCGCCGTATCCGCCCTGCTCCGCGGTTCGCACCGACGTGAAGACAGCGACGTAGTAAGGGGGTTCGAAGGCCTCGACGGGGGCGACAGGCACGACAGGCGCTTCCGGGTGATCGCTCATGACGCCACCGTAGTGCGGGGCGCCCCCGCCATCCAACCAACAGGCGTTCATGATCGGGGGTTATCCCCATCGTGGACGGCGGCGGTGACTGCGTAGGGTCGCGGGTGACCGAACGACGAACTGACAGACGGACCGATCACCGAACCGTCACCGGTGCGGCCACCGGTTCGGCTCGCTTCACCTTCACAGGGGGAACCTCATGCAGCGCGCTCAGGTACGCGTCCTCTCGGCGGTGGCTCTGGCCGCCCTCACCCTCGCCGGGACGGCGGCGTGCTCTGTCCTCGACCAGAAGACGCTGGAGGACGACGCCAAGGTGTCCCAGAGGATCACCTCGATCCGGCTCGACAGCCGGGACGGCGGGGTGGAGGTGGACGCTTCGGCGGACACCACGGCCGTCTCCGTGCACCGCAGGGTCAGTTATCACGGCGACAAGCCGGACGGCACGTCGTTCCACGTCGAGGACGGTGTCCTGGTCCTCTCCGGGTGCGGCGGGAAGTGCGGCGTCGACTACGTCGTCAAGGCGCCCGCCGGCCTGGCGGTGACGGGAGGCACGTCCAACGGGGGGCTGGCGCTGAGCGGCGTCGGCAAGGTCGACGTGCACACGAGCAACGGCGAGATCAGGGTGACGGACGCGGCCGGGCCGGTGCGGCTGCGCACGTCCAACGGCGGCGTCCACGTCGAGGGCGCCAGGGGCGGCGGAGTCGACGCGCAGACGTCGAACGGCGAGGTGACGATCCGGACGGCCACCCCGCAGAACGTCAAGGCCCGTACGTCCAGCGGCAGCCTCACGGTCACCGTCCCGCCCGCCGCGTACCGGGTCTCGGCGGACAACACCAACGGCGACAAGAAGGTGTCGGTCAAGGACGATCCGTCGGGCCGCTACCGCCTGGATCTGTCGACGACGAACGGCGACCTGACCGTACGGCCGGCGAAGGGCTGACGGCCCAGCGCCGAGGGCTGACGGGTTGGGAACCGGACCCTGGGCCGGCTTTCGGGACCGACCGCTCAGGCCGTCGGCGCGAAGGCTCCCGTGCGGGTGGCGTACTCCGCGAGGCCCTCGGTCGTGTCGCCCGCCCAGCCGACGTAGCCGTCGGGACGGATCAGGTAGACGCCGGGGCCGTACGACGCGGGGGCGGCCGGCAGCACACGGAGGCCGGCCCCGGCGCGCGGTGCGGTGGCGCCCAGCAGGGTCCAGTGCGGGCCGCGGAAGGCGTCGAAGAGGCGTGCGCCGTTCACCGTGCCGTCGGGTGCCCGGTCCCCCGCCCGCACCTCGCCCGGATGGGCGCGGTTCTCCTCGCTCAGGGACGACGTGCGGTACTCCAGGGCCAGTTGGACCGTGGCCCTGCCGCGCCGGACCTCGCCGCGGTGCACGGCCGTCGACAGGTCCAGCATCTCCGCGGCGACCGCCCGCCGTTCCTCCTCGTACGTGTCGAGCAGGGACTCGGGCGCCGCTCCCCGCAGGACCGCGCCCAGCTTCCAGCCCAGGTTGTAGGCGTCCTGGACGCTGGTGTTCAGGCCCTGCCCGCCGGCCGGTGAGTGGATGTGAGCGGCGTCGCCCGCGAGGAGGACGCGGCCCGCCCGGAACCGGTCCGCCAAGCCGGTGCGCGGACGGAAGTCGGAGGCCCAGCGCAGTTCCGTGACGGCCTCGGCGCCCAGGTGGGTGTACGTGGCGACCAGCGCGCGGATGCCCTCCAGCGACAGGTCGGGTGCGATGCCGTCGGCGCGCCGGGCCTGTAGCTGGAAATTGTCGGTGCCGGCGAGCGGGCACAGCGCGACGCCGCTGCCGTCGTCGTGGGGGAACATGTGCCAGTGGTCCCGGTCCAGGCCCCGCAGCCGGATGTCCGCGACCAGGTTCGGGGCAGGGTCGACGGTGTCCCCGCTCATGGCGACGCCGAGCGCCTCGCGGATCACCGAGCGTCCCCCGTCGGCCGCGACGAGATGGCGCGCACGGAGGGTCGTACCGTCGCCGAGGCGTGCGGTGACTCCGGACGCGTCCTGGTCGACGGCCACCACCTCGCGGCCGAAGGCGACCCGCCCGCCCAGCTCGGTGAGCCGCGCGTGCAGCACCTCCTGGGTGCGCCACTGCGCGACCATCCACGGCTCGGTCCAGGGTGTGCCCTCGTCCGGCTCGAACCGCTCGAACACCTGCTGTTCGCCGACCCGTTCACCCTCCTTCCAGATCACCTGCGCCGGATAGGGGCCGCCCGCCGCGCGGATCGCCTCCAGTACGCCGAGGTCGTGGAAGACCTCCTGGGTGCGCGGCTGGAGGCCCTTGCCGCGCGAGCCGGGGAACAGCCGGTCCGCCCGCTCGACGACCAGCGCCTCCACTCCGCGCCGCGCGAGGTCGATCCCCAGTGCCAGGCCCGTCGGGCCCGCGCCCACGATCAGGACATCCATCACTTCTCTCCTTAACGTCGTTAAGTTCTGCCGCCTCCGAGCCTGCCCTTATCACTGTTAAGCTGTCAAGCGTGAGTACGGAACGACGCGCCCCCCTCGACCGCGAGCGGGTGGCGGACACCGCGCTGCGACTGCTGAACGAGGTCGGCCTGGACGGGCTGTCGCTGCGCGTCATCGCCCGGGAGCTGGACGTCAAGGCGCCCGCGCTGTACTGGCACTTCAGGGACAAGCAGGCGCTGCTGGACGAGATGGCGACGCAGATGTACCGGCGGATGACCGCCGGCGTCGCACTCGACCCCGCCGACACCTGGCGGGAGCGGCTGCTCAAGGCCAACCGGGGCCTGCGCACCGCCCTGCTCGGCTACCGCGACGGCGCCCGGGTCTTCAGCGGCACGCGCTTCACCGGCACCGACCACGCCCCCGCCCTGGAGGCCAACCTGCGGCTGCTGACGGGCGCCGGATTCACCCTCGCCCAGGCCACCGACGCGGGCCGCACGGCGAACGCCTTCACCATCGGGTTCGTCATCGAGGAGCAGGGCATGCGACCCTTCAGGGGGGAGGCGCGCGAGGATCTCGACATCGGCGAACGCGCCCGCCTGCTGGCCGAGTTCCCGCTCGCCGCGGCGGTCGGCGAGTTGCTCTTCGACGACTACGACCGCCAGTTCGAGGAGGGGCTGGCGATCGTCCTGACGGGGATCGCGACGCGCTACGGCATCGAGTGACGAGACCCCTCGCACCGCAGGACTTTCCCGCTTGGCACCAACTAGGTACCATCGCCGTATGCCATCACTGAACGTGTCCTTCTCCGAGGAGGAGATGGAGGGTGTCCGGGCCGCCGCCGCCGCGGAGGGCAAGAGCCTGAAAGCCTACCTCCATGATCTCGGCGTGCGCGAGATGCACCGCAAGCGCTTCGTCGCGGGCGCCACCGCCTGGGCCGACCGGCTCCGGGGCGAGTTCGACGAGGCGTTCCCCGACGAGGTGCCGCCCGCCGAGCGTGACGCCGGCGGCGGACGCGGCCACGGGGCCGCGGCCGCCTGATGGTCCTGCACATCGACGTCTCCTGGCTGCTCGACGTCCAGGAGGCCGCCCTCGGGCACGAAGACGTCACGGTGACCGACTACTCCGCGCTGGTGGCGGCCGTGGCACGTCACCGGACCCGGATGCCGACCCTGGAGGCGTCCGATCCGGACGCCTCCTGGCGCGCGGCGGCCCTGCTGCACACGATCGTGCGGCTGGAGCCGCTGCCGCACCGCAACAGCCTGTTCGCCGCGTTCGTCGCCGCCCAGTACATGGACCAGTCCGGAGAGGGCGTCGACCCGCCCTACGGCGGCCTGTCCGACCTGGTCCGCAAGGTCCGGGACACCCGCCTGAGCGTCTACGCCGTGGCCGAGGCCCTGCGCGCCTGGCGGATCTGAGCGCGCGAGCCGCCCCGGGGCACGTGGTCACCAGGGCACCGTTGTTCCGTCCCGGGAGAAGAAGCCCCCCGTGGGACCGTCGTCCGGCGGTGCGAGCGACGGGGAGGTAGTACCAGGCCGAGCGGGCGGGCCGCCGTCGGACGGCCGGAGGGGGCGGCCGGCCCTGCTGCCGTGCCGCCGTGTTGCTGCTGGGCCGCCGACGGCCGGTCTGCGTTTCGTTGTTACAAGACCCGGACAGAGCGCCGGTGAACGCCTGGTGCTGGGGTGTCGTCATCTCTGGTGGCTGCATCAACCGGCATGTAGCGCTTTTTCGGCACCAATGCCTCTACATCACGGAAAGGGTCATATCAGTGATGATCTCGAAGCGGCGTTCCCTGCGCGTGGCCGTCGTCGGCGTCCTCGGTACCGCCTCCCTCGCCCTGGCGGGTACGGCCATGGCCGACGCCCCGGCGACGCACACCGCGGCTCCCGTCGCCGTCGCCCAGCACGCGCAGGCGGTGAAGGCCGGCATCACGGCCAAGCCCTCGGTGACCTCGGTGCGTGCCTGGCAGGAGTTCCGGGTCACGGGCAGGGCCACCGGCATCAAGGCGGGCGGCAAGGTGACCCTGCAGCAGAAGCAGCACGGCAAGTGGGTCGGCCTGCCCGCGTCCACGCCCGTCTCGCGCACCGGTTCGTACTCGCTGCGCGTCAAGCTCGGGCTGAAGGGCAAGAACGAGCTGCGCATGGTCAACGGCCGTACCGCGTCACCGGTGTTCGACGTGACGGTCCGCTGAACCGCGAGGTCGCCCTCCGCCGCACGGCAGTGCCGGGGTGCGGCGGAAGGCGACCGTGGCCGGCGGTGGGGTCAGCTGCCGGTGAGGACCGAGTCGTCCTGGGGCCGGGCGCCGGGCAACCGGTGGCGGGCCGCAATCAGCGCCGCGTCGATGTCGCCGGTCCCCGTCGACACGCACAGGGTGTAGGCGACGTCCTGCATCCGCTGCCGTACCTGCGCGCTGCCCGCCTCCGAGGCCTCCAGGGCCGCGAGGGCTTCGTACTGGTCGATCAGATCCCGCAGCACCGCGGGGTGGGCCATCAACATCTGGAGCACTCCTTCCGGGCGGCCACTCGTCCCTGGCCGGCCGAGGCCCGATTACCCGGATAACCGCCCCGCATGCCCCGGGGGCCACGGGCGGGGGCGGACGCCTCGTTCAGCGCTCCCCGGCCGGGGGGTCGTAGATCCGCCGGACGCTGGAGCCCAGGCGGGTGATGTCGGCGCCGTAGACGTGCAGGGAGATCGCCTTGCTGTCGCCCCCGTTCCATACCCGGTGGATGTCACCGGGAGGGGCGAAGCCGCAGACGGTGCCCTGTTCGTTGACGACTTCCCGGGTGGCGACGAGGCGGGAGGAGCCGGCGCCCGGAACCAGTTCGTAACGGCGTTCGTGCTCGCGGCCGGCGTGGACGCCGGTGACGCACCAGGAGACGTGGTCGTGGATCGAGGTGCGCTGGCCCGGCAGCCACACCAGGGCGACGATCGAGAAGCTGCCGTCGTCCTCGGCGTGCAGGACGTGCTGGCGGTAGTGGGCGGGATCGCCCTCGCGCTGCCCCGCCGTGAGGAGGTCGTCGGCGCCCAGGTGCGGTGCGAGACATTCGGCGACCGTCCGGGCCGTGCGCTCGGGGGACAGACCGCGACGGACGATCTGCTTCGTCTCGTCGACGAACCGGCCGAGACGGGCGGTGACCCCGGCGCGCTGGGTGGGCGTGGAAGTGGTCATGACGGCAGCGTCCGGCGGTCAACACCCGTACGTCCAACGACAGTTGCTTCACAGCGCCCCAACCTCCGCTTATACATGGCCTGGTGGGTGGGACGCCTCAGCAGCCGACGCGGCGTTCGGCGACGGCCCTGACGGTGTCGACGACCAGTGCGGTGGCCGGGACCCGCAGGTGCTCGCGCAGCACGTACGCCGAGACGCGGCGGCGCGCGGCCGGCTGCAGGGCGCGGCCGGCGACCCGGTCCAGCCGGAGGAAGGACAGCACGAGCCCGGGCACCATGGCGACGCCCAGCCCTTCGGCGACCAGTGACTGCATGACCAGACCGTCGTCGGTGGTGTAGGCGATGTCGGGCGCGAAGCCCAACTCGGCGCACTCGTGCAGGAAGTGGGTACGGCAGCGGGCGCAGCCGGCGATCCAGCGTTCCCCGGTGAAGTCGGCGAGGCGTACGGCGCGCCGCCGGGCCTGGGGGTGGCCGACCGGCATCAGGACGGTGAGCTGGTCCTCCAGGAGGGGGATCTCGACCACGTCGTCCGGCACGGGTTCGGGCGGGCCTGGGTAGGTGAAAGCGAGGGTGATGTCGCACTCGCCGCGCGCCAGGCGCCGTAGGGAGTCGGGCGGTTCGTCGTCGAGCAGGCTCACCGCTATCCCGGGGTGTTCGGCGGCGAGTCGGGCGAGGGTCTCGGGGACGAGGGTGGCGTTGGCGCTGGGGAAGCCGCAGACCCTGACCCGGCCGGAGCGCAGCCTGGTGATCGCGGTGACCTGTTCCTCGGCGACGGACAGGCTGCCGAGGATGGCCTCGGCGTGCCGGGCCAGTGTCTCGCCGGCCTCCGTCAGCCGCATCCGCCGCCCGACCCGGACGAACAGCGGGCTGCCCACCGTACGTTCCAGCGCCTTCATCTGCTGCGTCACGGCCGGCTGCGTGTAGCCGAGGGCGGTGGCGGCCCCCGAGTAGGTGCCGGCCGTGACCACCGCGTGAAACGTCTTGATGTGCCGTGAATCGAACACGCGTCGAATCATAAGCAGAAGTTGGAGTGTGGTCCGGGGCGCCCCGACCCGCGTCCGGTGTGTCACGTGCTGGATGCCGGTGGGCGGTCGGTGGTTCACCCGGGCTTCGTGTGCGGCTGGTGACGTGGCTGCCGTTGGGACCGCAGTTCGCTCGTCGCGTCACAAGGAGTCGTAGTCATGCCCCGATCCACGCCCCGGCCCCGCTCTGTGCCCCGGTCCGTTCGTCGTCGTCTCACGCCGGCCGTCGCGGTGGTCGCCGCCACCGCTGCCGTCGTGGCCGTCACCAGCGCGGCCGGTGCCTTCGACGGCCGTCAGCAGGCGGCCGGTGCGATCCGGGGCGGGAAGGCCAAGAACGTCATCCTGCTCATCGGGGACGGCATGGGCGACTCGGAGATCACGCTCGCCCGGGACTACACGGTCGGCGCCAACGGCCGGCTGGACATGGACCGTTTCCCGCTGACCGGCGAGTACACCACCTACGCGGTCCACGCCGACGGCACCCCGGACTACGTCACCGACTCCGCCGCCAGCGGCACCGGCTGGGCCACCGGCGTCAAGACGGTCAACGGCCGCATCTCCAAGACCTCCGGCACCGACAAGCCCGTGCGCACCCTGCTGGAGCTGGCCCGGAAGAACGGGTACGCCACCGGCAGCGTCACCACCGCCGAACTGACCGACGCCACCCCGGCGGTGCTCGCCTCGCACGTCACCGACCGTTCCTGCCAGGGCCCGGCCGACATGGCCAAGTGCCCCTCCGACACACTCGCGAGCGGTGGCCCCGGCTCCATCGCCGAGCAGTCCGTCAACCACAAGGTGGACGTCCTGTTCGGCGGCGGCAAGCAGCGCTTCGACCAGCGGATCACCGACGGCCGGTACAAGGGCCGTACCGTCACCGAGCAGGCCCGCGCGCTCGGCTACCAGGTCGTCACCGACGACGCCGGGATGAAGGCCGCCGAGCCGGGCAAGCCCGTGCTGGGCCTGTTCGCGCCGGGCAACGTGCCCGTCGAGTGGACCGGCAAGCCGGCCGCGACCGGCGGCACCGCCCCGCAGCGCTGCGTCACCTCCAACCCGAACCGTCCCTCGACGACCCCGAGCCTCGCGGACTCCGCCGACAAGGCCATCCAGCTGCTGGAGGCCAAGCAGCGGCGCCACCACGCCAAGCAGGGCTTCTTCCTGCAGATCGAGGGCGCGTCGATCGACAAGCAGGACCACGCAGCCGACCCGTGCGGCCAGATCGGCGAGACGGCGGCCTTCGACCGCGCGGTGAAGGTGGCCCGCGCCTACGCCGCCAAGCACCCCGACACCCTCGTCGTCACCACCGCCGACCACGGCCACACCAGCCAGATCGTCCCCCTGGAGGCGACCCCGCCCGGCCTGTCCTCCACGCTCGTCACCGACGAGGGGCAGCAGCTGAAGGTCAACTACTCGACCAACACCCCGGGTCAGTCCCAGGAGCACACCGGCACCGAGGTGCGCATCGCCGCGCAGGGACCGCTCGCGTACCGCGTCCTCGGCGTCACCAACCAGACCGACCTGTTCACCACGATCCGCGAGGCGCTGCGCTTGCGCTGAAGCAGCATGCCCCCTGCCCGCTCAGTGCGGTGCCGGGCCGGCGATCTCCTGCGTGCCCACGACCGCGAGCAGCTCCAGCAGGGCCGCGCTGTCGGTGCCGACCGCCGGGGTGAACCACAGCAGGCGCTGACGGCCGTCCTCGCTGAACAGGTTGAGGCAGTTGACCTCGATCACGCCCAGCGTGGGATGGTCGATGCGCTTGCGGTCGTCCCGGCGGAACGCCACCTCGTGGTCGGCCCACAGGGCCGCGAACTCGGGGGACAGCGCCAGCAGGGAGCGGATCATCGGCCGGGCCTCGGTGTCCGTCGCGTCCCGCCGGGCCACGGCCGCGCGCAGATCGGCGACGAAGGCCCGGGACTGGGTCTCGTGCTCGGCTTCCGGGTACAGCAGCCGGGCCTCGGGCTCGGTGAACCAGCGGTGGACGAAGCTCGCCCGGGGCCCCCGGAACCCGCACTGGTCGCCGAGCAGCGCCACGGCCAGGGGATTCTGTACGAGGGTGACGTGCAGGTCGGTGATGACCTGCGCCGGTGTCGAGGTGAGCCGGTGGAGCAGGTCCAGCATGCCTGGGTGCACGTGCGAGGCGGCTCCGCCCTGCACGGGCACCGGGCGCCCGGCCAGGTGGAAGAGGTGGTCGCGTTCGTCGCCGGACAGGCGCAGCGCCCGGGCCAGAGCGGCGATCATCTGTTCGGACGGCTGGGAGCCGGCGCCGCGCTCCAGCTCGTTGTAGTAGTCCACCGACGCCCCGGCGAGCTGGGCGACCTCCTCCCGGCGCAGTCCGGGGACGCGGCGCCGCGGTCCGGTGGGGAGGCCGACGTCGGCGGGCCTGACGCGTTCACGCCGTGAACGAAGGAAGGCCCCCAGCTCGGTGTATTTCGCAGCACCCATGGGGTCCATTGTGGGCTCGGCCGGGCCGCCGACCCAGGGGATGACATCCCCTGGTTCCGCCGGTGGGCACGGTTCATCGTGGAGGACATGAACGCGACATCATCCACGAAGCAGGAGCCGGGCCGACGGGTCGCCGTCGTCACCGGCGGGTCACGCGGCATCGGCCGCGCCGTCAGTCTGAGGCTCGCGCAGGACGGCCTGGCCGTCGTCGTGAACTACGCGCACGGCACGGCGGCCGCCGAGGAGACCGTGAAGACGATCACCGCAGCGGGCGGCCGGGCGATCGCGGTCCAGGCCGACGTCGCGGACGAGCACGCCGTCGCCGCGCTGTTCGACCGGGCCGAGGAGGAGTTCGGCGGGGTCGACGTCGTCGTCAACGCGGCGGGCCGGATGGTGCTGTCCACCGTCGCCGACCTCGACCTGGCGGAGCTGGACGCCATGCACCGCACCAACATCCGGGGCACCTTCGTCACCGCCCAGCAGGCCGCGCGGCGGCTGCGCGCGGGCGGCTCGTACGTGGCGTTCTCGACGTCCGTCGTCGGCCTTCAGTTCCCCTCCTACGGCGCGTACGCGGCGAGCAAGGGCGCCGTGGAGGCGATGACGCTGATCCTCGCCCGCGAGCTGCGCGGCCGGGACATCACCGTGAACGCCGTCGCGCCCGGGCCCACGGCCACGGACCTGTTCCTGCGGGGCAAGTCCGACGACGAGATCGACCGGCTGGCCAAGATCCCGCCGCTGGAGCGGCTGGGCGCGCCCGAGGACATCGCCCGGGTCGTGGCCTTCCTCGCCGGCCCGGAGGGACACTGGGTGAACGGCCAGGTACTGCGCGCCAACGGGGGCATCGCATGACCTCGCAGCCGTACGTCGTGGTCGTCACCGGCGCCTCCAGCGGCTTCGGGAACCTCACGGCGCGCGCCCTCGCGCGGGCCGGTCACACCGTGTACGCCGGGATGCGCGCGACGACGGGCCGCAACGCACCCGCCGTGGCGGCGCTGGCCGAAGCCGCCGAGTTGCACGGCGTGCGGTTGTCGGCCGTCGAGATGGACGTCCAGGACCAGGCCTCGGTCGACCGGGCGATCGACCACGTCCTGGCCGAGCAGGGGCGGGTCGACGTCGTGGTGCACAACGCCGGCCACATGGTTCTCGGACCCGCCGAGGCGTTCACCGTCGATCAGCTCGCCGACGTCTACGACATCAACGTGCTGTCGACGCAGCGTGTGAACCGCGCCGTGGTGCCGGTCATGCGCCGCCAGGGGCGCGGGCTGCTGCTGTGGGTCGGCTCCTCGTCGACGCGCGGCGGTCATCCACCGTTCCTGGGGCCCTACTTCGCCGCCAAGGCCGCGATGGACGCCCTCGCCGAGAGCTACGCCGCCGAGCTGGTCAAGTTCGGCATCGAGACCAGCCTCGTGATTCCCGGCGCCTACCCGAGCGGCACCAACCACTTCGCCCACGCGGGCGCGCCCGGCGACACGTCGCGTGCCGCCGCGTACGACGAGCCGTACGGCCGTCTCAGGGACACGATGGCCGAGACGCTGAGCGGGCTCTTCCCGCCCGGCCGCGAGGTCGGCGAGGTGGCCGACGAGATCGTCCGCGTCGTGTCGCTCCCCCACGGCGAACGGCCGCTGCGCACCCACGTCGACCCCAGCCGCGACGGCAGCGAGGTGGTCTCCGCGGTGTACGACCGCGTCCGCGCCGAGTTCTTCCGCCGCGTGGGCATCGGCGAACTGCTCACCGCGAACGCCGCCCTCTGACAGGAGAACAACCATGCCTTTCGCCAACTTCAAGGTCCCCGCGGGCACCCTGACGGCCGACGACAAGAGGAGGATCGTCGAGCGCACCACCGACCTGTACGCCGAGATCTACGGCGAGCGGGCCCGCCCCACCACCGTCGTCCTCGTCGACGAGGTCACCGACGGCGGCTGGGGCGTCGCCGGCCACGTTCTCACGGCGGCGATACTGAACGGCACGGAGCCGACCCACGACCGGCCATGACCCGTTGCCCGGTCAACGGGTACCCATCGCCCCGCCTCAACCGCCGGCCGCCCGCCCCCTGCGCGACGTGTCCGGCGACTGCCGGAACAGCTCCGCCACCGCCGTGTTCACCACGACGACGGCCGCCACGGCCACGGCGGCCACCGCATGCCCGACCCCGTACAGCGCGGCCGCCCCGCCGCCCAGGACCACCGCCTTGACGGCGAGCACCCCGGGCAGCGGCGGGCGCAACCGGGCCCGCGGCGCGGCGAACAGCCCCCACGCCACCACGGCCACCAGCGGTGTACCCACTCCCAGGAGGAGGTGCCGGCCCACCCCGTCCCCGGCGGTGAACCCCCACCAGCCCAGACACGCCAGCGCGGCCAACTCCAGCAGGAACGCGAGCAGTTCGTTGACGCCGTACCAGAGCCGGACGACTGGCACGCCGACGCGGCCGGAGCCTGTCGGTGAGTCGGGCGATGTCGGCATGGGGTCCTCTCGGTCGACCGGAACGCCCAGCATGCCGGGGCCGAGCCTCGCGGGCCGCCCATTTTCCGCGACGGTCGGCCTGCACACCCTCAGAAGACAGACAGGCCGGGTGGCGAATGGCGCGCCGCCACCCGGCCGGCCCTGTCAGGCCCCCGTGGGAACGAGAGCGGTGGCGTTCTCGTGGAGTTCGGCGACGAGGCTCGCCTTCTCCGCCCGGTAGCGGGCGACCGCCGCCAGTTTGACGTCCTCGTAGCCGCGGACGACGTCGGGGAGTTCGGCGAGGCGGCGTACGGTGGGCAGGTTCTCCTTGGTGAGGATCGTGAGGGCGTCGGTGAGTGAGGTGCGGTAGTCCTCGACGAGTTCGCGTTCGAGGCGGCGTACGGGGTGCATGCCGAACAGGTCGAGTCGGGTGCCGCGCACGCGCCGCATCGCGCGCAGCGCCTTGAAGGCGGGTCCGGCGGCGCGGCCGAGGGCGATCTTCCGCTTCATGCCGAGGGCGCGCAGCACCGGCGGGTGCAGCAGGTGGGTGCGCCGGCTGCCGCTGCCGAACGTGGCGTCGATCTCCGCGTCGACGGCCGGGTCGAGGGCGAGGCGGGCCACCTCGTACTCGTCCTTGTACGCCATGAGCTTGTGCAGGTGGCGGGCGACCGCCTCGGTCAGCTCGGTGGAACCGGCTACGGCGGCGTCCTCGGCGTCGGCGACCGACTTGACGAAGTCGGCGTAGACGCGGGCGTAGCGGGTGTCCTGGTAGCCGATGAGGTCGGCCACGCGGACGGTGAGGAGGCGGTGCAGTTCGGAGTCGGTGGCGTCGGTGACCCGGGCGACGAGTTCGGCGGTGCCCTCGGGCGGTTCCGGCCGCCGGGGCTCGGGGGCGGCGGTCGCGGCGCGCAGGGCGTCCGGGTCGGCGACTGCCTGGCGGCCTCGGCGGAACGCCTGGATGTTGCGGTCGACGGCGACACCGTTCAAAGTGATGGCCTCTTCGACGGCCTCGGCGGGCATCGGCAGCAGCCCGGTCTGGTAGGCGGCGCCGACCAGCAGCATGTTGGCGTACTGCTCGTCGTCGAAGAGTTCGGTGGCCAGGGCGCCGGTGTCCAGGGCGATGAGCTGGCGTACGGCGCCGTCGACGGCGTTGCGTACGGCGCCGGGGGCCGGGAAGCCGACCTCGGTGTCGACGACCATCTGCCCGGTGGGTATCTCGGTGGTGCTCATGACGGCGACGGTGCGGTCCGGGGCGGCGACGCGGAGGTACTTGGGGTCGGTGGCGACGAGCGGGTCGCAGGCGAGGTAGAGGTCGCAGCTCTGCTCGGTGATCTTCGCGCCCTGTTCGACGGCGTCCGGTGTGATCTTGATGTCGGAGACGACGGCGCCGCCCTTCTGGGCGAGGCCGGTCTGGTCGAGGGTGCGCACGTGGTGGCCGTCGATGACCGCGGCGGTCGCCAGCACCTGGGAGACGGTGACGATGCCGGTGCCGCCGATGCCGGTGATCCGCATGCGGAAGGATCCGGTGGAGCCGGTGCTCCGGGCGGGGGCCGGGAGATCCGTGGCGGCCAGGTCGGGGAGCGCGGCGCGGGCGGCCCGGCGCGGACCGTCGGCCGGGACGATCGTCATGAACGCCGGGCAGTCGCCGTCGACGCAGGAGTAGTCCAGGTTGCAGGAGGACTGGTCGATACGGGTCTTGCGGCCGAACTCCGTCGACGTCGGGTGCACGGAGAGGCAGTTGGACTTGCGGCCGCAGTCGCCGCAGCCCTCGCAGACGCGTTCGTTGATGAAGACGCGCTTGGCCGGGGTCTCGGCCTTGCCGCGCCTGCGGGCCCGCCGTTTCTCGGCGGCGCACTCCTGGTCGTGGATGAGGACGGTGACCCCGGGGGTGGCCTTCAGCTCGGCGAGGGCGTCGTCGATGCGGGACCGGTCCAGCACCCGTACGGCCCTGGGCAGCCGGGCGCGGGGGACGCGCGCGGTGTCCTCGCTGGTGACGATCACCTTGGCGACGCCCTCGTCGAGGAGGGTGGAGGCGAGCCGGTCGACCGGCAGCGCGCCGACGGCGTCCTGGCCGCCGGTCATGGCGACCGTGCCGTTGTAGAGCACCTTGTAGGTGACGTTGACCCCGGCGGCGACGGCCGCACGTACGGCGAGACTGCCCGAGTGCATGTACGTGCCGTCGCCGATGTTCTGCACGAAGTGGTCGTCGTCGACGAACGGCTCCATGCCGATCCACTGGGCGCCCTCGCCGCCCATCTGGGTCATGCCGACGACCGTGCCGACCTGCTCGGCGTCCATGAACACGACCATCGCGTGGCAGCCGATGCCCGCGCCGACCAGCGAGTCGCCGCCCGCGGTGGTGGAGGTGTTGTGCGGGCAGCCCGAGCAGTAGTAGGGGCTGCGGTTCAGCAGCGGCAGGGAGAGCGAGGCGCGGGGGCGGGGCCGACGGCGCCAGGCCTCGGCGGCTTCGACGCCGAGCGGGGCGAGCACCTTGGCCAGGCCGGTGGCCACGGCGTCCGCGTCGAGTTCCCCGGAACGGCTGAACAGGCTCCGCCCGTCGGGGCCTTCCTTGCCGTGGACGGCGGGCGCGCCGGTACGGCCGTAGAGGATCTCCTTGACGGCGGCTTCGAGGAACGGCCGCTTCTCCTCCACGACCAGCAACTGGTCGAGCCCGTCCGCGAACTCGACGACGGCGTCGCGCTCCAGGGGGAAGACCATGCCGAGCTTGAGGATCCTGATGCCGTGGCGGGTCAGGTCGTCGTCGGTGAGCCCGATGAGGCGGAGGGCCTCGCGGACGTCGAGGTAGGTCTTGCCGGAAGTGAGGATGCCGATCCGGTCCGAAGGGTCGCGCCGCACAACCTGGTTGAGGCCGTGCAGCCGGGCGTACTCGATCGCGCGGGGCAGCCGGACGTCGTGCAGACTGCGCTCCAGCGCCATGAGGTTGGCGCCCAGGAGCATCGCGCTCGGCGTGTGCGGGTTCGGTCCGGCGCCGCCGTCGGTGACCGGGTTCCGGCCGGGTCCGACGAGGGCGGTGGAGGTGGCGTCGGCGACCGCCGTGGTGATCTTCAAGCCCGTCCACAGGCCGCAGAACCGGGACAGGTACTGCGCGTGCAGGCCGTAGTCGAGCACGTCCTGCGCGTCGGCCGGGTACAGCGTCGGCATCGCGAGGTCCGCGAGGGTCGCCTCGCTGGCGCACGGCACGCTGGACGACTTCGCGCCCGGGTCGTCGCCGACCAGCGCCACGGCGCCGCCGGTCGGTCCGGTGCCGACCAGGTTCGCGTGGCGCAGGGCGTCGGAGGCCCGGTCGAGGCCGGGTGACTTGGCGTACCAGATGCCGGTGACGCCGTCGTAGCGCGAGGTGCCGACCTGGCCCGCGAGTTGGCTGCCCATGACGGCGGTCGCGGCGAGTTCCTCGTTCAGGCCGGGCTTGAGGACGATGTCGTGCTCGCGCAGCAGCGCCTCGCGCCGGGCCAGCTCGATGTCGTAGCCGGCCAGGGGCGATCCCTCGTAGCCGGACACGAACGTCGCGGTGCGCAGCCCCTGTTGGCGGTCACGGGCGGCACGGTCCAGGAGGATGCGGACGAGTGCGTGGATGCCGGAGAGGTGGACCGTGCCTTCGTCGAGGCGGTAGCGGTCGTCCAGCCGCAGGCGCGGGCGCGGGCTCCCGTCTGCGTGCTGCTCGGTCTCGGTGACGGGTGGCGTCATCGCCCTCTCCCTGAACTCGGTGGCACGCAGGTCGTCTGTCGCCCATGTCCCGCAGCAGCGGACCGGCCGCGCCGCCGGGACGTCCCCGTCTCGTCTGCGGGCACGCCTCGTTCACCGCGGCAGGGCACCCGAACCGCGAGCCGGCCTGCGGCTGCTGGACTGGGGGCTACTGGGCT
>NZ_JBEYVS010000039.1:18642-73140 GCF_040644095.1 Streptomyces sp. NPDC047028
CTGTTGGGCTGTTGGGCTGTTGGGCTGTTGGGCTGTTGGGCTGTTGGGCTGTTGGGCTGTTGGGCTGTTGGGCTGTTGGGCTGTTGGGCTGTTGGGCTGTTGGGCCAGGAGTATGGGGTCGTCGGGGACCAGCTGACAACAATGCCTGGAAAAGTTGTGCCATTGGCCCAGTGGGGGGTGATTGGGCCGCGGCCGGGGCGGGCCGGATGCCCAGTGCGAAGGGGGTGGCGCGGGGCACGGCGAGGCGGGGCCGGCCCTGCCACGGGAGCGGGAACACTCAGCGCTCAGGCTGCTCAGTCACCGTCGGCGGCACCGGCTTCTATACCGGCTTCGATACGGCCAGGACGAGGTCAACCCCGGCGAGGAACTGCTCCTGGTCGTCGTGGCCGGGCAGTTCCGCCGCCAGCCGGCGCACGAAGGGGTAGCGGGCGGGGTCGAGGCCGGCCCAGTGCTCGGCGACCGAGCCGAGGACGTCGTCGCGGTGGAGCCCGTCCACGTGCCGGTGGGCGTTGGCGGCGTTCTGCGCGGCGGCGCCGAGGACGTAGAGCACGAGGGCGGTCGCGGAGTGGAACCAGGCCCGCTCGGGGACGGCGAGCCTGGATGCGGCTGCCGAAGGCCTCGACGGTCTCCGGGATCGCGGCCAGTGACGGCGAACTGGAGAGCTGGGCGCCCACCCAGGGGTGCGCGTCGATCGCCTCGTACACGCCGAGGGCGACGGCCCGGATCGACTCCCTCGGATCGTCGCCGCCGGTCACGTCCGCCATGGCCCGGGCGATGACGTCGTTGGTGGCCGCCGCCAGCAGCTCGTCCTTGTTGGTGCCCTTCGGGAGCGTGTGGATCATGCGGACGACCGGGGGGGGCTCGCCGTCCGTGATCAACGCGGTGAGGCACAGGTGGGACCGCGTGCCCGGCGTGACGCTCCTCGGCGACGCCGCGCACCTGGTGCCGCCGGCCGGTGACGGCGCGAACCTTGCCATGTTCGACGGCGCCGAACTCGCGAAGGCGATCGCCGCCCACCCCGACGACACCGAGGCGGCCCGCACGGCCTAGGAGGAGGACCTCTTCGCCCGCACGAAGACCTCCTACGCCGACGCGCACGCCATCCTGGACCTGTGAGCTTCAGCGAGTGGTCAGGTCAGCTCCTCGCGGCCGGGCGGAGCAGCAGATCGCGCAGGGAGGTGGCGGGCGCCGAGTTCCACTGCGCGGCGCTGCCGAGTGCCGCTGACACAGCACGCTGATGCTGTACGACGGGTCGGAGGGGGCCGGGAAGCGGCGTGCGCGCCGGTCGTCGCCTTCATCGGGGCCGACTACCGGGCGGTCGGCGGCCGGTGACCTCCGGTTTCCGTCACGTCGCCGCGGGCCCGGCGCGCCAGGCGGTCGGCGAACTGCGCTACAAGTTCCCTCAGTTCGCGGGGGCGCTCGATGCCGAACGGCCGGTCGAGGGCTGCGAGTACCGGTGGCAGCCAGTCGAGCCGCTCGGCCCGCAACTCGACCAGCAGCCACCGTTCGACGGCGTCCGGGGATCGCGGGCCCGGCCCCGGCCGCTGTTCCGGCTCCGATTCCGGGTCGGGCTCGGACTCGGGGTCGGGCTCCTTCAACGTGGCGACGGTAGCGGGCAGGTGGGCGCGGATCTGGTCGGGGGTGCCGTGGATCCGCAGGGTCACCTCGTGCCGGTAGGCCGCGGTGGCGAACCCGGTCACAAGACGCTGCGCCGGGTCGGGGCCAATCGGCGGATCGAACGTACCGGGCAGGGTCCTGGCGTCCGCGATGCGGTCGAGCCGGAAGGTACGGTCCTCCCCGATCCCGGGATCGGAACCGGTGACGTACCAGCGGCCCGAGTGGGCCACGATCCCGTAGGGGTGGAATGCGCGCTCGCTGCGCCGGCCGTCGCGGCCGGTGTATTTGATCGTGACCGGCCGGTGGTGGCGTACCGCGTCGGCGAGGGTGAGGAGGACGGCGGCGTCCGGGGCGGCGAACGCGCCGCGCGGCTCGCTGAAAGCGAGGGATTCCAGGACCGCGTCGAGCCTACGGGCGAGGTGGGCCGGTAGCACACGGCGGATCTTGGCGGCCGCCGTCTCGCTCGCGGTGCCCGTCGCCGGCGCGGGCCCCGCTCGGCGGCCCGCGACCAGTCCGAGCAGTACGGCGAGTGCCTCGTCGTCGTTGAGCATGAGCGGGGGCAGACGGTAGCCGGGGGCGAGGCGGTAGCCGCCGTAGCGGCCGCGCACGGCCTCGACAGGCACGTCGAGGTCGATCAGGTGGTCCACGTAGCGCCGCACGGTACGGCCGTCCACGCCCAGCCGGCCGGCGAGTTCGGCGATCGTGCGGGTGCCGCCGGACTGGAGGAGTTCGAGGAGGGTGAGGACGCGGCCGGTGGGTCGGGACATGCCGGCGAATCTAGCGTGAATAGTGGACCGATTCTGTCCTCTATTCGTTCTAGCGTCGAGATGCAAGCAGCAGCCCCGCCCCTCTCCAGGGAGAGCACCATGGACTTCCTCTCGATCCGCGTCATCACCGCCGACGTCGCACGCCTCGTCGCCTTCTACGAGAAGGCCACCGGCGTGCCCGCGGTCTGGTCCACCGAGGACTTCGCCGAGCTGAGGACGCCCCACGCGACCCTCGCGATCGCCGCCACCCGCACCGTCCCCCTGTTCGCGCCGGGCTCCTCGCGCCCGGCCGACAACCACAGCGTGATCCTTGAGTTCCTGGTCGACGACGTGGACCGCGCGTACGAGAGGCTGAGCGGCCGCGTCCCCGCCTCCGACTTCGTCAACGAGCCCACCACGATGCCCTGGGGCAACCGGTCCCTGCTGTTCCGTGATCCCGACGGCAACCTGGTCAACTTCTTCACACCGGTCACGGCGGCGGCCAGGGCGAAGTTCGCCCGCTGACGCGGACGCGGACGCGGACGCGGACGCGGACGCGGGCTACACCTCCGGCAGACGCTGGCCCACAAACGTCACCGGGCGGTCGGCGGATACCAGTGCGATGCCGATGCGCAGCCACGCACAGCCGACGCGCAGCCGATGGCGGTATCGACGCGATGTAGATGCGTTGTCGACGCGATGTAGACGAGCTGTCGGTCGCCTGTCGGTGGGAGTTGACACCTTTCAAGTGGACCCGCCGGGCACCGCGGCTCGGCCTCGTGTCCATCTCCGCTATGGAAGGTGATCTCCATGTACGACGTAGTGATCGTCGGCGCCGGCCCGGTCGGCCTGTTCCTCGCGTGCGAGCTCGGACTCGCCGGCTGCTCCGTCCTGGTGCTGGAGCAGGAACCGCGGCCGGGTTCGCCCTGGCGGACGGCACCGCTCGGCCTGAGGGGCCTGTCCCCCGCGTCCCTCGGGGCGTTCCACCGCCGGGGGATGCTGTCGGACCTGCTGAAGGCCGCCGATGTCGACGACTTCCCCGGCCTCCCCCGCTTCTCCGGCGTGGACCCCGACGCGGACGGAGCGGAGCGCCCCGCCCAGGCCGGGCACTTCGCCGGCCTGATGCTGGACCCGGCGAAGATCGACCTCGTCGCCCTGCCGTACCGGCTCCCCAGCCCGGCGGCGGAAGCGATGATGACCAGTCTCGACGCGATCGAGGGCGTGCTGGCCGAACGGGCCGCCGAACTCGGTGTGGAGACAAGGCGCGGCGTCACGGTCTCGGCCGTCACGCAGACCGACGAGGGCGTGGTCGCCCACGCCGGCGAGGAGACGTACACGGGGCGCTGGCTCGTCGGCTGTGACGGCGGACGCAGTACGGTACGCCGGCAGGCGGGCTTCGGCTTCGCCGGTACCGAGCCGCGGTTCACGGGCTACACCATGCTCGCCGACATCGCCGATCCCGAGAAGCTGCGCCCCGGGTTCAACCCGACGCCGAGGGGCCTGTACCTGTGCATGCGCACCCCGGGGCACATCGGGGTGATGGAGCTGGACGGTGGCACGTTCGACCGCTCGCAGGCGCCGAGCCGCGAACATCTCCAGACGGTCCTGCGGCGCGTTTCCGGCAGCGACGTGACCCTGAACGAGGTTCACCACGCCTCCACCTACACCGACCGGGCGAAGCAGGCGACGACCTACCGGCAGGGGCGCGTCCTGCTCGCGGGCGACGCCGCCCACATCCACTCCCCGATGGGCGGACAAGGACTCAACACCGGTATTGGCGACGCCCTCAACCTGGGCTGGAAGCTCGCGGCTACCGTGCGCGGCGACGCCCCCGACGGACTGCTCGACACCTACACCGCCGAGCGCCATCCGGTGGGCGCGTGGGTGCTGGACTGGACCCGCGCCCAGGTGGCCACCATGCAGCCGGACCCGCACGGCCGGGCGGTCCAGGCACTCGTCCGCGACCTGCTCGCGACCCCTGCCGGAACGACGTACGTGTATAAGAAGCTGTCCGGCCTCTCGGTCCGCCACGACCTCGGCGGCGACCACCCGCTGACCGGCCGCCTCGCCCCCGAGTTCCGTTTCACCGACGGCACCCGCCTCGCCGACCTGATGCGGGAAGGACACGGCGCCGTCCTCGACTTCACCCCCGGCCACCGCCTACGGAACGCGGCCGGGTTCCGTGCCCACCGGCTCCAGTACGCCACTGGCCCGGCCCGCGACTCCCTCGGCCTCGACGCCGTACTGGTCCGCCCCGACGGCATCATCGCCTGGGCAGGCGAACCCGCCTTCGACCACTCCGAGTTCGAACGGTCAGCGGACCGCTGGTTCGGCAAAAACCAACCGGCCTAGCAGGCTGACAGGCTGCCGGAAGGGCCGACGTCCGCCGCGGGTTTCCGCCCCAACGGCCGCCGCCTATACGGCCGTTGGGGGCGGCGTGAGTCGTCGCCCCAGGGGGCCTCCCTTCGAGCCGGGAGACGCACTACCGGCGGACCGCCGAGACCAGTCCGCCCGGCCCCTCCGGGTGCTGCGGCGGGGTGCTGATCGGGCGGCCGTAGACGGCGGCCCGTTCGCGCACGGTGTGGCAGTCGGCCTCCCAGCCGTGGCCGGCCAGCCAGCCCACCGGGTCGTCGGGCATCTCCGAGACCCACATGGACGCCGGCGATCCCGGTACGGCGTCCGCGCCGAAGCGCTCGATCACGCCGCGCGAGCCCAGCGTCAGCCCCATCCGGCTGCCGATCGCCGACCGCGCGCCGATACGGGCAAGCAGCAACTCGACCGCGTCCTCGGGCAGATAGATCAGCAGTCCTTCGGCGATCCACACGGTCGGCGCCGCCGCGTCGTGCCCCGCTGCGGCCAGCGCGCCCGGCCAGTCGTCACGCAGGTCCACCGGGACGGTGATCCGCTCGCAGCGTGCGACGGCCCGTTCCTGGCGCAGCACCGAAGCCTTGAAGTCCAGTGGTGCGACGGTGTCCACCTCGAACAGACGCATGCCCTCGGGCCAGTCCATCCGGAAGGCCCGGCTGTCCATCCCGGCGCCGAGCAGCACGACCTGCCGGACCCCGGACGCGGAGGCCTGCTCCAGCAGGTCGTCGAGGAACTTGGTCCTGATGACGATGGAGAACGCCACCCCCAGCCAGCGGCGTCGCGCGGCCTCGTCGTCGGGCAGCTGCGGCGGGGAGGACCACAGTCCGCCGGCGGCGGCGAAGGCCCTTGCCAGCGGGTCACGGAACAGCGCATTCTCCTGCTCGCTCTCCAGCGCCCGCACCCGGGCCACCCCCACGGCCGTGGCCCACACTCCAGACGGCCGCACCTGCTCCTGCTTATCAGTCACCGTGCCAGCCTAGAGGGTCGATTCCGGGGGCTGAACGTGGGGAGCGCCGGGATTGGACGCAGTGCGCGTGCACCGTCAGGGCTGGACGTTCTCGAGGTCCTGGAGGAGGCTGGGGTGGGTCGGCTGCCACCCGAGGGCGTCGCGGGTGCGGGCGCTGGAGGCCGGCTGGTCCATGGCGAAGATCGGGCCGAACGGGCCGAAGCTATCCTGCGGAACCTGCTCGACCGGCAGGCCCAGTCGCCGGCCGACGACAGTGGCGATGTCCCGCACCGTGTCGCCCTCGTCGGCGACGGCATGCCAGGCGGTCCCGGCCGGCGCCGACTCCAGGACCAGGCGGAACAGGACCGCCGCGTCAAGCGCGTGCACGGCCGGCCAGCGCTGGGTGCCGTCGCCCGGGTAGCCGGCCACGCCGGTGCGGCGCGCCGCGTCGGCCAACAGTCCGGGGAATCCGCCCCGGCCGTCGTTGTGGACCGTGCGCGGCATGCGGACAGCCATGGCGTGCAGACCGCACGAGGCGAGATCCAGCAACGCTGTGACGGAACGGCCCCGGCCGCCCACCGGTCCGTCGGTCGGCAGCGGATCGGCCTCGGTGGAGGCGCGTCCGGACACCCAGGGCGTACCGGAGACCGTGACGATCGGGCGGTCGCTTCCGATGAGTTCCTGCCCCAGGGCGGTGAGAGCGGCGCTTTCCTCGGCGATGGCCCGCGCGAGCGCGTCCGGACTGCCGTAGTCGCGTCCGAACGCCAGGCTGATCACACCGTCGGACTGCGCGGCGCCGGACCGCAGGACGTCGAGGTCCGCCAGATCTCCCTGCAACACCTTGGCACCAGCCGTCTCGAGGATCTGCGTGGAGGCGACCGAGCGAGCCAGCGCGAGAACGGTGTGCCCTTTGCCGAGCAGTTCGGTGACGACAGCGGAGCCGATGGTGCCGGTACCGCCGGTGACGAAGACGTGCATGAGCCTCCTCAAAGTGATGGGACTGTTGTCCCATCACCGACGATACATCGTGACGGGACAATGGTCCCATCACCTATCCTGGTCCCATGGCTAGATGGGAACCAGGGGCGACCCAGCGACTCGTCGTCGCGGCCGTCGACCTGTTCACCGAGCAGGGGTACGACGCGACCACGGTGGCGCAGATCGCCGAGCGCGCCGGCGTCACCAAGAGCACCTTCTTCCGGCACTTCTCCGACAAGCGCGAGGTGCTGGTCGCCGGTCAGGAGACGCTCAGCAGGCTGCTCGCCGAGGGCATCACCGAGGCACCGGCGGACGCCAGCCCGCTCCAGGCGGTGGCAGCCGGCCTAGAGCGCGCGTCGAGCGCCATGGGACCGGCGAACCGCGAACTCGGCCCCCGCCTCAAGGCGGCGGTGGCGGCCAGCACGGAACTCCAGGAGCGCGACGCCCTCAAGAGCATCGGTCTCGCGGCCGCCATGACAACCGCGCTCATCACCCGCGGCGTCCCCGAACCGACCGCACACCTGGCGGGCGAACTGGGCGTCCTCGCGTTCAAGCGAGGCTATGCCCAGTGGTCCGAAAGCCATCGTGACGACGCAGACGGCCTCGCGCCCCACGCCCTGGCAGCCCTGGAAGACCTACGCGCGGCAACCGCAACACTGGGCTGACCGACACCGCCCGACGGTCGCCGGCCGGCCACCACCGGCCGGTCCCTGTCGGCGCCGCTGGACCGCCTACGCTCCCACCGTGCGAACTGTCTTCGTGTTTCCCACAGTCGAGCGAGCCGAGACCGTCGCCTCGCTCGATCGGCATCTGCCCCAGCACCGTCATCCGTGGACTCTGGACGGCAACCTCTACATCGACACCGACGATGAGCAGACCGGCCGTCTCTTCTCCGACTGGGATCCGGAGGATGTCGCGGTCATCGAAGCGGCCATCGGACATCGCCCCACTTGGGCGGTGCGGATCGACATCTCCGGGCGGATCGACGGCACCGCTGAGGTTCACCAGATGATCGCTCTCCTGCTTGAGCAGGGAGGGGTGGCAACGGACGACTACACCTCCCGCCCATGGACCCTGCACGAAATCCTGTCCGGAGCAGCGATCGACGGCCTGCGCTTCTTCGACTTTCGCGGCCACCGCGAACGCGACGGCGAACACAGGCGTTCCTGACTCAAACCCTGTGCCCGCCTGACTCAACCCCTGTGCACGGAGTCCGACCGCCGGGCTACGGTGTCGGGCATGCATGCCGACGGCTGGTTGACGGACACCCGGAGTTCGTACGACACCGTCGCAGTCAGCTACGCCGACTACATTCGCGAGGCGCTGGCGGGGGCGCCGTACCTTCGGGCGGCTCTGGCGTTGTTCGCCGAGCTGGTGCACGCCGGCGGTGGTGGCCCGGTGGCGGACGTCGGCTGCGGGCCAGGCCATGTCACCGCCCACCTGCACGAGTTGGGGCTCGACGCCTTCGGGATCGACCTGTCACCCATGATGATCGACGTGGCTCGGCGTGACCATCCCGGCCTGCGGTTCGACGTGGGCTCCATGACGGACCTCGATCTCGCGGACGAGTCGGTCGCCGGCCTGCTCGCGTTCTGGTCGCTGATCCACATCCCCGACGACGCGGTCCCCGGGGTCTTCGCGCACTTCCGGCGGGTGGTCCGGCCCGGCGGACCACTGCTGCTCGGCTTCCACGTCGGCGCCGAGTCCCGGCTGAAGACGCAGGGCTACGGCGGTCACCCGATGAACGTCTACGTCCACCGTCGGCAGCCCGACCAAGTGGCGACCTGGCTGCGCGACGCCGGGTTCACGGTCGAGGCCCACCTACTGACCGCCCCCGACGAGACGGTGCCGGGGGCACTCCTCTTCGCGCGCCGCAGGTCCCCGACTCCTCCACCGGTCTCAAGGCCGGCGAGACCTACCGGATGATGTCACCCGGGCCCTGGTGACCCCGCGTCCGCCGACCTGCCACCCGCCGGCCCGGGTCACCCCCGCGTCCGGCGGCCTGACACCCCCGCACCGGCCTCGAGGCAGGCCATCGGGCGCTCACCGGCCATCCCCGCCAGGGTCGGTGATGGCGTGGACAGTGCCCCAGAAGGCCTCGCGGTCCGTGGTGGCGTGGCGGAGCAGAGCGCGACGAACGGCCCGCGCGTGGGCGGGCGCCCGAGCGTGTACGTCAACGTCGCCTCGGGCGGCGCCTTCCTGCCCCAGCCCGTCGCCCCGCTATACAGCGCGGCCAAAGCGGCCCTGCACAGCGACACCGTGAACCTGCGCCACGCGCTGCGGGCCACCCCGTGCCGGGTCGTGGCACTGATCCCGCCGGCCGTGGCCACCCGGCTCGCCGGACCGGGCCCCAACCACGGGGCGGACCCGGAGGACTTCTGCGACACCGTCTTCCCTCTCCTCGACGGCTCGCACGCCGCCGTCGGCTTCGGTACGACCGCGCAGCCGGACTTCGCCGAACGCCTCGCCGCCGAGAGCCGCGCCTTCGAAGCGGCCTCCACACGCTTCGACGTGCCGCTGTACGGGCCCGACGGCACGACGGAACCGGCACGCTGAAGGGGCCCGGGGGGCGCCCTGTCGAACCGGCACGCTGACGGGCCCCCGGCGGCTGCCCCAACACCGCTCTGCCACACTCGTACGATGCCGTCGCCGCCGTACCCGGACCCCGTGCCCGTGACGGTCGATCCGCCGCATGTGGCGGGCCGGCCGCTGCTCACCCAGTCCTGGCTCGACCTGGCCTTCCTGCACTGGCCGGCCGAACCCGCCGTGGTGGCGCCGCTGTTGCCGCCGGGTACGCGGCCGGACACGCTGGACGGAGTGACGTACGTCGGACTGGTCGCGTTCCGGATGCACCGGGTGGGATGGTTCCGGCTCCCCGGGATCCCCTATCTCGGGTCGTTCCCGGAGACCAACGTCCGGTTGTATTCGGTGGACGCCCTCGGCCGGCGCGGTGTCGTCTTCCGCTCGCTCGACGCCTCACGCCTGCTGCCCGTGGCCATCGGGCGGACCGCGTTCCGCCTCCCCTACATCTGGTCGAAGATGAACGTCCGGCGCGACGGCGACACGCTCACCTACACCAGCCGACGGCGCCTGCCCGGCCCCCGGGGCGCGTACAGCAGCATCACGGTCCGGGCCGGCGAACCGGTGGCGGAGCCGTCCGAGCTGGAGCACTTCGTGACGGCACGCTGGGGCATGCACAGCACGATGTTCGGGCGCCCCGTATATCTGCCGAACTCCCACCCCCGCTGGCCCCTCTTCCGCGCCGAACTGCTGCGGCTGGACGAGAACCTCCTGGCCGCCGCGGGCCTGCCCACCCCGCCGCAGAAGCCGGTGAGCGTGCTGTACTCCCCCGGCGTCGAGGTCCGCTTCAACCGCCCACCTCACACCGCTTGAACACCGCCCGCACAGACTGTTCTGCCGGCGGCAGAACACCGGCCGGACCGGGCCCGCCGATCGCTACAGTCCAGTCACATGGCGACGATTACGACACGTACGGTCGAGTATTCGGCCGACGGTTTGACGATGCTCGGGCATCTCGCGCTTCCGGCCGGTGTCGGCCGTCGGCCCGCGGTGCTGCTCGGACCGGAGGGCATGGGGCTCAGCGACGTGGAGCGCCGCCGCGCCGATGCTCTCGCCGAACTGGGATATGTCGCGCTGGCCTTCGACCTCCACGGTGGGCGCTATCTGGCTGACCCCGAGGAGATGCTGGCCCGTTGCCTGCCGCTGCTCGCCGAACCCGACCGGATGAGAGACATCGGCCATGCGGCGCTCGACGTGCTGCGCGCCGAGCCACGGACCGACCCCGACCTGGTGGCCGCCGTCGGCTACGGCACCGGGGGCGCCGTCGGGCTGGAACTCGGGCGGGGCGGCGTCAGCCTGCGCGCGATCGGGACCGTCAACGCACTGACCACGGGCCGACCGGGGGAAGCGGCGCGTATTCGCTGCCCGGTGTGGGCCGGGGTGGGGTCGGAGGACCCGATCATGCCGCCCGCGCAACGGAACGCGTTCACCGCCGAGATGCAGGCAGCGGGCGTCGACTGGCGCCTCACGGTCTACGGCGGCGCCTGGCATGCCTTCCACCACCCGCCGGTCGATCACCCCACGGTCCCCGGCGTCGGCTACCACCCACGGCACGCACAGCGAGCCTGGCGCGACGTCGTCGACCTGCTCGCCGAGTGCCTGCCCATGACGCGGAATCCGGGGGTATGACCTAGACACACAAGAGGACTAGGAGGACCAGGACGAGGTCGAGGTCCTGGGCGGTGAGGCGTTCGCCGACCTGCGCCGGGCCGGTGCCGTTCTCGTGCTCGACGGCCAGCACCCGGGGCGCGCTCACAGCCGCCCCGCCCCGCCTCGACGCGGCGCGGTACGGCCAGCCCAGCCTGCCGCAAGCGGCCCAGTGCCGTACCCCTGCACTGCGCGACCGCCCTCAGGCCGCTGTCCAGGGGTCGGCCAGAGGCGGCGAATGCCCATGCAGCCGGCCCTCACGCAGACGCTCCGCGTCGACCCCTGCACTCCCTCGCACATGGCCACGACGTTACTGAGCACCTGGTCGGGCCTCCGCCCCTACTCGGGGAGGTCAGGCCAGGCCGCCGGCCGCCCGCAGATTCTGTCTGGTGATCCACCGGGCGTCCGGGCCGACGAGAAAGGCGACGACGTCGGCGATGTCGCCGGGCTGCCCGAGCCGGCCGAGGGGCGTCATGCCGGCGACCGTCTGGATCGCTTGTGGGGGGTTCGCGGCGTGGAGCATCTCGGTGTCCGTGGCGCCGGGAGAGACGGTGTTGACGGTGATGCCGCGTGGCCCGAGTTCCCGGGCCGCCACCGCGGTCAGTTGCTCGACGGCGCCCTTGCTGGCGGCATAGGGGGCGATGCCCGGAGCGGGCCGCACCGTATTGAGGGTGGAGATGTTGACGATCCGGCCTCCGTCGCGCATCCGCCTGGCCGCGTGACGGGTGGTCAGGAAGACCGAGCGGGCGTTCACCGCCATCACGTGGTCGAACACCGCGGTGTCGGTCTCGGCGAGCGGTGTCGGAGTGTGCGAGATGGCGGCGTTGTTGACCAGGATGTCCAAGGCGCCGAGATGGGTCTCTGCGGTTTCCATGAGCTGTTCTGGTCCGTCCGGGTCGGCCAGGTCCAGGCGGACGGCGTGGGCCTGGCCGCCATCCGCCTGGACGCTGCGGACAACCTCGGCTGCGGCTTCCTCGTTGGTGGCGAAGTTGAAGACGACCTTCGCCCCTTCGCGGCACAGGCGTTGGACAATCGCCCGGCCGATGCCGCGGGATCCGCCCGTGACGACGGCCCCCCTGCCATCCAGCACTGTGCCTCCCACTGACGAGACGACGATCTCGGGAGCCTGAACGTACCCGTCGTGCCGTTCCTGCACCACGGCTTTACGTGTCTTTCAGGTCGGCCTACGGACGCCACTCCTGGCGGTACTTGGGGTGCTCGGCGTACGACTGCGCCAGCACGGCGGCCGGCACAGGAACACACCGCCCCACACCAGCCGCACCATGACAACCGCGGCCAGCGGCGTCACCTCACTCCTCCTGCTGGCCGCCGTCCTCACCGCACAGAGATGGTCAGACAACGGACTCGCCGGACCCCGCCCCGCCCACAGCAGCATCTCCACCGCCACATCCCCGCAGCCCGCCAACCCCACCGCCCATGCGGCCGCACCAGACCGACCGCCTTCCGACGGCTCACACAGCGGCGTGGTCACGGAAGAGACGGACGGTGCCGTTCCGCTGCTGCTGGACCTCTCTGTCTGATCCTCACATCGCAGGGACGTCGTGCCCTAGAACCGGAGCGAACGCAGAGGTCGCTCTGGACCGCTCTACCGCTTAACCGCTTCACCCGATTCGGTCCCCGGCTCGGGTCAAGCCGTCCGGTGGCGTGGAGTGACCAAACTGCCCGGCCGGTGCCGGCGAACGACAGGACGGGATGGTCACCTGCCTGCTGGGCGGCGAGCTCTCCAGCCTGAGGTTCGCGCCACCGCGGCTCGCCCTCGGTCGGCCTGAGCGGCCACGACACTCGCAGCGGCCCAGACGCATGGGACGCCTTTCTTCACCGGTCCCGGTTCTGGCACCGCGAGCACATCCATTCCGGGAAATCCTGGATGACGAGACGCCGAACCGGCTGCGTACAGAAGGCGATTCATTTCCAGACAGTTCCAAACCCTCGACAGGCATGGTGTAACCAGCGGTAGCTTCTGCCCAGTGACCGTCACAAGCGCCTTCCCTCTCCAGGAGATCCCCCATGCGCAGACTCCTCGCCTGCCGGGAGGCGGCCGCGGCCGCCCTCGGCGGGCTCACCGCCGCCGCGCCCTCCGCCGCGCCATCCGCTGCGGCCGTCGGCTCGGGCACCTTCAGCGTCCACGGCCGCTCCGGCGACGAGGTCGACAAGGTCGGCTTCATCTACACCCAACGCTGACCCGCCCGCGCAGGGATGGGCGACCGCTGTCGCGTGGCCGGTCTACAGAGTCTCCACGTCGGCGGCGCGCCAGGAACAGACCATCGTTTTACCTGACTGATGCAGGGGTGTGCCTCCAGCGCCTGCCGCCCGTACTGCGGGGTCCTCGGCTGCACGGGCGGTCGTTGTCACTGGGCGCGGGGCCGTCTCGGAGGGGGTGGGGGGCCGGTCTAGTCCTCCTCGTTGCTGTTCTGGGCCGTGGGGGGCGGCCGGAAACAGGCGACGACGGTCTTGCCGTACGGGCAGGGGCGTGCTTCCCAGCTGTCGGCCAGGGCGTCGACGAGGAGCATGCCGCGCCCGCCGACGGCTTCCGTACTGGGTGATCGCGCCTTCGGCAGGCTGGCGGAGGCATCGTGGACGGCGACGTGCACACAGCGGTTGTCCCAGGTCATGACCAGCTGGGCGTCGCTGTGGGCGTGGACGTGGGCGTTGGTGACCAGTTCCGAGACGGTCAGCAGCACCGCGTCCACCGTCTGCGGAGCGCTGGCGGTCCAGCCGAGCGTCCGCAGTCGTTCGCGGGCCCAGTCCCGTGCCGTTTTCACGTCGCTGCTCATCGGCAGGGACCGCGCCCAGCCCACTGCCCGTACCGAAGAATTGCTCACTGTGGTGGTCCTTCCCTGGCCGGCCCTGTGCGGTCGCGTCTACCCGTGGTGCACGGGTTGACGCGACCTGCACCGGGCCGGCCAGGGGAAGCCGAGATGCTGCCACCGGCTCCCGTCGCCCAGATGGGTGTCGATGTCCGTCACGTCGCACAGCCGGTGGCAGCGCGCACAGGCCGTAAGAGCGCTGCCGCTTGGAGTCGGGTGGCGGTCGGCCCAGGTACCGGTCGATATCGTCATCGCAGGTATGCGTATGCGGCAGAGGCCCGCGCGTTTCCTTCGTTTCGAAGTCGCCTGCTTGACCAGCCTGTGCAGGGCCCACCCGGCCGGTGATCCGGGGTCGGCAGTGATCAGAACGACTTCCTGGTCACAGCCATGTGCGGCGCCGGGACGGTGGGTCCGATCGCTGACTCCGGGCCGGCGGCAGCCCAGCACAGGGGCATCCGGACGACGCGCCTGCCTACGGACCCCATCCGCCGCCACACTCGCCGGCATGGATTCCGCCCACCGGGGCTGGGCGGGGGCAGCCGTCCCTGGAACGAGTGAGGTAAGGCGTGCACCGGCTCAGCAGGTGGAAAACTCTGGCCGGCCGTATGTCCGGCGTCTCTGTACACCGAGAGGGAATCACCGTGCTGTCTGTCCGCCGCATCATGACCGTTGCCGCGATGAGCGCGCTGCTCTCGATCGCAGCGATCGTTCCCGCCATGGCCGCCCACGCACCGGACCCCGACGACATCACCGACGGTCTTCTCGAACGGCCCGTCAGCACTTTGGTGGGTTCGCCGCTCGGTCTCCCTCTCGGCATCTGAAGCCATGGCCGGAGCGGGGCGTAGCAGGGCTGGCCCCGCTCGGGAGAGCGCATGTGCGTCGGTCCCAGTGCGTGCGGTGGTCAGAGGGGTGTGCCGATGCGCAACTGCGGCCAGCAGGAGAGCCGGTCGTCCGGGTGCTCCAGGTCGAGCCCAAACAGTTCCTGGGTACGACGAAGCCGGTACTTGAGCGTGTTCTGGTGCACCGTCAGGCGGCGTGCCGCCCGGCCCACGTTGCCCATCGCGTCCAGTCAGGCCAGCACGGAGGCGGCGTAGTGGGTGTTGCGGGTGCGGTCGTACTCGAGCATCGCCTCGATTCTGGCCTCGACGCTGCTGGGAGTCCCGGGCGTCACCTTGTCGGACTCCCGGACACTCCGGGCCTGGGGCCATCTTCCCGGCCTGTACCGCCAGCTCGCGGTGTGGATGCGCGTGGAGGCGTCCCCGACCAACCAACCGCCCTACTGCTGACCTGCTCCGGCGCGTCGGCACCGCGCTCGGCGAGGGCGTCGGCGGTCTACGTGAGGTGCTGGACGAGGAGTACGGCGGCGGCGCCGGCGAGGGCCGCCGCCTCCAGCGGGCGGTGCTCCTCGGCGCCGTCGTGGCAGGGGTTGCGGCGGGCCGACCAGCGGGGTGCCGGTTCGCTCGCGCTCCGCATCCGGTCGAAGGTCTCCAGCGGGACCGGGGTGCCGTCCCGTCCGGCGTCTGCCGCGTGGGGAAGGGTCTGTGCCACTGCTGAGCGCGTGGGCTGTCGGAGAAGGTGAGGTCGGCTGTCAGCTTCGGGGTGCATCGTGGTGCCATGGACAAGGACACCAGCACGCAGGGCATCGGTCAGCGAGGCTCGCTCGCCGGGCGGATCGCGCTCGTCGCGGGGGCTACCCGTGGCGCGGGGCGTGCACTCGCCGTCGAGCTCGGCCGCGCCGGGGCCACCGTCTATGTCACCGGCCGCACCACCGGCGAGCACGCCAGTGAGGTCGGCCGGCGCACGGAGACCATTGAGGAGACCGCGGAGCTGGTCGCGGCGGCCGGCGGCACCGGCATCGCTGTTCCCACGGACCACCTGGATGCGGACCAGGTTGGCTGTCTCGTCGAGCGGATCGACGGGGAGCAGGGGCGGCTGGACATCCTGGTCAATGATCTCTGGGGCGGCGAGCACCTGCTGGTCGGCTCCGTCTTCGGCAAGCGGAGCTGGGAGACACCGCTCGCGGACGGCTTGCGGATTCTGGAACTCGGGGTGCGTTCGCACGTGATCACCGCAGCGCTCGCCCTGCCGCTCCTGGTCCGCTCGGACGCGCCGCTGCTTGTGGAAGTCACCGACGGCACAGCGGTCTCCAACCGCCGTTACCGCGAGAACCTCTACTACGACCTCGCGAAGAACGCCCCGATCCGGATCGCCTTCGGGCTGGGCGAGGAGTTGGCGGGCTACGGGGGCACGGCGGTCGCTGTCACGCCGGGCTTCCTACGCTCGGAGCAGATGCTCACCCACTTCGGCGTGGCCGAGGAGAACTGGCGCGACGCCGTCGCCCGGGAACCTGACTTCGCCATCGCCGAGTCTCCGCACTACCTCGCCCGCGCGGTCGCCGCGCTGGCCGCCGACCCGGACCGGGCCGCCCGCTGGAACGGCAAATCCGCCTCCAGCGCGGAGCTCGCCAGGACCTACGGTGTGCGGGATGTGGACGGCAGCCAGCCTGACGCCTGGGCGTACTTCGAGGACGTCAGGTACGGCGGCAAAGACGGCTCGCCGGACGACTACCGCTGATCCTCCGGCTCTGTCGAGGGGTGACGCGCCGGGGCGCGTCCGCCGTGGTCGCGGACGCCAACGGCTCGGCCGATCTCGATTGCTGGGCTCGCTCGTGCTGGGCCGGGAGTCGGTATGTGATCCCGAGGGTGCCGGTCGGCGTCGGTCGGGTACTCGGTGCCGGCAAGGAGATCGACGCGATGGAGGCATGCTGATGAGCACGGTCAAGGAAGCAGTGGAAGTCGACGTACCGGTTCGCACCGCCTACAACCAGTGGACGCAGTTCGAGCAGTTCCCGGACTTCATGGAAGGGGTCGAGGAGGTCAGGCAGGTGGACGACCGCCACAACCACTGGACCACCAAGATCGGCGGAGTGCGGCGGGAGTTCGACACGGAGATCGTCGACCAGTTGCCGGATGAACGCATCACATGGCGGACCACCAGCGGTGACACTTCGCAGAAGGGCTCGGTCCGCTTCCAGCGCGTGGACGACATGCACACGCGGGTGGAACTCGTGATGGAGGTAGAGCCCGGCGGCGCTGCCGAGAAGGTGGCTGACATGACGGGCACCCTCGATCGGAGGGTCAAGGGCGACATGAAGCGCTTCAAGGAGTACGTCGAACATCGCGGAGGCGAGTCGGGGGCGTGGCGCGGTCGTATCACGCCGGGCGGATGACGATGCTCCGGCGAGCCTGACGGCGCCTGGGCCGGCCGCGACCGGGGCTGTGCGAGCCGCACGGCCCCGTCGCGCGTGCCGTCCCGTGCAGGACACTCGCGGATGGGACGAAGCCAAAAGGATCAATGGCCGCAAGAGACACCTGATTTGCGACAACAGAGGTCTCGTACTGCTGGTCATGGTCACTGCCGCCAACGTGAGCGACCGGGACGCCGCAAAGGAACCGCTGTTCCGCCTCGCGCTCACACATCCCGAGATCTCCATCGTCTGGGCCGACTCCGCCTACGCCGGAAAGCTCGTGACCTGGGCCAAGACCTACCTCGACATCACCGTCAAAACGGTCCGGCGCCCGCCGGATGCGAAGGGCTTTGTCGTCCTCCCCCGCCGCTGGGTCGTCGAACGCTCCTGGTCGTGGATCATGAGGGCCCGACGGCACTGCCGCGACCACGAACGACTGCCCCAGGTCAGCGAGTCCTTGATCACATGGGCGGCGATCACGCTCATGACCAGGCGGATGACCCGCCGCACCGCCCGGCCCGTCGAACGCCGCGACGTCAGCCCGTACTACCTGGCACAGGCGGCATGACTGGATCGAAACGACCGGGCCTGGCACCCAGTGCTGCTAGCGGTTTTCGCTCCGGCCGAACTTCAGATACGCGATCAGCCCAAAGATATTCCCGAATGCGCACATGGCCAGCCACGCCTGAGGCGTCAGGCTCCGGGTGTTCGGATGTCTCACGATGTCGATCATGCACAGGATGGCAGGGAGTATCGCCATCAGGGGCACGATCGCCACCCACGGGCTTGCGTCAGCCGGTCCGGTCATCTGCTGCCTCTGCCTGCGGTGAGGATGCGCAGGACAGCGTCCGGATCGTCCGGGGTGATCGTGGGGCGCACGCGGCGTCCGACGTCGATCACGAGCGCGCAGTTCTTCCGGGGGCGCCGTGCGTCGAAGTTCCACCAGTGGAGGAAGTCGCCGGTGCCCCAGATCCGCCACGCGCGCACCTTGTTCATGCCGGTCAGGTCGAGCGTCTTGATGCCCTTGATCGAGGTGTAGGCAACCCGCTTGGCCCCCCAGGGGTAGTAGTGGCGGATGGTCAGGCACTGGTCGTCGCAGCGGATTTCGCCGTCGTCGTAGGTGGTCGTACTCTCCCGGCTCACTCATGCCTCCCGCGTGTGGGTGCCCGTCGACGGGAGGGGGTCCTGCCGGCGTCCGAACAGCCAGTAGGCGACTGACCCGAGGGTGTTGACCGTGCTGGCCACCCGCCATATCCGTTTTTCACCGCGCACGCGCCGCGCCGACCTGGTACGCAGGTCCCGCCATGTGAGGACCGCAGCTGCCGTGTGCAGCACGGCGATCGCGGCGAGAATCCGCGCGTCCGGCTTGTTTCCTGTGGGCATGACTCCTCCGCCGGGCCGCCGACCACGCCTTCGACCGTGGCCGGGCCCAAGGTTCACGGGGTTTCGGGCGCGAGGATGAAGATCCCGGCGGCCTTCTCGTCGGTGTCGAACGCGACCCGGGCCTTCATGTCGCCGGCCTCATAGCGCAGCGGGATGTCGACGACCGTGTGGTCGCCGATGCGCCGGACGAACGGCTCGCCCTCGCCGAAGCCCTCGAACGCGCCGACCAGGCCGGTGACCGTGGCCAGGCCGTTGCTTCGCACTTCATCGGTGAGCGCCTTCAGAAGTTCGGCGTTGAACGACCGTCGCGCTCGGTCCATCCTGCCTTCGAGTACGTCCGTGACGATGGCGAGAGCACGCTCCGCGGCGTCGGCCATGTGCACCGTCTTGTCCATGGGTTCTCCCGTCCTGGGATCGATGGGTTTACCGAACCGCTGGAAGGCGGCCTGACGAGTGACGCCGAGCAGGTCTCCGATCTCCTGCCAGGTATGGCCGGCATCCCGCGACTGCTGTACGCAGAGCTTCAGGACTTGTCCCGCCATGGCGTCGACCCTTTGAGAGCGCCGGACCAGGTCGAGGTAGGCCGGCGTTCCCAGGGGGCTGCCCAGTGCCTCAGCCAGAGCAGACGCCTGCTGAGCAAGCTGATCGCTCAGGGCGCCGAGGGAGATCGGAGAATCGGTCACATGTCAAGACTGCCTTTACGGGTCCTTCCTGTCAAGGGAACCTTTACAACTGCCCCGGTCGAGCCACGAGGATGAGAAACGGGCACTTAGCACCGAGCCACCCCCTCCGCGCACCACCGTCGAAGACGCCGGCGCCCGGAGCGATCGACGCTGCACGTGCGCCCGCATGCCTGTGAAGCGTGACCACATTGCCGTCCGGGGTATGGCGTACCCACGTGTGGGACTGGTAGGCCGAGCCGAACGTGCGCTCGAAAGCCGGGCAGGAGACCGTTCCCCCGATCATCGTGGGCCGCCTCCAGCCATCCCAGTCCAAGATCAGCAAGTATCAGGCCCAGCCTGGCCCGACCCTGCTCCCATGGACCGGGACCAAGTGCGCGACGGCTGGTGCCGTGTCCTGGCCTGGGAATCGAGCGTCGCTTGAACACGGCGAGCTGTCCCGCGGACGGGTTGCCGGGACGCTCGGGCCAGTGAGGTCTCCGGCCGGTGCACGGGTCAGGTCAGTGCCACGCTTCTTACCGAGTGGCTCGGGTTGGAGGGTGGCCTCCACCAACAGGGCGGCACGCTCGGCATCACTGAAGTACGGGGCGTCTGGCCGCGAGGAGAGCGCGGGGATGCGTAAGCCCCTCGGCCAGGTCGTCCGTGCGGAAGAGGCCTACTCAGTCCAGAGGGCACCATCGCCTAGCAAGCCCTGGGAAGGCGGCAGCAGACAACAGCTGGGAAGCGGAAGGCCGACTGAACGCGGTCAGCCGCCGATGAACCGGAGTTACAGGTGCAGCCCGCGCGGGAGCAGGTGGCGCAACGGCCCCGCAGAGTTAGGAGGCGCAGGGTTCCACTGCTGCTCCGCGAGGCCGATGCATGGCACATGTACCCAGTGCGGCGTCCGATACGCCCTATCCGTCCCCGGCGTCTCCGATGCGCCCTCACGCACGCGCGAGGTGGGGCCCGGCCGCACCGGCCGGGCCCCACGTCAACTTCCCTTACGCGTGGCGCTCTTGTGCACCGCGCGCGCTCGCTCCCAACACCTGCACCTACCAGCGGTACCAGCGGCCCTTGCGGCCCGCGCCGTCGGCGGAGCGGACGACGAAGCCCAGCAGCCACACGATGAGCACGATCACCGCGATCCACCACAGTGCCTTCAGCGCGAACCCCGCACCGAAGAGGATCAAAGCCAGCAGAAGAACCAGAATCAGGGGAACCATCGTTATCAACCTCCTGGCCAGCGATTGCCCTTACTCCTGGCTTACAAGCCCACAAAATATGAGAATTTTTCACGTGGTTCGGGGCATGTGCGCGTCCGACATGGTTCCCGCTCTCCCGTGTCTCACGCATCACCAGCACGCCTCAGCGCTCACTTGACGTGTGGCTATGGCCGGAGGTCTACCGTCGTCGCGCGAGGTCATCCGCACGGGCGCCATCTCAGAGATTCGGTGACCGAGGAGCGTCAGCACCTTGCCCGCCGACGAGAAGGCGCGGGCCACCCCGCAGCTCCTCCCCTTCAGCGATCACCGCTTGCAGCTCGCAACCATCCCCACGCCCCGCCGGATCGGAGGTCCCATCGTGTCCCAGAGGACGGAACGGCCGGCGCGGTGGGCGCTGACCAGTCCCGCGTTACGTAGCGCGGTGAGGTACTGGGATACCCCGGCTGGGGAGAGTCCGGTGCGGTGGGCGAGTTCGGTGGTGGAGGCCGGGGTCTCCAGTTCGGTCAGCAGGGTTCGTGAGCGGCCGAGGACGGGGCGCGGTACTGGAGGTGTCTGTGGCAGGCCGCGTTTCCCAGAGCGTGCCGATGCCACGTGCTGGATATGCGAGTTGTGGTGGGTTTGGCGGTCGTACCCGGGGGCGCAGGCCGGGGCCGGTGAACGCGGAGGGAACTCCTTCGGCTTGCGTCCCCTGAGGCGTTCGAGAGGTAGGGCGCCCGGCGGCGGCTCACGCAGGACGTGTCGGGCGGGTGTGCGATGTGATCACTCGATCGTGAGTTCTTGCCCGCGTGAGGGGCGCGTGACGGGATTCTGGCAGGGCGGCGGGTGACCGGCGCCGTTCGGATGTGTTGGACCGGGAGGGGCGGCGTGACACAGGGAGTGGGACGGCGTGGGGAGCTGGACGAGCGGGCGGTGCTGCTCGTGGCGGGGGTGGCTGATGTGGCGATGAGCGCACTGGGGTCGGCTCTGGGGACGGTGCGGGGGCTGTTGCGCCGCTCGGACGCCGCGGATCTGGCCGCCGAGGCCGAGGAGGATCTGGTGGCGCGCGGCCGTATCGTGCTGGACCGGTACACGGCCGTTCCGCCGGCCCATCTGGAGGTTCTCGCCCAACACGCCCTGTCCCGGCGGGCAGCCGGTGGTGTCTGAGCGGTGGGAGTCGGCCGTGTTCAAGAGCCGCGTCGACACAGTGCTGGATGAGTTCGTCGCGCAGGAGGCGGACCAGCTGGCGGCGATCGATTCCGTCCTGCGGCCGGTGGCCGAGCAGGTGGAGGCGGCCGTCGCGGACGGCAAACGGCTGCGCGCGGCGTTCTGCTACTGGGGCTGGCGGGCGGCGGGGCAGCCGGACAGTGACGCGCTGGTGCGAGCGGCCGCCTCCTTGGAGCTGGTGCACGCCGCCGCGATCGTGCATGACGACCTCATCGACGACAGCCCGTTGCGGCACGGCCGGCCCACGGCGCATGTCGCGCTGCGCGCCGCGGTACGCCGTCGACCGCGTGCCGTCTCCGCCGCCCGGTCGCTGGCGATGCTGGTCGGGGACCTGCTCATGTCGCTGGCCGGGCAGTTGTTCGCCACCTGTGGTCTGCCCGCGGCGTACCTGGCCCGGGCCCGCCCCCTGTGGTCGGTGATGGCCCGGGAACTGATCGCGGGCGAGTGTCTGGAGATTCTGCGTACCGCGGCCGACCCGGACACGGCTGCGTCGCTCAAGGTGATCCGGTACAAGACCGCCAAGTACACGGTCGAACAACCCCTGCTGATCGGCGGTACGTTGGCGGGTGCCGCCGGGCGGCTGCGCGAGGGCTACTCCGCCTACGGGCTGCCGCTGGGCGAGGCGTTCCAGCTGCGGGATGACCTGCTCGGCCTGTTCGGCGACCCGGAGCACACCGGCAAGGCCAACATCGACGATGTGCGCGGCCATCGACCGACCCCTCTGCTGGCGGAGACCTGGCGTATCGCCGGTGAGGAGGAGCGAGAGCAGTTGCGCGGCCTGCTCGGCCGACGCGACCTGGACACCGGCGGCCTGGAGAGGGTCCGCGAGTTGATGCGCAGGCTGAAGACTCCCGACCTCATCGAGGGCATGATCGCCACGCGGGTCGAGTTGGCTCTCCGAACTCTGCACGATCTCGACGTTCCCGCACCCGCTGTCGCCGCTCTGACCGCGCTGGCGCACTCCGCGGCGGTCCGCCGCTTCTGATCTCTCACCCGGGTGGCGATTCGTGTTCTCCGCCGACCGCCGCCCTGCCTCGTGGAAAACCGCCCGTACAAGGAGCTCTGGCATGACCTGCACCGAGGCCTCGATGGACGCCCTGCGCCGGGCAGGTGACGAACTCGCCGACGCCGTCGTCGCCGAACTGTTCGAGCGGGGGGAAGTGGGCACGTTCAACACGCTGATGCGCCATGTCTCCGTCGCCGGGGCCCCCCTGCCGGACGGGCTGCCCGATGTCGCGCGCGAGTACCTCCAGGTCACCAGCGCGCCACCGGCCTGGGTGGACTGGGGCGAGATGGAGAAGGCCCGGCTGTTCTTCATCGACAACAACGTGCACATCTCCACCGCGCTGTCCTTCGCCTCCATGCCCGCCTGTTACGTCGTCCCTCACGTCGCGAAGCTGCTGTCGGCCACGCACGGGCTGAACTACCATTCCTAATCAGTGATCAGGAGTGAGTCTTGGACCCAATCCTGGATAACTGGGACATCCCGAACGGTTTTGGGTGTCCTGGTCGCCCGCGTTCGCTCCGCGTCCGGCTGCACGTCTCTCGGGCGTGGTCCGGGTACGCGGGGGCGGGTTTCCTCACGCCCTTGGTCACACGGTCGGGCCTGGGCGGTCCGATGCCCCTGCACATCGCTCTGGTGTGCAGGGGGCGGTGCCGTCCGTCGCCGGATCGCATGCCCGAGAGCGCGCCTACCGATCGCCACCGAAGCGGCGGCGTGTCGGGAAGTCTTCCTATTCTTGCTGGTCAGCGGCTTCTGCCAGTGCTGTGCGCCCCACATCGAGGTGTAGGCGGGGTCCACGGCGATGACGCTGATTCCGGTCTCGGCGCACATCGACAGGAGTCGGGCGCGGAGTTTGCCGGTGGGGATGCCGGAGATGAGCTGCCGGAACTTCTTCTTCCGGCCGTGCTTCTCGCGGGTCTTGGAGTCGGTGAAGTCGAGGTCTTCGATCGCGATGGCCTGCACACCGCAGGTCCGTGCCCAGTACAGGAGGCGGGTGAGGGCATGGCGGAGCTGGGCGTCACGGTGCTGGGCGGTCCCGGACAGGTTGTAGTCGAATCGGCGGGGTTCGCCGACCGGGTTGCCGTATTCGTCCAGTCGCCAGGCGGCGAGGTGATCGGCGTTGGTGTCCACGCCGATCACGCCACCGGCCCGCAGTGCGTTCAGCGGGATGACGGGAAGGTCGGCGCGCTTCCACGATGCGTCGAGGTACCAGCGGCCGGAGGAGGTGTTGAGGCGGATGCGGTAGGCCACGGCCCGGTTGCCCTCTATGCGGTCGCGCCATTCCTCGCCCCGGTGGGGGAAGCCGACGCGGGCAGCGAGGACGTACCGGCCGTGCCGGGAGTTGGCCAGGTCGGCGAGCGGGGCGGGCAGCTTGATGCTGACCTCACCATCAGGGGTGACGCGGATCGTCTCGTTGCCTAACCGCTTCCCGGACTCGCCATCGGCGGTGAGGAACCAGCGGGCGCCCTCCCACTCGGCACGCCACTGCTCGGGAGTCTTCCCTGCGGCGGCCAGGTTGTGACGCTGGTGGAGCAGCCGACGGCCCCCGCGCACGACAGAGACCTTCCCGGCCTCCCGCTGCGCGCTGACCTGCGCGTGCTCGTGCTCCAGGATGTGCAGGCGGCGCGTCTTGACGAACCATTCGCGCTTGGAGCGGTAGCCGCCGGGTTTCCCCTTGGAGCCCTTCTCCCCGATCGGCAGGGCGAGCCGGTGCCGGAGCATCCGGATACCGGCGTCCAGGGACTGGAGATGCCCGTGCTGGGCGCGGCGGGAAAGGCCCCATTGGTCGTGGGTGTTGGAGGTGACCGAACCGGCCCACCGCGACGACGACAACGCGGTCAGGTCCCGCTTACGGGCCGCCCACGTCTCGTTCCCGTGGTCACCGGCGTCACGGACACGGGCAGCGAGATCACGGGACGCAAGCCGTCCCATGTGCTCGCCCACCAGCCGCAACACCTTCTCGTCCTCGGCAGTCAGGCCCCTGAGGCGGTCGCGTATCGACACACCCGACGGTCCGTCGGCGACGAACGGACGGGCGATCTCCCTGAGCTTCTTCTTGACCGGCTCAGCCATGCTCAGCCGCCTCAAGAGCCTTCGCGGCGCGGTTCTTCGCCGACCTGCGCCCGTACAGACGGGCGCAGAACGACGTCAGCACCTCCACCATGTCCAGCACCAGATCGTCTTCGACCTCGCCGTCATCCAGCACGACGAGACGACGACCGGTCGCGGACAGCGCCGCTTCGACCAACTCCACGTTCATCCGGCCCAGGCGGTCCTTGTGCTCGACCACGACCGTGGTCACCGCAGGATCGGCTAGCAGCCGCTTCGCCTTCGACCGCGCCCCGTTCATCCCGGACGCTATTTCCGACTCCACCCGAACCACCGGACGCCCGGTGGTCGCAGCCCAACGGGACAAGCGGGCCACCTGCCGCTCAAGGTCGGCCTTCTGGTCATGCGAGGAGACACGGGCATACAAGCCCAGACCGCCCGCCGCTTCCGGCGCGGTGTTCGCCTCGATGTTCACCAAGATCGTGCGCGGCCCCACACGTTCCGCAGGGACCGGCAACGTGCCCTCACGGAACCAGCGGTACGCAGTACGCGGGGCAATGCCCTGCGCTCGTGCCCAGTCCGTCAGGTTCATACACAAGATTATACAACACTAGTGCCACCTAAAGGACACTCATGGACACTCATAGACACTCAATCGAGAACAGTTCCACACCCCTCCAAGCGGATGGCGGAGACGGGTCAGTTCACCGTCTACCTCATGCAGCCCGACGCCTTCGAGGCAGGAAGCCGGTTCATCCCCGCAGCCCAGAAAGTGCGCCTGCTGCACGCCTCCATCCGCCACCACCTCACACGGGAGAACCACTGGGACACCGGGACGATGGGCGCGCCGATCTGCCAGGAGGACATGATCGGCGGGCAGATGTTCTTCTCCCTCCTCGTCCTGGACAGCCTGCACCGGCTCGGCATCCACATGAGCGTCGAGGGAGCCGAGGCGTACTTCTACGCCTGGCGTGTGGTCGGCGCGATGCTGGGCGTAGACCAGGAGGCCGTCCCCAAGTCCCTGGAAGAAGCCCGGCAGTTCCTCGACCTGTACATGGTCCGGCACATGGGGCCATCCGCCGAAGGCGCCCACCTGACCCGGCAACTCATCGATCTCTACGAGGAGGTCGTGCCGGGCACCTTCTTCGACCCCGTCGTCTCCGCCCTGATCCGCTACTTGATCGGCGACACCTGCGCCGACTGGCTGCAGGTCCCCCGTACGCCGTGGGACACCGTCGTCAAGACGGTGCCCCACCTGCTCAGCGTGCTGGAGACCATCGAGGACCGCTCACCCCTCGGGGCCTGGGCGCTGGACCGCCTCGGTCACCTCACCACCGTCCTCGAGCTGTACTCCCTCACTCGAGGACGCGTCATGCACTACGCCATCCCCGAACAACTGAAGAAGGACTTCGGTGTCAGCAACACCGTGCGTCGCACGCAGCGGTGGACACCGCCCGCGGCCGCCATCTAGGCGCGCTGCCCGGGGCGTTCCGGGAAAACCTCAGTGCAGTTCGGTGGCGAAGAGTTCCACCACGTGCTGCCAGGAGTCTTCGGCGGCTTGCTTGTCGTAGGTCTCGGGGCCGGGGAAGAAGAAGGCGTGCTGGGCGTCCGGATAGACGGTGATCTCGTGGCGTACACCGGCGGACGTCAGCGCTTCACCGATCCGCCGGCGCTGGTCGGCGTCGATGATGTGATCGCGGCCGGCGAAGAACATGCGCAGGCGCGTGCCGTGTTCGGTGATGCGGGCGGTCGCGTCCAGCAGTGGGTCGGGGCGGCTCAGTGCGGTGCCCGCGTCTGTCAGCCAGCCGGGGAAGTAGATCGCGGCGGCGTCCAGGCCCAGGCAGGCGGCGGCGAAGTAGGTGACGTGCCCGCCGAAGCTGAAGCCCAGCATCCCGGTCTTCTCCGCGGCCCCCGCGTAGGCGCGGGCGTGGGCGACGGCGGCCCGGAGGTCTGCCTCGACCTCGCCACGAGTGAGGCCGCCGATGAGCGCGAACCCACGCCGGCGGTTGGCGTCGGTCTGCGGCATGCCGGTGGCCGTGTCGGGGCCGGCCCGGTGGTAGAGGTTCGGGGCGATGGCCACGTACCCGAGCTCGGCTACCTGCCGGGCGGTACGGCGGACATCGTCGGTCACCCCCCAGAGTTCGGAGCCTATGAGGACGACCGGGTGATCGCCGGGCGCGGCCGGACGAGCCACGTAGGCGCCCATAAGCGACGCCGTCCCCCCGCTGCCGCCTCCTGTGCCGGCCGGTACGTCGATGTCGACCTGTTCGGCGATGATTTCCTGTGCCACTTCTCCGCCCCCGTTGGATCGCTCTTCGGGCGCCCGTTCGGCACCCGGAAGGATCCTGTCATGATCCATTGGGGGCGACGGGCGGATTCCAGATTTCGGACCCCTCCGTGCGGGCGCGGCTCGCAACTCCCTCCACGGGTCCCGTCGTAGGGTGGCCAGGACCCGCGCCTGCCCGACGCGCCCAGCCGCCGGGCGTCACTCCGCCGATCGGGGAAACCACATCCGCTGTGCTGCTCGGGGCCTTTACTCTCTGGCCCTGGCGACGCCCATGCCGTCCATGTAGTCGCGGACTCGCGTGATCAGTCCGTTGCGGACGTGGAGTATGAGGAGGCCGGGGACGGTGAACGTGGTGGCCTTGGCCGGCAGGGTGCCCACGACGACATGCTCGGCGACGATCACTTCGGGATCGGCGGTCTCGTAGACCGCGACTCTCCTGACCTCGAGCACCTGGACGGGGCTGGCGCCCCAGGCTGCCCGGTATCCGGCGCGCACGGCCTTCCGGCCCTCGAAACATGGAGGGAACCCGGGTGAGGCGAACGGGAACTCGTGCACCGCGTCGATGGCGTAGAGGTCAGCGAGATCGTCTGGGGACTTGTCGAGCATGGCTTGGTAGTAGCAGGTCAGCACCTCGTGAGGGGTGCGAGCAGCAGGCGCATCGAGAGGTGACACTGGGCTGTTCCATTCGCTCAACACTTGTTGACCCATTCACCGTACGGTCGACGGGAGGTTCGGTCAACGGCTGTAGAGTGAATCGGTGTCCACTTCTCGCCAGTCCCGCGCCGACCGACGCCGAGCGACCGAGGCGCGCATCCTCGACAGCGCCCGGGAGCTGTTCGCCGAAAAGGGATTCGAGCGCACCACCATTCGCGCCGTGGCGGCCGCGGCGAGTGTCGATCCGGCTCTGGTCATGCAGTATTTCGGCTCGAAGCGGGAGTTGTTCAGCCAAGCCGTGCGCGTGGTCCCCGCCGCGCTGACGGCCACTGACACAGACGAGCTCGTCGATCAGTTGCTGGCCTCGCTCGGCCTCAAGCTCGGCGGTCTTCCGGAAGGCACGCTGGCGATGATGCGATCCATGCTGACCGACCAGGCTGCGGCCGACCACGTCCGCGCCGCTCTCGGTCGGCAGATCGACAGCGTCGCTGCCGCACTGCCCGGTGCTGAGGATCCCGAACCGCGCGCCGCACTGGTGGTCACCGCGTTGCTGGGCGTTACCATCGGCCATCAGCTCCTCGGCCTGGCCGCGCTGCGTGAGGTTCCGGCGGATCACGTCGCCGCGTTGCTCCGCCCTGCCATCAAGGCCCTGACAGGACCCCCCGGGTGAACCCGATACCGCCGTCACTCGGAGTGTGAGCAGGCCCCCTCCGGGCGCATCAGCGGTAGTAGGAGTGAAACGGGCTACACCGTCGTTCCGCGTCGACACCTGCGATGCCCGAGGTAGCGAGGTTGGCCAGCATGAACCGGCCGGTACGGGCGAGGATCTCCTCCGTCACCGTCTCGACCCGCGTGCGCCTGCTCGCAGCGACGAAGCGGAACCCGAATTGCTTGATCTCGGGCAGGGCGATCAGTGGCTCGAGGCCGATCGCGATGAAGACGGCTGCCAGGAAGAGTGACAGCAGTTCCCCGATCTGCAGGACCGTGTGCACCAACAGCCAGGCCAGAGGGGCTCCCAGGCCGAGGCCGAAGCCTGCTCGTAGCCACGAGGCACTTCGCCGGTCAGGCCGAGTTCGACCTCTGCCCCGACCCTTTCCGTGGTGCGACCCTCAGCGCTCCGGCGCCGGCCTGCGGCAGCCTCGCCGGTCTCTTCTCGACCCGCACACAAGGCTGTAGGCGCGGAAACGATCGCTGCGGGTCATGCGCAGTTCTCCTCACCGCACGTGAACGGTTCTGGCCAAGCTCTACTGCACTACCCAGGCGATCCTCTGGGGGCGTTACGACGCCGTCATCGTCGGCGCCTGGGGAGGGTCCAGCCGCCTCCCAGGCCCGCGAGGTGCAAAGCCAGCGCCGTAAGACCAAGGAGCATCAGGTTGGTCGAGGTGAAGGTGTGGTTGGTGGAGATGTCTGCCGCGTTGATCAGGAACGCGATGAAAAACAGCACAGCGGAAACGATGGCCAGCATGGTCTTCTCTCCGTCCGGGCGACGTGTGGGGTGCACTGCACTGCGAATTCCCCCTTCTTGGCAGCCCACGCCACTGCCAGGTAGAGCATGCTCCGTCGGTCAGGAAGACCCGCTGCGGCAGCCTGGCAGGCATCGCGTTCTGCGCCTCCGCAGGACTGAACATGGACCGGATTATCGACGTTCGTGGCACGTGGATGAGGCGGCTGCGACCCTCACCGAAGTTTATCGGCATGCCTCGGCGGACTATGTGGCTCTCTTCGCCCCTGCGCCTTCACCCGAATGACCCACCGATTCCGTACGTTGTTCCGCCTATGCCCCAGCTAGCAGCCTTCTCGAACACAAAGGCGGAGTTGATCCGTCGCCGACTGGGTAAGTGCGTGGACTCAACGGCACGATGGAAGGGGCAAGCCATGGCATTGGATCCCGAACCTGCCGAAACAGCGCATGTGGTGGAGCGCCTCGCCGAGTTGATGATCGAGTTGTGCCAGCGGGCACATGAGGACGTCGCCCCCACGATCTCCGAGGATCAGGTCCGCGGTCTGCTCGCCATGGGAGGCGAGCCCACCGATCCGGACCATTTCGCCGCCGAGCTCGGCGTCAGCCTTTCGGCGGCCACGAAGCTACTCAACCGGCTGGAAGGCCGGACGCTGGTGCGCCGCCTCCCTGCCGGGCAGTTCTGCGTCACCGGTGCCGGAAAGTGCGTACTGGAGGCACTGCGGCAGCGCCGCCGTCAACTCCTGGACCGGGCACTGGTGACAGTCGACCCACACGATCGTCCGGTCCTGCGTGACACCCTTGACCAGCTTCACGGGAAGGTGAGCGTCCTGGCTCGGGTACCTCGACCCCGCTCGAGGCTCTGAGAAGGCCGTGCCCCGCCCGGGCAAGGGGCAGGGCGAAGCCGGATGAGGCGGCGGGCAGCAGCCCCGGCACGGAACACCTGCCGGCCGCCGGCCCTTCACTGTGTCCAAGAGCGATTCCCGCCACCCGCCGTCGTCTCTCGGACCTGGGCGGCCAGGCGGGAATGCTCTCTCCGTGCCCCGGGCAGTAGGGAACGAACGAGGTGGCTGCCTCGATCCGTGCTGGGAGGACGTGGTCATGCGTATCTGGCAGGAAAGCACGGAGGTGGGCCCGCGGCCGGGACAAGCGTCGCCGCTGGGCGCCGGCTTCGACGGCGCAGGGACCAACTTCGCCGTCTTCTCTGAAGCAGCGGAGTGCGTGGAGTTGTGCCTCTTCGACGAGGACGGCACCGAAGAGCGCGTCGCACTCAAAGAAGTCGACGGTTTCGTGCACCACATCCATCTGCCGGACGTCGGCCCCGGCCGCCGGTACGGATTCCGGGTGCACGGGGCGTACCGGCCCGAACGCGGTGAACGCTGCAACCCGAACAAGCTGCTGCTCGATCCCTATGCCAGGGCGATCGAGGGCGAGGTGGAGTGGAACGAGGCCTTGTTCCCCTACCACTTCGACGCTCGAGGTCGACGGAATGACCTGGATTCCGCCCCCTATGCGCCAAAGTCGGTGGTGGTGAACCCCTATTTCGACTGGGGCAGCGACCACCCGCCGCGAACCCCGTATCACGAGACAGTCATCTACGAGGCCCACGTGAAGGGCATGACGAAGACCCATCCGGCGATACCGGAGGCCATGCGGGGCACGTATGCGGCGCTGGCGCATCCGGCCATGGTCGACTACTTCGTCAAGCTGGGCGTCACCGCGGTGGAGTTGATGCCGGTCCACCAGTTCGTCCACGACCACGTGCTGGTGGACAAGGGCCTGTCGAACTACTGGGGCTACAACACCATCGGCTTCTTCGCCCCGCACAACGCGTACTGCTCCTCGGGCCAGCGAGGTGAGCAGGTGCAGGAGTTCCGCTCGATGGTCAAGACCCTGCATGAAGCGGGTGTCGAGGTCATTCTCGACGTCGTCTACAACCACACCGCCGAGGGCAACCACCTGGGGCCGGTCCTGTCGCTCCGGGGGCTGGACAACCGGGCGTACTACCGCCTGTCCGACCAGGACCCCCGCTTCCACTGGGACACCACAGGCACCGGCAACAGCCTGCGGATGAACCACCCGCACACTCTGCAGCTCATCATGGACTCGTTGCGCTACTGGGTGACCGAGATGCACGTCGACGGCTTTCGCTTCGACTTGGCCGCCACTCTTGCCCGCCAGTTCCACGAAGTCGACCGGCTGTCCTCGTTCTTCGACCTCGTTCAGCAGGATCCGGTCATCTCCCAGGTGAAGCTCATCGCCGAGCCCTGGGACGTCGGCGAAGGCGGCTACCAGGTCGGCAACTTCCCACCGCTGTGGACCGAGTGGAACGGCAAGTACCGCGACACCGTGAGAGACCTCTGGCGAGGCGAGGGCGGCACCCTCGGCGAGTTCGCCTCCCGGCTCACCGGCTCCTCCGACCTGTACCAAGACGACGGCCGCCGGCCTTACGCCTCGGTCAACTTCGTCACCGCGCACGACGGCTTCACTCTGCGCGATCTGGTGTCATACAACGGCAAGCACAACGACGCCAACGGCGAGGACAACCGTGACGGCGAGGACCACAACCGCTCGTGGAACTGCGGCGCAGAGGGTCCCACCGACGACAGGGACGTCCTCGCGCTCCGCGCCCGTCAGCAGCGCAACATGCTGGCCACTCTGCTGCTCTCCCAGGGCGTGCCCATGCTGCTGCACGGGGACGAACTCGGCCGCACGCAGCAAGGCAACAACAACGCCTACTGCCAGGACAACGAACTGACCTGGATCAACTGGCCGAACGTCGCCGAGGGAAGCGAGCTGCTCGACTTCACCCGCAAACTGATCACCCTGCGCCGCGAGCACCCCGTGTTCCGCCGGCGACGGTTCTTCCAAGGACGACCGGCGCACGCAACCGGGGAGGCGGTGAAGGACATCGCCTGGTTCACCCCCGCCGGGCGCGAGATGACCGACACCGACTGGGCCACCGGCTTCGCAAGGTCACTCATGGTCCATCTCAACGGCAAGGCCATCACGGAGCCCGACCTTCGTGGCCTGCGGGTGGAGGACGATTCATTCCTGCTGCTCTTCAACGCCCACCGCCGGCCTCTCGGCTTCACCGTCCCCGAAGGGCTCGATTCGTGGTGGGCGGTGGAGGTTGACACCGCCATCCCGTACACCGAGTACCGGCCACTGATCAAGAGGGCCTCCGAGGTGGAGGTCGAAGCCCGCTCCATGCTCGTCCTCCGTGCCCACCGCGACAGCTGACTCAGCGCACCTGCACGAGTGGGCGTCGCCCCGGCTCCCGCTCGACGCGCCGCAGCGCCTCGCTCGTGGCCACCAGGTACGGCAAGCCGGCGGTCCCCTACGAGGCAACCGCTGGTCGCGGCCATCAACGAGTGGCTGGGACCGCACGTTCGCACCCGGTCTTTCGTTAACCCTTTGCCGAGGAGCCGTTGGTCCAGCTAAGTTCTCCCAGCGTCCGACGTTGTTCGGGACCGGCCCTGTCGACGAGGAGGTGTGGAGCACATGCGCAGGAGTGCCCAGCAGTTGAGTCCGCGTACTGACCTCTGCCACTTCCTCACGACGGAGACACCGTGTCGTCTCGCATCACCCCACTGACCGACCCCGTTCACGGGCCCAACAGCCGGCGCCTTGCATGGCTGGCTTCCAACGCTGACTCCATCCCCACCGGAACCGCCTTTCTGCGCCTGTTCAACAGCCCCGGACAGGAGCACCTGGCCGAACTGACCCTCGGTGTCCATCCCGCGGAACGACGCCAGCACGTCGGCTCGCAGCTCCTCGACGCCGCCGTGACCGCTGCCCGGGCCGACGCCCGACGCTGCCTCATCGCGCAGGCCGAGGCCGGATCGCCAGGCGATCACTTCCTGCCAGCGAACGGTTTCGGGAAGGTCCTCGCGCTGAGGTTCTCCCGCTTGCCACTGGCCGGTGTGGACACCGCCGCCCTCGCCGCGATCATCGAGCGTCCGCATCCCGGCTACCGGCTGATGTCCTGGTACGGAACCGTGCCGGACGGCCTCGCCGAGACGTTCGCCGCGTCGCGTCGCGTCATGGACGACATGCCCATGGACGACACCGACTACGGCACGGTGACCTGGGACGCGAACCGTGTCCGGGCCGCGGCGGCGGCTGTCGCACAGCGTGGCGACCACCTGCACACCGTCGTTGCCGTCGACGCCTCCGACGGCTCGGTCGCCGGGTTCACCGAGCTGGTCGTCCCCGGCAACGGCAGAGGTGATGGCCAGCACTACGGCACCGGCGTGTTGCCAGAGCACCGTGGACACAGCCTCGGCCGATGGATGAAGGCCGAGTCGATCCGGCACGCCCATGCGCGCTATCCAGAACTCGGCGGTCTCCTGACCGACACCGCCGACAGCAACGCGCACATGAGACAGATCAACGACAGTCTCGGCTACACGCCCACGCACACGACACACCAGTACCAACTCGCCCTCTAGCGGCGGACGGACGGGCCGGACCTGGACATCACCTCGTCCGGCCCGTCCATGCTTTCGATATACGGCCGAGGAGCGGGCCCCTCTCGGGCTTGGCGGGCTCCATGCATTGAGCGCGTCTGTTCTCCTCGCGGCCCGGCGCCCTCACGGGCGGCGGCCGCGGGCGGGCTCGGCAGCGGCAGCGGCCTCCACCCTGTCTGGTACCCCAGTGGCGGCAGGCCGCGCCCGGAGGCGTCGCCCTCCGGCCGGCCCCTTGCAAGGCTTGGCATGGGCGGGTGGCGACCGTCGGCTCGGCCCGCACGGGCGAGGCTGCTTCGAGGGCGCCGGCGCGTGGCAGTACCGCCTCACCCCGGCCGGGCGGGTCTGGCCGCGGCACCGGGCCGCGTGGAGAGCTGATGGAGTTTTCGTGCCTGCCCAGGGAGACGACAACAAGCCCCACCGCACAGTCCGCGCACACGTCGAGCACGGCTTCTCCCGCATGAAGAAGCACAAGTTCCTCCGCCGCTGCCGACGGCGCGGTGACGGCCTTCACCACGCCGTCCCGGCCGTGGCCCGCGTGCACAACCTCGCACTGGCCACCTGACCACCGAGCCCAGCCACTCGCTCCCGCGTTTCCAAGGAAATCGCCCTGGCAGCCGGAGTACCGGCACTCGGCCTCGGAACGTGGCTCGCCCAGGACAAGGGGCACGGACTGGTTCCCGTCTACGGGTTCGCTCTGGCGGCAGGGGCGTGGGCCGTCCGCCGCAGGACCGGTCGGTGTTTCGAATCGACAGGTCGGGAACTTCGCGGACTCCGGCCGGCCCCAGCATGCGTCTCGCCGCGCACTGGCCAGGTCACACCTCCCCGGCGTCCGGCCGGCCGGCTCGTGGGCCGCGCGCCCTCCCCTATGTCTCGCCCCACCGGCGGAAGCCGCGGCGGACCCGTGTAGAGGCCGCGGCGCCCGTGTAGAGGTGGCGTGTGGACCCTGGGGCGATGCGATGCCGTACCGGCGCATTGGCCAGAGCCTGAGAGACTGAGGAGATGGATACCGTTCGCAGGAACAACGTCACTGTCACCGGCAACCCGCTCGGGCGCACGGTGGTGCTGGCCCACGGCTTCGGCTGTGACCAGAACATGTGGCGGCTGACCGTCCCTGCGCTGGCCGAGGACTATCGCGTCGTGCTGTTCGACTACGTGGGCTCCGGGCTCTCGGAACCGTCGGCGTTCTCGGAAGCCCGTTACTCCTCTCTGGACGGGTACGCCCGTGATGTGGTGGAGGTGTGTGAAGCACTCGACCTGCGCGATGCGGTGTTCGTGGGGCATTCGGTCAGCGCGATGATCGGAGTGCTGGCCGCCCGCATGGCTCCCGAGCGGCTCGGCGCTCTGGTGATGGTCGCCCCGTCTCCCCGCTACCTCGACGACGACGGCTACCGGGGCGGCTTCAGCGCCGAAGACATCGACGAACTGCTCGCCTCACTGGAGGCCAATTATCTCGGCTGGTCGGCGGCGATGGCCCCCCTCATCATGGGCAACGCCGAGCGACCCGAGCTCGGTGAGGAGCTGAAGAACAGCTTCTGTGCCACCGACCCAGAGATGGCGCACGTCTTCGCCCGCACCACATTCCTGTCCGACTCCAGGAAAGACCTGAAGAAGGTGGTGGTGCCGACGCTGGTACTGGAATGCACCCAGGACGTCATCGCTCCCCGGGAGGTCGGCGCCTTCGTCCACCGGGCGATCCCCGACTCGAAGCTGGTCACCCTGGATGCGACCGGGCACTGCCCCCACCTGTCCGCGCCCGAAGCCACCAATGAAGCGATCCTGAAGTTCCTGGCGGCTCTGCGGTGATGTGCCGCACCGGGCAGCAGCCCGACCCACACGAGGCCGGCGACGAAAAGGCGTCGAATGCGGCATTCGCCGCGCTGCTGGAGGACAGTGCCGAGGAACTGTACGAGTCCGCGCCGTGCGGATATCTGTCCACGCTGATGGATGGCACCATCGCCAAGGTCAACACGACGCTACTGGGCTGGCTGGGCCTCGAGCGCGAGGCCGTGGTGGGCCACATGCGGTTCACCGACCTGCTCACCGTGGGCGGCAAGTTGTACCACGAGACCCACTTCGCGCCGCTGCTGCGAATGCAGGGCGAGATCAGCGGAATCGCCCTGGAAATCAAGCCGACAGGCGGTGGCCGGATACCCGTGCTGGTCTCCTCGACGGTCAAGCAGGGAAGCATGGGCGAACCCCTGCTGATCCGCACCACCGTCTTCGACGCCCGGGACCGCCGGGCCTACGAGGACGAGCTCCTGCGCGGCCGGAAGGCAGCCGAGGAGGCACGTAAGCAAGCGGAGGCCGACCGCGCCCGGCTGCAGGACGCCCTCGCGGTGCTGCAGCAGTCGCTGCTGCCCGACGCCTTGCCGCGGGTCCCGGGAGTGGAGACGTCGGTGTACTACCACACTGCTTCTCCCGATCGGCTCGGCGGCGACTTCTACGACGTCTTCCCCGTCGACGGCAAACGCTTCGCGTTCTTCCTCGGCGACGTGTGCGGCAAGGGTCCCCAGGCCGCCGCGCTGACCTCGCTGACCCGCTACACGCTGCGCGCCGCCGCCCTGCACGACCCCGACCCCGTCGCCGCTCTGACCACACTCAACAAGGTGCTTTACGAGCGCTACTCGGGCAGCGGCGACCCTCGCTACTGCACTGCCATATTCGGCACCCTCGAGGCCGACCCCGCCACGGGGCAGACAACCGTCCACCTCGCTTCGGGCGGCCACCCGCCGGCCCTGGCCCTGCGCGCCGACGGCACAGCCGACTATCTGCCCACCCCCGGCGGCCTCCTCGTCGGCGTCCTGCCGGACGCCCGCTTCGTCGCCGCCGTCACCCGTCTCACCCCTGGTGACACCCTCCTGCTCTACACCGACGGCCTCACCGAAGCACGCACCGGGAAAGACCGCACCGTCCTCTACGGGGACGACGCCCTGCTCGCCTTTACGACCAGCCATGCCGGCAAGCCACCCCACGCTGTCATCCAGGCCCTGACCGGCCTGCTCGACAGCTTCGGCACCGGACTCGACGACGACACCGCCCTACTCGCCCTCGGCGTCCCCGCCTCCCACCCTGAGACCAGAAACGACGAATGAGCCCACTCAAGATCACCACCCGAGACGCCACGACCGGTCCCGTTTGGGAGATCAGCGGCGAACTCGACTACAACACAGCCCCCGAGTTGTGCAAAAAGCTCACGACCCTGGCGCTGCGACCTGGCCAGCGCCTGGTCCTGGAGCTGGCCGGCATGACCTTCTGCGACTCCAGCGGCATCAGCGCCCTGATCGCCGCCCGCAACCACGCCCACGCCGAACAAGCGGATGTCGCACTCGCCTCGGTCCCCGCGCATACGCTGCGCGTGCTCCGCGTCGTCGGCCTCGATCAGATCTTCCCGCTCGAGCCCGACAGCAGATAGCGTGTCGGCCGCATTATGTGAACAGCAAATCACTCTGTTGAGGCGTCGGGGCGGAGAGGGCTGTTCCGTGCGACGCTCGAAGGGCAGCCAGCCTTGTCCGGTGGCAAGCCTCGCACCAGTCTTGAGAAGACGTTCTCGCGATGCCCGGTAGTGGTGCGGCTCGTCGCGCTCGGCTGTATGCCGAAGCCCGCTGCGCAACGCAGCGGGCTTCCCCTTGGTGGCCGGCGCTCAGTTCGCGGTGAGCAGGCCTTCGCGCAGCCGGGTCAGGCAGCGCGAAAGCAGTCGGGAGACGTGCATCTGGGAGACCCCGAGACGCTCGCCGATCTGAGCCTGGGTGAGTTCCTCCACGAACCGCATGTGAATGATCTGCCGGTCCCGCTCGTCGAGTTCGGCAATCAGCGGCGCCAGGGCGTGGAAGTCCTCCACCAGCTCCAACGCAGTGTCCTCGGTTCCGATGAAGTCCTGCAGCGCCGCCTCGCCGTCCTCGCTGCCGCCGATCGCGGCGTCCAGAGAGGAGGAGTTGTAGCCGTTGGCGGCCAGGCGCGCCTCCCGGACCTCCTCCTCGGGCAGGCTCATCAGCTCCGACAACTCCTTGACCGTGGGGGTACGCCCCAGGCGGGTGCGCAGCTCCTCCGTCGCCTTGGCGAGCTGGACGCGGGCCTCCTGCAGCCGGCGCGGCACGTGCACCGCCCAGGTGGTGTCGCGGAAGAATCGCTTGATCTCGCCGACGATGTAGGGGATGGCGAATGAGGTGAACTCCGCCTCGCGCGACAGCTCGAACCGGTCGATGGCTTTGATCAGGCCGATCATGCCGACCTGGACGATGTCCTCCATCTCCTCCGGCCCGCGGCTGCGGAACCGGCCGGCCGCATAGCGGACCAGGGACATGTTCATCTCGATCAGCGTGTTGCGGGCGTAGCTGTACTCGGGGGTCCCTTCTTCCAGCACCGCCAGCTGCTCGAAGAACAGGCGTGACAGCTCGCGGGCGTTCTTCGGCGCAACCCGGGAGGGGTCGGCGACTTCCGGCAGCTCGGTGTTCCGCGTGTCCGTTGCCAGGGTGCGCATGAGCGCCATGAAGATCCCCTCCCAAGGTCGAGTCAGTTCCGCGGCCAGCCGCAAAGCGAGCCGACTAGGCGGCGGTTACCCCCTCATTTTCCATCCATGCCTGGCTTCCCACCAACGGGACGCCGCTGGCCGTGACCTGCGCGGCCGAGGACGGCTGCTCGTGTCCCGGGATGGGTTGGGAGCCGGGCGGGCGCGGGGCGGCACGATGGCGGTTGAGCCGGAGCCCACCTGAAGGGGCGCTCCGAACGGCAGGACCCCGCGCCCTCCCGGTGTATTGACCCGAGCACGGCCAGGACGGCCAGGACGGGGACTGACGGGCCTGCGCACACGGCTCGACGGGCCGGTCACCGTTTGCGTTCCGGTTCCGGTTCCGGCTCGCTGCGGCGGTGTGGGGTCGCCGGGGGACACGGGGGCTCTGGGGGACGCTGGCGCTCCGAGGGGCGGGGGGGGTTTCGCACTGGGCCAAGCATGTGAGCTCATGGCAGCTGCCGCGTCGACGAGCGCGTCCGCGGACCGTCGACGGTCACCCGCGGTGCACGCGCGTCGGCTGTTGCGACGGGCGCCGGGATCGCTCGGTTCCGGCACGCAGCGACGGCGCCCCTGCCCAGCGCTGATCACTTCGGTGGGGCAGAGCGCCGGACACCCCCATGTGACGTCGGTACGGGCTCTGTTTCCGCTCTCAGGCCAGTACCCGGACTGCGTCGGGGACTGCACGGTATGCGTGTCCTCCTTGTCTTCGGGTAGAGCGATGGGATGAGGATTGTCTTAGCTGGATGCGGAACTCACTGAAAGCGATGTGTTCGTGACCCGTCTCGACGACTCCGGCGGCGACCGTGTGAAGGGACCGGACAATGGCCCGGACGCAGTCGCGCTGGACATCGCCGATGCCGTGGAGAGTCTCGCCACCCTGTGGTCTCTCGCCGCACACGAGGCGCCCCTGCGCCTGTCCCTGCACCAGTTGCGCGCCCTGCGTGCACTGGAGACGGCGCCGGGGGCCAGTCTCACCGCGTTGGCCGCGCGGCTCGACATAGGGCTGCCCACGGCCAGCCGACTCTGTGACCGGCTGGAGGCGGCCGGCATGCTGGAGCGTGCGCTGCATCCGGAGAAGCGCCGCCAGGTCCAGCTGGGTCTCACGCCGCAGGGACGGCGTGTGCTGGACGATGTGGCAGCGCGGCGGGCCCGGGCTCTGGCGGTTGCCCTGACAGGCATGGAGCACGCTGAGCGGTCCGCACTGAATCGCGGGATGAAGGCCTTCCTCGCTGCTCGGAGGAGAGAGCTGCTTCGTCGGGGTGAGTTGCCGGACGTGCGGTGAGGGTCAGGGCCCTTCAGGAATGAGCCATGCTCTGTCGATGGTGCGGCGGAGGCTTCGATGCTCCGGCTCCAAATGGGCACCGATTGTGTCGGGCAGGATCATCAGGGGCGTTTGCGGGGTGCGCGGCAGGGTCACGTCCCGGCGCTGCGAGGATGTGATGATGCTGTGTCCTGCGCCGGTTGCGACGTGGTGTGGCACATCAAGAGGCAGACGTCGTCGTCGCGTTCGGAGTCGTGCACGAGCGGCTTGAGGAGCGACTCGGCGCACGTTTCGAGATCTTTCAGGTCGGTGTCGTGCAGAGCGGCCAGGGTCCGGCTGAGCAGCTCGATACCCGGGTCGAGGCCGTGGGCCCGCCTTTCCACCAGGCCGTCGGTGTACAGGACGAGTGTGGAACCAGTGGGCAGTTCGGCTGTGTCGTCCTGGTACTCGAAGGCCAGCGGAACTCCCAGCATCACTCCCGGTTTGGCGTCCAGCACGCGCACGTTGCCGTCGGGCGCCCGGACCAGGGCAGGCGGATGTCCGGCTGCGGCCCACACGACCTGGGGGTCGCCGGGCCGGATGCGGGCGATCATGGCGGTCGCGTACAGGTTCGGCTGCTGGTGGCACAGCATGCGGTGCAGGCGGGTGAGGATCTGGGCGGGGCTGTCGTTCTCGACGGCGTAGGCGCGCAGAGCGGTGCGCAGCTGGCCCATGATCACTGCGGCGCGCAGCCCGTGCCCGGTGACGTCTCCTATGACTGCCAGCAGGCTTCCGTCGGGCTGGAAGAAGGCGTCGTACCAGTCGCCGCCGATGTTGAGGCCGCGGGTGGCGGGCAGGTAGCGGGCGGCCAGGCTGACCCCTTCGGTGGTGGGCAAGTCGGTGAGCTGGGCGCGTTGAAGGGTGTCGGCGGTGTCCCGGTGCTGCTCGTAGCGCAGTGCGTGATCCAGGGCGACAGCGGTGCGTCGGGCCAGTTCGACCAGCATGACGCTGGTGTCCGCGTCGAAGCGGTCACCGCCGTGTGGGATGAGGGTGAGAACGCCCAGAGTCCGGCGGACGGTCAGGGGGATGCTCAGAACGGGCCCGGTGGGGTTCAGGGCGGAGGGCGGAAGGTCGTCGATACCCGCGAGTCCTCCTGGGTATGGTGCCGCGTGCTGTGGGCGGTCGGTGCGGGCGGCGGTCACCGCAGCGACTGAATGAGTACGGTTTCGGTCCGTCTGCTCCTCGTCGAAGATCCAGACGTCGACGTAGCCGGCGTACTCCGGGACGATTAGTTCGGGGAGCCGGCGCAGGATGTCCTTGGGGTCGAGGGACGCGGTCACCACCGCGCTCGCGTCGGCGAGGAAGGTCAGCAGGCGTCGTGCCTTTTCCGCCTCGCCGCGCGCGGCGCGTTCGGCGTCGAGGAGTTCCCGCTGGGTGAGCGCGGCGGCGTCCAGTTCGGCGTGCAGGGCCAGCACGCCCTGGTTGGTCTGGTGGAGCTCCTCGCGGTGCAGGCCGAGTTGCGTCTCCGTCTCGTCCAGTCTCGTGAGGATCGCCGCGGTCTCCTCGTCTGCCGCGAGGACGGCCTCGGCGGGGTCGTCGTCGAGGGCCGCCGCGACGGACTGGTCCTCAGTCACTGGGCCGGGGCAGGCGAGCGCGAGGCGGCATGGCGGCGCCGGCTCGTGCGTCGGACTGGTGGGTCGTACGACGGCCCGGACATGCGAGGCTCCGTCGGGGCCGCCCTGTCTGACCGTGAGGGTGAGTTCGGCGCCACCCTGATCAAGACCTTGCCGAAGCCGCGTTGTGAGCAGCGTCAGGAATCGGGCCCGCTCGACCTCGGGTGCGCCCAGGGCAGCGGTGAGGCGCGCTGCGAAGGTCCGGGCGTGGGCGGCTTCCGCAACGGAGGTGATCTTCCGGACGTCAGGCGTGATCATGGGTGCAGTTCCGCGGGATCGGAGGCCAGGACGGCCACACTGGTGTCATCACGTAGGGGGGTGGCGGGGCTGTTCGCGTCCCGCAGGATGGTGGCGGCCACTACCGCCGGGTCGTGGGTGAGGAGGTAGGGATCTTCCGGCGGCGCCCATCGGCTGGGGAGGCCGTCGCTGTGCAGGACGAGCAGGCTGCCCGGCCTCCAGGGCCTGAGCTTTACAGGTACGGTCGCCGGGAATTGGGCGCCGACGATGCCGGGGTGGGAGACGAGGTGCTCCCAGGAGCGAGTGGTGTACAGCCGGGCGCCGATGTTGCCGACTCCGGCGAACTGCAGTTCCCCGCTGTCCGTGTCGAGCTGGGCCACGGCGACGGCCGCCCCTCGGGTGGGGCGCAGCTCCGGATGCAGCCGGCGCAGAATCTCCGCGGGTGGCAAGTGCGCGGCGCGCCGTAGTTCGTGGGCCGCTGCGCTGGACGCGTGCGCGGCCCTGGCGCCGTGGCCCAGGCCGTCGGCGAGCATCAGGGTCAGGCAAGTGCCTACGCGGACGCAGCTCCAAGCGTCTCCGGACTGTTCGGCTTCGGCGAGCGGTGCGTTGATCCCGCCTACGGTCGGGCCCGGTCGTTCCTTCGTCGACCGGGTGGTGCCGGGCTCCTGGTCGATACGTGCCACCGCGACGGTGCCCCGGTGCGTGCTGTACAGGTCGAACGCGCTGGATATGCGCAGGCACGTGCCCAGGCCGGCGCCCAGCGATGCGTCGGTGGTGGTGAAGCCGTCACGCATGGCCGTGTTGACATCGGGAATGCCGGGGCCGTGATCGAGGGCGGTGAGCTGCACCGCCGCAGGGCGGGTCTTCTCCCGCAGGGGTTCGACGAGACCGATCACGATACGGCCGCCGCCTGCGTGCTTGAGCAGGTTGGTCGCCAGTTCCGTGGCGACCAAGGCGGCGACCGCGGTGCGGTGCGGGTCCAGGCCGGCGAGGAGACTTGCCGCCTCGACCGCCACCCGGGCATCCCGTACCCGGGTGGAGTCGTGCACCGGGATGTCCCAGACGCGAGCCATCACAACCCCCCACGAGCTGCGGGGATGCCCGTCGCCCAGGCGGTGACGGTGACGGTCGTGCCTCGGCCGGGTTCGGTGTCGATCTCGAACTCGTTCACGAGGCGTTTGGCGCCGCTCAGACCGAGTCCCAGACCGCCGCCTGTGGTGTACCCGTCGGTCATGGCCAGCCGGACGTCGCGGATTCCCGGCCCTGCGTCGACGAACGAGAGGCGCAGGCCGCGAACTGCGTCTCGGAACAGCGGACGGATCTCCGCATGCCCGCCGCCACCGTGGACCAAGGTGTTGCGGGCCAGTTCGCTGGCCGCTGTGACCAGCTTCGTCTGCTGCACCAGGCCGAAGCCGAGTTCGGCGGCGTGCTGACGTACCTGCTGACGGACCCACGCGAGATCCGTGTCCGAGCCGATCGGCAGACGTGTCACGGTGGTGGGGTCGGAGGCCGGCATCATGTCCCCCTCTCGCGCCTGTCGGAAGCGCCCGGCGTCGACGGGCGCGCGAGCAGCTCCAGTGCGCGTTCCACGTCGAGGGCGGTGGCCAGGCCGGGCAGGGTGAGGCCCAGCTCGACCAGGGTGATGGCCACCGCCGGTCGCATGCCGGCCAGGACGGTGCGAGCCGCCAGCAGGCCGGCGCCGGCGGTGATCTCGGCGAGGACACGCCCCAAGAAGGAGTCGACGATCTCCACTCCGGAGATGTCGATGACGACGCCGGTGGCCTTGCTGTCGGCGATGCGCTGGGCGATGTCGTTCTGGAGTTGCTCGGCGAGGCTGTCGTGCAGTTCCCCCTGGAGGCTGACCAGCAGGGTCTTCCCCAGCGCCAGGACGGGCACCGCGGGCGAGCGATCCGGGACAGGAGCGGTCACAGGGCGCTCGCACGGGGCGACACTTCGATGCCCTGCTGACCAAGCGCGTAGGCCAGAGCGTCAGCGAGCGAGGCTCGGGTGAGGACGGATCCGAGATCGATGCCGAGCTGCACGATGGTCTGTGCGATGGCTGGGCGGATGCCGGAGACGATGCACTCGGCGCCCATCAAGCGGGCGGCGGCGACCGTCTTCATCAGATGCTGGGCGACGAGCGAGTCGACCGTGGGTACACCCGTGATGTCCAGGATGGCGTAGCGAGCACGCTGGCTGACGATGCCCTCGAGGAGGGATTCCATGACAACCTGGCTGCGGGCGCTGTCCAGCGTGCCGATCAGGGGCACGGCGACGACGCCTTCCCACAGGTTGATCACCGGGGTGGCCACTTCGAGGAGTTGCTCCCGCTGCCGCGCGATCAGCTCCTCGCCCGCGCTGAGTCCCGTCTGCATCACCACCAGGCGCAGAGTGCCCATCAGCGCGGTCAGCGCCAGCAGGATCTCTGCCACCTCGGGGACGGAGGGATCGGCGTACTCGGCCCGCAACAGCTCGGCGACCGGCGGCCGCAGGACAGCGACCTCGTTCGCGATCTGGGCGGGGTCGGATCCCGTGCGGGTCCGGACGCCGGACATACGGCCGAGTTGCTCGCGCACGGTCTCGAATCCGGGTGCCGCGATGTCCTCCAGCCGTCCGGCGGACGCGACGTCGGACAGAGCGTCCACCACCGCCTTGCACGCCTCCACGGTCTCATCGCGCGAGACGGTGAACACCGCACGGAACAGCGGGGCATCGGCCCAGCGCTGAGCGATCTGCTCCCGGCGGCGTTCCAGGAAAGCCCCCAGTTCTCGCGCCGTATCCGCGACCGCCTCTTGCTCCGACACCTGCATCTTCTCCTCTTCAAGGTTCAGCGTCCGTCGGTCGACCAGACCCGTGAGGACAATTATTGCCTCATGACAAACGTTAGCGTCGAGGCCGTGGCGCGAACAACACGCGACCGCCACATCTCGCTTCGGACGACACGGGCACGTCAGCGTCCGTGCCAGTCGAGGCAGACGACGAGGGCGTCGTCATCGGGGGCCGGCCGACCGCGGTGTCCGGTCAGCTCGCTCAGGATGGCGCGCGGCACTTCGGCGGCCGGCAGCAGCCGGGTGGCCTGGATCGCCCGCGCGAGCGCGACGTCGCCGTACGCCTCCCCCCGGGAGTCGCCGACCGCGTACACCCCGTCGCTGACGAAGAGGAGTCGGTCACCGGGTTCGACCCGGAAGTCCTGAGCCACGTAGTCGGTTTCCTCGAACATGCCCAGCGGAAGCTGCGCCTCGAAGGGGACGCGCTCCACCTTGCCGTCGCGCAGCCGCAGGAGTTGCGGGGAGCCGGCGTCCACGACTGTGGCGTGGCCCGTCGCGAGGTCGAAGTCGAACATCAGCACCGACAGGTAGCAGCGACCCTGGTAGTGGGCGTAGACCGCCTGGTCGGCGAGGGCCGCTTGGTCGGCGAGGGCGATCCCGGCGCGCCGGGCGTTGCGGAGGGCGTTGATGGCCAGGTTCGTCAGCAGGGATGCCTCTATGCCCTCGCCCATGCCGTTGGTGACGTACAGCATCAGATGGTCGGCCGTGGCCGACCAGTCGAAGTTGTCACCGAAGATCGCGTACGCCGGCTCCAACTGCGCGCCCAGCTCGTACTCGGAGCGGGAACAGGAACGGGCCGGCAGGAGCTGCCACTGCATCTCGGCGGCCAGCGTGAGCCGGTCCTTGCGGCGAGCCTGCAGGTAGATGTCGGTGTCGCGTTCGGCCACGATCACCTCGTGGCCGAGCACCTCGGCGATGTCGGCGAGTTCGCCGACAAGGCTCTGCGCCTGACCGTCGTACGGCAGGGTCACGGACAGCACACCGAGCCGGTCCCCGCGGACACTGACCGGCAGGTGGACCTGTGCATGGCGGGCGGAGGCCGCCTCAATGACCGGTTCCTGCGCGCGAAAGGCCCGGCCCACGACACTGTTGTGCACGGAAACCGGCTTCATGGTGTGCGGCAGTACCGTCACCGACTGGAGCACCGTCAGGCCGTAGTCGGCCATGAAGAGCTCCACCGACTCCGCGCCGTACTGTTCGGCCAGAACACGACGGACAGTGTCGAGCAATTCGTGGGACGCCGCCGTGCGCAGAGCGCGCTCGGCGGTCACAAATCTGTTCACGATGGTAAATAAACCAATCTTTCGGCGGACAATTGACCGACCTGGTTCAGGTGACGAGGTCGTACGATTCAGCAGCTCCGAGTCGTCCGAGCGGTCGCAGCCCTCCCTGGCTCCTGAGGGCGCCTAGTAGGCTGGCGGCCGTCCCAGTGCCTGCGAGAGTGTGACAGTGGCTGCTTTCCGCCCCCGCCCGGAACCCGTCGAGGTCGCCCGTGTGACCGCGCGGACCGGAGAGTTGCTGGAAGTCCTGTGGGGCCGGGCCTCCACCGCTCCGGCGTCGGCCTCCCAGATGCGCGTCCTGCTCACCCTGGAGCACCAGGACGGAATCAACCTGCGCACGCTCAGTGACGCACTGTCGTCCACTCCCCCGTCCACCAGCAGGCTGTGCGATCGCCTGGTCGCGGCCGGCCTCGTCGAGCGTGTGGTCCATGCGGCCGACCGGCGCGAAATTCGGCTGCACCTCAGCGCCCGGGGTCGGGCACACCTGGACGACCTACGCGTACGCCGGGAGCAGGAACTGCAGGCGGTGCTGGCCCATATGCCCGCGTACAAGCGAACCGCGCTGCTGGAGGGTCTCGAGGCGTTCTGCCACGCGGCAGCGTGGCAGATACACGACCAGGGCCAGCAGCCGGACGACCGGACTGCCTGAACGCCGGGCCGCTCCAGCACGGGGAGCCCGAGGTCAGCACACGGAGGGGTATCCGCCCACAGGAACATTCCGCTTCCTTCCCCGTGCAGCAAGACACGGCTACTTTCTTGTCCCCGGGCCTTTGCTGCCGAACGGCAACAGACGCCTTGAGGAGCCTTCCCGGCTCCGGATACCCCGAGAACACCGAAAGCCGACTGTGGGCTATGCCTCGAAAATTCGAACCACCTGTTGGGCGGGCACAAAGAGCCCTCTCCCCCGAGGCTCCGTCCGTGCGGTCGGCCTGAAGCGCCGAGTACCGCGCCGGAGAAGCGGTCGCCCAGCAATGGACGCTCGGCCGCGCGGAGGGTTCACCCGCCGCCGCGCGGGGCTGCCAAGGCGTACCCGACCTCATGGTGCTTACCGCCGAATTGGACGCGGTCACGACCCAGTTGGAAAGGACGAGCACGGACTGTCTGCGCGGGCTTCGCACGCCCCCTCCCGGTGTTCGGCCGCCACGCAGGCCGAGCCGGTTCACCTGGGGACGAGCGCGCAGACCGCCTTGCCGTTGGGGACGAGCACCACGGTGACCCTTCTGGCCAGACGACGGACCACGGGCCAGCCGAACCCACCCATACGACCGCTGAAGTCCGGTGTCCGGGGACAAGGCGGTTCGGGATCCGAGTCGAGAACGGTCACCTCGACGGCGTCCGGCCGGGCGTCGAGGCTCAGCACGCACGTCATTCCCCGGGCATGCCGCACCGCGTTCGTCACAAGCTCCGTGACGACGAGGTCCACGTCCTGGGCGGCCCTGGCATCGACCGGAGGAGCGAGCCGCCGCACGAAGCGCCGGGAAACCTGGCGCGCCTTCGCCGCAGCGTCTGAACGGTTGCGGAGTACCAGGCGTCGGGGCTCACTGAGATCTTCGCTCTCACCGGATTCGGTCACTGTTCCCTCCTTGCAGGCGCGTCGGATCTCTCGTCTTCGCCTTCCCGCGCCTCGGGGATGGATGTTCGCCCGAAAGGTGGGCAGTGGCGCAAACGTCGTCTCTGCGCTTGACGACGGCGCGCTCGTGTCCGGGTGCGTAGCCGTACATGCGGTGCATGTCGTCCGACCATGACCAGTTGTCTTCCTTCACCCCGACGGAGCTCCGCTCACAGGAATCGTCGTATCGGGGTGACGGCGGCTTCCTTGGCGCGCTGAAGTACGTCGCGCCGTCTCCATCGAGTGAGGTCGATGTCGACGCTGCGCAGGAGGTCCGCGTCGTAGTCACGGTCGAGTTCGGCGGTGAATTCCTCGTCCAGGACAGCGAGCATGACCTCTTCGTCGTGGTCCATGGACCGGCGGTTGAAGTTGGTCGATCCGATCAGGGCGGCGACCGAGTCCACAGTGATGATCTTGGCGTGCATCATGGTCGGCTGGTACTGGCGGACGTGCACACCCGCTTCCAGCAGACGTGTGTAGTGGTGCTGACCGGCGAGCTGGCAGGCACGCTGGTCTGTGTGGGGGCCGGGCAGCAGGATCTCCACGCGCACCCCTCGGCGTGCGGTCCGGCACAGCAGCTCGACGAAGTAGGTGTCCGGAGCGAAGTAGGCGGTGGCGAGGCGAAAGCGTTCCTCGGCGGAGGTGAGCATGACGCGGATGAGGGTTTGCATGTCCTGCCAGCCGATGCTGGCCGAGCCGCGTACGACCTGGACGACCGCCGAGCCGGCCTGCGCGTGCTCGCAGAAGCGGTCGCGGTCGTCGTAGAGTTCGTCGTGGCACTCGGCCCAGTTCTGCGCGAACGCGGCCGCGATGCCGTCGATGGCCGGCCCACGCACCTGTACATGTGTGTCGCGCCACTCCCCCGGGTTGCGGGCGTCCCCGCACCATTCCTCGGCGATACCGACGCCACCCGTGAAGGCCGTGTGCTCGTCGACGATGAGCGCCTTGCGGTGGCAGCGGTGGTTCTGCTTGAACGGCGACAGCCAGGCCGGCTTGCGGAACCAGGCCACCTGGACGCCTGCCGTGTCCATGAGATCCAGCAGTTCCTGTTCGATCTCCTTGGCGCCGAAGCCGTCCAGCAGCAATCGGACGCGCACCCCCGCCCGGGCGCGGTCGGCGAGCGCGAGGGCGAAGTCCCGGGCGATCTGACCACGCCAGTACACGAACGTCATCAGGTCGATCGTGTACTGGGCCGACTCGATCGCCCTGAGCATCGCGGGGAAGATCTCATCGCCGTTGCGCAGAGGTACGAGATCGTTTCCTTCGGTGGCCGCGACCCCGATCAGCCGCTCCAGACGGCGACGCAGCCGTTGCTTCCGCGCCGCCGCTCCGGGGGTGGTGCCACACGCCGGGGCTGCGGGTGTGCCGTCGAGGATCACGCCGTATCTCCTTCTTCGACCATGGGGACGAATCGTTGGGGGCTACTGCACGAGCCCGAGAAGCAACATGCCCCGCAGGTGGTGCCGTAGGCTCACGACCAGCGAGGGAGCCGTTGAGTGGACGACCGGGATCAGGTCCGTCAGAGCGGCGAAGCAGCCCAGGGCAGCCGGGTGGGGTACGCCGGTTGCCGCGAGGCGCAGCCGGCCTGTGGGTTCCGGACGGCCGGCCTGGCCTGCTGTGGGCCGGATCGGGTCAGTGTGACGGTCGCCGTGGGAGTGCCGGCGGACCGGCGAGGGAGCAGGACGGAGGGTGGTGGTCTGGCGAGGTGCCGGCGAGCGCGTTGTCGGAGATGGTCAGCCAGGCGAGAAGGCCCCCTGCCGCGGCGAGGGCGGCGGTTACCACCATCGCGGTATGGAAGCCGGTAGCCAGCGCATGAGGCTGGGTGAACGTGTCACCGGTGAGCCCGGCGATCGGCGGAAGCAGGGCGACGGCGAGCAGGCCGGCCGTACGGGCCACCGCGTTGTTCACCCCGGAGGCGGTGCCGGCGTGCCGTGAGTCGGCGGCAGCGAGAACCGTGGCGGTCACCGGCGCGACGGTGGCCGCCAGGCCGAGGCCGAACACCACCACCGCGGGCAACACGGCCGACACGTAGCCGGCACCGGGTCCGATGCGGGTCATCAACAGCATCCCGGCCGCGATCAGCAGCGGCCCGACGGTGAGCGGGATCCGCGGGCCGATCCGCTGCGCGAGCGCGCCGCTGCGCGAGGACAGGCCCAGCATCAGCGCGGTCACCGGAAGCGACGCGGCGCCTGCCTGGACCGGCGAGTAGCCCAGCGCGTCCTGCAGCACCACCACGAGCAGGAAGAACACCCCGCCCAGGGCGGCGTAGACGACGAATGTGACCAGGTTGGCGGCCGTGAACTGCCGCGCGGCGAAGATGTCCAGCGGCAGCATCGGGTGGGCACTGCGTCGCTCGACCAGCACGAATCCACCCAGCCCCACGATGCCGACCAGTGCCGCGGCCGCTACCGCGGGCGAGCCCAGTCCGCGGGCCGTCCCGTCGACCATCGCATAGGTCGCCCCGGCAAGCCCAGCGGTGGCCAGGATCGCGCCGGGATAGTCGAGCCGACCCGTGACCGTCTCGTCCCGGCTCTCCGGCACGTGCCGCACCGCCAGCCACCACACCACCGCACCGAGCGGCAGGTTGAGCAGGAAGATCGCCCGCCAGGAGACCGTCTGCACCAGGTACCCGCCGATCAGTGGGCCGACCGCAGCGGCCACACCCCCCAAGCCGGACCAGACCCCGATCGCCCGGCCCCGTTCCGTGGGATCGAAGCTTGCCTCGATGATCGCCAGGCTGCCCGGCGTGAGCAACGCGCCTCCGATACCCTGCAGCGCCCGCGCCCCGACCAGCATCCCCGCCGTCGGGGCCAGCGCACACAGCAGCGACGCCACAGCGAACCACACCACCCCGGCCACGAACACCCGCCGCCGCCCGAGCCGGTCACCCAGCATGCCGGCCAGCAGGATGAGCGCGGCCAGCGTCACCGAGTACCCCGTCACCACCAACTGCAACGGTCCCACCCCGGCGTGCAGGCTTCGCCCGATGGACGGCAACGCCACGTTCACCACCGTGGCGTCCAGCTGCGCCATCCCCGAGCCCAGCACCGTCGCCGCCAACACCCACCGCGCCGCGGACGAGCCCACCCGCAGCCCGCCACCTGGACCGGGCGGCCGAGTCACGGGCCGCCGGCTCCTGGCGGCGCGCCGGTACCGAGCCGACATCACACCTCAACCCACGTCCGCAGCCGCGCCTTCGACGAGCATGTCGGTGACACTGCACTCACTCCCGTCCTGCGTTGGCAGCCGCGCCGCATAGACCTCTACCACTCGCCATTCCGGTCCGAAACCCGCCGTCCCCACGTCAACGGTGCGCTGCCGGCCCACCATGGCGACCGGGCTGACGAGAGTGGCGGGAGGCGGTCCATGGGCGGACATGTGACATACCCCCAAAATGTCACAGGCACCAAGCGAGGGCCTCCTGAACCAGAGCGGATCCCTTTGGGGTTTCGGTGGCCGGCGCCCTTGCCAACCGCGCTCGAGCGGAAACCAACGCCGCCCAGCGATATGAGTGACACCCAAACCTGACCTGACGTGGCGGATATCGTGCCGTGCCGTCGATCTCCGAAACGGTCTCGCCCGGGCTGGTGTGGTCACGGCGGCCGAGCCGTCCTTTGACCGCCCCGTCACCTCGATGACGCCGCCATCGACGACCGCGCGCGACAGGCTACCGGCAGGGGGCCGACATGCGGGAACTCAGGCCCTTGCCTGCGTCGGACCCGGTGCGGGTTGTGTCGTGGATCCGTAACGGGGCGAACCGGGTGCAACGTGCGGCGCGACCAGGTCATCTGGGTAGTCAGCAAGGCGCACCGGGCGCCTTCGCGATGGGGGTTGGGTCTCATCCGCTTGAGGAGACCCTAGGAAGGAAAGTCCATGACCAGGACGAAGACGAAGAAGAGCGGGACGAGGGCGCGGGGTGGCCGGATGGCTGTGATCGGTGCGCTGGGACTGTCCTCGATAGCTCTGGCCGCGGCGCCGGCGTTCGCCAAGGGCTCTGTGGAGATCACAGCGCCGCACACCGCCCGGGCCGGACAGACCATCACGGTCAAGGCCCACGGCGGTGACGACAGCGCCGGCTACCTGCATCAGCTCTGTCTGGAGGAGAACGGCTTCGGCGAGGGGTGGCACCAGGAGATCTGCAGCAGCGCAGTCAAAGGCGATGCGCGAGTCACCGCGCGAGGTGCGTCCGCGCACCGCGGCAACCTGGAATTCCGTGGGGTGTTGTACGGGCTGACCGGCACGCACGACAAGCATCCCGTTCGCCTCCACGCCTCAGACGTGGTGACGGTACACGTCCGCTGAGGAACAGCGCCGTGGTGGTGGCCGACACGACCACCGTCCAGGGCCGGTGCAGCTCCGATTGTATGATGTCGGGCTTTGAGCTGATATCGCCCTTTGGGTGAGGCAGTTGACGGTTGACATTGGTCTGGCGTGGTGGCGCTGCTGGCACGAACGCTTCACCCGCAGCGACGCCGCGGCCTTGCCCCACCGAGCAGTGCAAGCCGAGTGAGCCGCGCGCCGCGCCGTTCTGCCGGCGCGGCACGCGGCATCACCAAGAAGGCGCGCGGGGTATAGCGCGTGGAAGGGCTTCCGCATCTCCTCGCCGGACAGTTCTTGGCCGGTGTCGTCAGTGACCCGCTGCACTGTGCGTGGAGTCGGTCGGCCCGGTAACGCCGTGTGGGTGTGCCACTCGGCCGGGTCAGGATGCCGCGACTGTCTTGGCCAGCCGCTGAAATTCGCCGAGATCGTAGTTCGCAAGGGTCGCATCGAGATTGGTGAGCGCGCCGAGGTGCTCGATGAACCCCTTCGGGTCGTACTCGATCTGCAGGGTGACGCGACTCGTCGTATCGCTCAGACGATGGAACGTGACCACTCCTGCGTGTTCGACGCCGTCGACCGTGTGCCAGGCGATCCGGTCTTCCGGGATCACCTCCGTGAGTTCCGCGACGAACGACTTCTCGGCTCCCGCCAGCTTCAACTGCCAGGAGAAGCACCGGTCGTCCAGCTTGTGCACTTCAGCCACGTGACTCAGAAAGGTCGGCCACCGGGTGACGTCGCTCCACAGCATCCACGCGACGGAAACAGGGGCTTCGAGATCGACGGTCTCCACCAGAGATGCAGACATGTGACGCCGCCTCCTTCATTCGGAACGTCTGATGAGCAGCGCGTACCCCCGGCAAGTCCAGTCATACGACGACTCGTGGAAGCCGGTGAGGTGGAGATATGCGAGGAGTTCGAGGCGCGTCTGACGCGGGAGACCGCGACGGCGGCGAAGGATCTGCTCAGGTGTCCCGTGGCCGCTGGGACAATTCCCCGCAGAAACACGAGAGCCCCCGTCCTCCTGGTCGCGGAGGCGGGGGCGTTGCGGGGTACGAGGTCTGTCAGCGTCAGGTCTGGCACTGCGAGGTCGCCGCGCTGGACCAGTTCGACCAGGCGCCCCCCGCGGGCCTCACGTGGACGCGGATCGTGATTTTCACCGGGCCGCAGATGCGGGTGGAGGTGGCGATGGCGATCGGGCCGACCGTGGAACGCCGCTGCACCAGGGTCCGGCCGCTGCCCATCTTCATCCAGTCGTCGCCGTCCCCCTGCACGTGGAGGTACGCCTCGTACTCGACCCAGGAGGCGTGGGAGCGGGAGTTGGTGATGAGAGCGTGGGCGGTGATGTCGCGCCAGAAGATCTTCCCGTCCTTCCAGCGTTCGGCGGAAACGCAACCCCGAGCGCCGATGCTCTGCGTCGATACCCCGCCGCCGCAGGCGACCGCAGCGGCGTGGGCCTGGGCCGGGAAAGCGAGCGCGGCCGCGGCGGTGGCCGCGACGAGGGATCCCGTACGTTTCATGGTCCGGGCGGTATTCGTCATGGGGGAACCGTATCCGCTCGCGGTCGCCCGCCCCGTAATCCAACGCCGCCACAGTCTGGTTTGGGACGTCTTCGACCACCGTGGCACCGACCAGGGCGTGACTGAGCAGGTTGGCGCGACGAGCGGTAACGCGCCGACGGCCCCTGTGCACTCCGACGGGGTGCGGCTGGGGCCGGGTCGGGTCGGCCTCGGGCCGCGAGAGATCGAGCCGGAACGTACGCCGCGTAGGAAACGACGTTGTTCATTCCTGTGGGAAGTACATGGTCGCCTGACCGCAGTCAATCGCCAAGAATTACAGACACAGGTGCAGACCACGCGCGAGACCTGGCACAGTTCGCGAGTCTGCCCGACCCAGTCGCCGGCCAAGCCGGCCGAAAGCCCGTCGAGTTCGGCCGGCAGCAGCGGAACCTGCCGCTGGTTGAAGACCGCATCCCCATACGGCGCCAGGGCCCACACCATCGGGAACTGCGCCGGGTCCAGATGCGCGAAGCCGGCCATCCACTCCACACCGGCATCCGCACAGGCCACGACGTTCCCGCTGTCCCCACGCACCGGGGGCCAATGCCGGACGAAGCCCGCGGTGGCGTCGGCAGGCGCTCAGCGGGTACGGCGGTCCCTTCGACCACAGGAAGGCGAACCCGCGACGATCGCCGCGGAGATGCTGGGGCTGGCCGATACGGCCTTCCAACTTCCAGCTGACGAAAGGGGCGGCGGTCGATCGTGACCGAGCCGGCCTCCGCCCCTCACTTGTGCCGCCGACTCCGCCTGACCGCGCACACGACGCGGTCGCTCAGACTGCCGACGGCACCACAGCGCGCGGCGCATCGCGGCCGCCGTGGGCCCGGCCGCAGCCTGTCGCCCGCGGGAGCCAGCGCCATGTCCGAGTGCTGACCAGCGCGCTCACGCTGGCCGCCGTCTCCTTACCCGACCCGGGTTCGTCACACTGTTTCAGCGAAGTCGAGAAAGTGAAGTCACCTTGCCGCTCCACGGGCAATAGCGGTCACTCGTCACAGTCCCGGCCTCGACATCGGAGGGGACCCCGTCGCATACTTCGGTGGACATATCCACGAAATCAAGATCGTCAGGATCCAGGTGCCAGGAATAGCCGGTGTTTACGTCGGTCCCGGCAACAATTCTGCCGTTTATGTGGGTGGCAGTTTCCCCGTTCATCTGGGATCGGGCATCCACGACGTCGTCGGCCTTCACCAGACGCACCCGGAAGGTCTCTCCTTGAACATTTATCGTCGCCACATACTGACGGCCCGGACGATGAGACCCAGCATGCGATGACGCCGCGTAAGCCGAGCCACTGAGCAGTGAGGTTGCGATCAGTGCGCCAGTACAGCTGACAACAGCGAGCCTCTTATGAATGCCTGCCATATTCGAAATCTCCTGAGTGAAAGGGGACCACTGTCTGCACATACGTGCGGAAAAGGGTCGCATATTCTGAATGGTCTGCCGTACGGAGGTCGGCGGTGTGCCTGCCGAAGGGTCTCGTGCTGACGGCAGTCACACCTACCGAAAAGGGCGAGATGCCGACCCGCCCGACATGCATCAACATAGCAGGTATTTGGTTCGAATCGATCATGCACAGTCAGCACATACAAGCCCAACCCTGCACACGACTGCTCTTTTCTGCTTGGCACATGCGGAACTCGACATTTCTATTCTTGGAAATGATGGGAATATTGCTTCCACATACCGGCTCCGATATCTGCCATTGGCGCCCATAAAGGATGTTTCTGCACCGATCAGACACCGGCCTCCGTCAGTTCACCGTCCGAGTGCGCGGGCGGGCGTGACGGGGGCGAGGTTGGCGACGGCCTAGGTCGTGTCCGCAAAGTGGTGGCGTCGTTGGTCTGTTCGTGGTGCGTCGTCATGAGTTGACCGATGAATCGTGGGCGGTGATCGAGCCGTT